>NZ_JBNCAQ010000003.1:0-93872 GCF_049808595.1 Streptomyces aurantiaciflavus | reverse complement strand
GGCGCGCCATGGGCCCGCCCTGCCACCCAAAACTGTCCGACACCCGGGGCGGCCCCCGGCCGACTGGCTGTCGGCCGGGGGCATCGCCGCTTTCTTCCGTCAGGTCACTCCCCGGGAACGGGGTGGCTGTCGAGCCAGAGGCGAGCGGCCGCCTTCTCCTGTGGGCCGCAGAGGCCGGAGTCCGACTCCGCCACTCCCGCGGCGAACTTCCGCAGGATCTCGGACCGGTGCGGGTCCTTCACCACGACCGTGTCGACCGAGGACTGACCGGTGGTCGCGCCCAGCAGGACGTTCCCGTCCAGCGAGAGCATGCGGAACTCGGGACGGCAGTGGGCGCTGCCCAGCGGACCGGCGGCACCCACTCCCATGACGTCCCAGTCGGACCTCAGCTCCACGCACACCCAGGACGAGCCGGTGCCGAGGAAGAACCGGGGGTCCTCCGCCCGGAAGAGCCCCTCCTCGACCGCCAGCCGGTACCAGTCGGCGTTCGCCTTCCGGTGCAGCTCCGGGTCGTCGATGTCCGCCGAGGCCGCACCGCTGATGTCCCAGGGCATGACGCCGGCCAGCTGGCCGGTCACCACGGGAGGGATGAACCCTCCCGGGTCACCGCAGTCGTCCCGGACCACGAGCCCGGCCCGCTCCAGGGCCATCACGACTTCGTCAGTCACCACTTCGCGCTCCTCCGCCCACCCTGTCACCAGGGCGGACACGCCACTCCGTTCGCTTTCCTCCACTGTGAAGTGGCGCCGGGGTCAGGTCAGGCCCTGGCCCCGGCGCCAATCGGCAGATCCCGGTCCTCCCGGGAGGCGGATCAGGAGATCAGCTTGATCGCCTGCCAGCCGGTGCCGCCCACGACGACGGGCGTGCCCACCACCCCGGTCTTGCGGCCGGGGACGAACTCCAGGCCCGCCGAGGTGTTCGCTGTCGTGGTCCACAGGTCGGAGACGCCGTCGCCGTCGGTGTCACCGGGGGCGGTGAACAGCGGGCGGGCCGTCGTGGTCCAACCGGTCGCGTAGACCGTGCGGTTGGCCGGAACGCCCAGCGAGGCCGGGTCGGTCCCGCCGTCGGGGACGCCGTCGCCGTCCGCGTCGCCGCGGCTGCGGCCGTGGTACAGGTACAGCTCGCCGTTCTCGGTGTTGCGGGCGATCAGGTCGGTGAAGCCGTCGCCGTCCACGTCACCGGGCGAGGCGAGCTGCATCTTGCCCCAGCCGCTGTTGCCGATGAGGTAGCCCGAGTCGATCGTGCCGTAGGCGTAGCCCGGCAGGAACCACAGCTGGTCGCCGATGACCGCGACGAAGTCCGGGTTGGACGACTCGCTGTCCGGGGTGACGTCACCGATCGAGACGATCTGCTTGATGGTCGCCGGGTCGATCGCCGTCTCCGTCTCCGGGTCCGGGAAGAAGTACACCTCCTGCTTGGTGTCCTCGGTGAACTCGCCCTGGCCGTTGTTCGGGTACAGCCACAGCTTGCCGTCCGGGCGGCGGGCCACCAGGTCCTCGTAGAAGTCGTCGGTCCAGTCGCCGCGGTGGGTCAGCAGGGAGCCGTTCCAGCCGCCGCCGGAGGACAGCGGGATCATCGTCGCGACCTTGCCGGCGCCCGTACCGCCGTACAGACGCAGGTTGCTGGTGCCGTCGACCGCGAAGAAGTCCGGCATGCCGTCGCCGTTGACGTCACCGGGCTTGTCCGTCACGCCGGGGCTCTTGACGTAGAAGCGGTACGGGTAGATCGGGCCGGGGTTGCCGCCCCCGTCCACGATCCGCACGTACAGCGTGTGCGGTCCCGGGGTGAGCGGGGTGATCTCCGCCGTGGCCGGGCCGCCCTTGACCGTGGGCTTGGCCGGGCTGCTCGGCGGGGTGCGGTCCAGGCCGTACAGGTACTCCGTCGCGCCGGACTCGCCGTTGGCACCGAACTCGAACACGCCCTTGGTGCGGGCCAGCGCGCCCTCGACCGGCTCCATGTCGGCCGTGGTCTCGGGGAACAGGTCGTCCTTGGAGTCGACGGTCGGCATCACGGTCGGCGCCTTCGGGTCGAACCCGAAGCGGCAGCCCGGTGCGCCCTGCGTCGGCGTCCAGTCGGAGGCGAGGCCGTTGGCGATGTCCTCGGCCTGCGCCTTCCAGGAGAACTGCCCGTTGCTGGCGCCGATGTACTTCGTCAGCAGGTCCTTGCCCACGACCACCTTCGCCCGCGCGCCCTTGGAGTCGCTCGCCTTGACGGTGACCTTCACCCGTTTGTCGAAGAAGACCCCGGGCGAGGTGTCGTGCTTGCCGGTCGCCCACAGGTGGAACTGGACGTTGACGTCACCGCCGTCCGGGTCCCACACCTGCGCGGTCAGCGTCACGTCCGTGTTGCCGAGGGTGACGTAGGACGAGCCGTTGCCGCACTCGGTGGTGCTGACCTTGGTGCTGGGGATGGTGTCCAGCGCCCACGGGGCCTTCGGCGGACGGTTGAACTCGACGATCAGCTTGGCGTCCGGCTTGAACTTCTTCCAGCTGTACTCGTCCTTGTTGTCCTCCGCGCTCTGCGGGGCCCGCAGACCGAAGGTGATGTTCGACCACTTGCCGGCCGCCGCCTTGACCGCCGCGTCCTTGGCGGTGAAGTCGACGGCCGCGTTGGCGCAGCCGTAGTCCTCGTTGCCGTGGGCGTAGCTGCGGCTGTCCTGTCGGGTCGACCAGGAGGGCTGCGCGGACCAGGTGGTGTTCTTGCTGATGCCGCCGGTCAGCCACAGCTCCACCGGCTTGGGCGTGCAGGACCACGAGTGCGTCTCGGTGATCTGGAACTGCGCGTCGATCACCTTCACGCCGGCGAGGAACTTCGAGCCCACGCGGAAGAAGGAGCGGGCCGTGCCGCCCGTGGAGTTCTCGTAGCCGACGCGCGCCTCGCTGGTGGTACCGCCGTCCCAGCCGGTGCCGTTCCAGTAACTGTCCTTCGGGTGCGGCTTGTAGGCGATCGTCCAGGCCTCGCGGGTACCGGTCATCCGCGGGTCGATGTAGACCGGGAACTCGGTGTCCGGCGCGTTCAGCAGCTTCTGGTCCGGCATCAGGACGATCTCGTCGTCGGTGACCTCGACGCCGACCTGGCTGCTCTTGGTGCCCGGGGTGAGCGGTGACGGGTCGGAGACGGCCCCCGCGGTGGGCGCTGCCTGGGCGCTCGCCGTGCGGGCGCCCGACTTCGCCGTCGTCAGCGGCTGGGCCGGGGCCTGTTCCGTCGTCCCCGACGAGTCCCACATCCGTGCCGTGGAGGAGGCGAACACGGTCTGGCCCGCCGCGTTCACCGCGCTCAGGGTGCCGTTCTCGGCGTCCTTGCGTACGTCGAGGCCCTTGGTCTGCAGACCGAAGCCGACTTCCTTCAGCTCCGGCCGGTCGGCCGCCTCGGGCGTCTTCACGATCAGCGCCTGGCTGAAACCGTCCAGACTGGCCTTCACGGCCAGGTCCACGCCCGGGAAGACTTCCCGGTAGGTGGCGGTGGCCCCTTCGAGGACCGGCTCGGGCAGGGCCTTCGGCCAGGTCAGGGACAGCTCGCCGCCCTGGTCGGCGAGGGTCACCAGACGGGTGTCGCCACCGGCGGAGAACGTGACGCGGCCGGGTGCCGCCTTGGGCGAGATCCGGCCGGCGGCCTCGGTGAGCGTGGTGTCCACCGGGGTCCAGGTGCCCTCGCGCTTCACGCGGACGGGCATGGTGTGCTGGGTGGTGCGCAGGTTGCCGTTGGGTAAGGCCTGCGTCTCACTGGTCTCGGTGCGGGCGGACACCACTTCCACGGGCTTGCCGCTCTTGGCGGCCTGCTGGAGTGCGCGCTCCTCGGCGTTCACGGCCACCGTCGGGTCGGTGTCGGCCGCGGTGGCCGTCGTGGTGGTCAGCGGTGTCAGCCCGATCGTCCCGCCGGCGAGCACCGCGACGAGCGCGGCCCGCGCCGAGCGCCTGGCCGGGCGCTGTCTTCGGGATGTTTCTGGCATGGGCGAATCCCCCCGGAGTCGTTGCCGCGCGGGCCCCTCACGGGGGTCCGCTGCGAGCCCCTTCACATGGGCCGCGAGGCCGAACAGTACATGCCAACCAGGGGATATCTTTACTAACGCATAGTCAAAGTGGGGATTGTCGCATTGCCTCAACTTTGCTTGTCAGGCTGATCGACAACGCTTACTGTCTGACCGTTCAACACTCGATCACACAGAGTGATCACAGAGAGTGAGTAAGGGGGAGGTCCTTTAGTGGACCAACTGATAAGACAGTTACGCTATTTCGGCCACTGGCACAGATCCGTGTCCCTGTTCGTCGGGCTTGTCCTGTTCATCGGGTTGATACCCGACGACGCGAGCGCCGCCGACGGAAGCACCCGGATCTCAGATGTGAAACGCGACCGATCCGTTCCCGGTCGTGACTTCGAGAAGAAGCGTACGAAGACCCGCGACGACGCCGAGGGCACCTTCAAGCCCGCGGCCGGCAAGATCGCGACAGGCACGTTCACGACGCTGGTGACCGACAGCCGTGACAAGCTGCCCAAGAAGGCGCCGCTGACCACCGGCACCACCCCGGCCGCCCCGGGGATCAAGGGCCGGACCGCCGTGCAGACCGGCATGGTGAAGGCCCGCCAGACCGCCACCGCGGCAGCCGCCGCCAAGAAGGGCCTGCGCACCCGTGGCCTGGCCCCGAAGCGGGCCACCGCGGCCGCCGGCACCGCCGTCCAGGTCCAGGTGAAGGACACCGCCGCCGCCCGCAAGGCCGGCGTGCAGGGCGTGCTGTTCACCGCGGCACCCGCCGACAACGGCCTGGCACCCGCCGCGTCCGGCTCCGTCGAACTGGAGTTGGACTACGCGTCGATCAAGGACACCTACGGCGGTGACTGGGGCTCCCGGCTCCGGCTCTACCGTCTTCCGGCGTGTGCGCTGACCACACCCGAGCTGGAGCGCTGCCGTACCCGTACCGCGCTGCCGGGCGCCAACGACCCGGCCGCGAAGACGGTCACCGGCACCGCGGACCTGGCCGCCGCCAGTGCGGCGCCCACCGTGTTCGCCGCCGCCGCCGAGGCCTCCGGTCCGGGCGGCAGCCACGAGGCGACCTCGCTGTCGCCCTCCGGTTCCTGGATGGCGGGCTCGTCCTCCGGCGGCTTCGCGTGGACCTACCCGATCGAGGCGCCCGAGGTGCCCGGCGGTCCGCAGCCCGAGGTCGAGCTGTCGTACTCCTCGCAGGCCGTGGACGGCCGCACCGCGTCCACGAACGCGCAGTCCTCCTGGATCGCCGAGGGCTGGGACTACGAGCCGGGCTTCATCGAGCGCAAGTACCGCTCGTGCTCGGACGACAAGGCCCCGATCAAGAACGACAAGGGCGAGGAACTCAAGGCCAACAACACCGGTGACAGCGGTGACCTGTGCTGGGGTTCCGACCACGTGGTGATGTCGCTGGGCGGCAACACCACCGAGCTCGTCAAGAAGGACGGCACGGACGAGTGGCGTCCCGCCGACGACGACGGCTCCCGTCTGGAGCACAAGTCCGGTGCCGCCAACGGCACCAAGGACGGCGAGTACTGGGTCCTGACCACCACGGACGGCACCAAGTACCACTTCGGTCTGAACAAGCTGCCCGGCGCCCCGGACGGCACGGTCACCAACTCGGCGCTGACGGTGCCGGTGTTCGGCAACCACCCGACCGAGCCGTGCCACGCCACCGCATTCATGGACTCCGACTGCTCCCAGGCCTACCGCTGGAACCTGGACTACGTGGTCGACCCGCTGGGCGACGCCATGACCCTGTGGTGGACCAAGCGGACCAACTTCTACGGCCAGAACATGAAGGCCGACCAGCAGATCGCCTACACGCGCGCCGCCGAACTCGACCACATCGACTACGGTCTGCGCTCGGACAAGCTGTTCGGCGTCCTGCCGGCCGGCCGCGTCGGCTTCACGCTGGCCGAACGCTGCATTCCCACCGCATCGTTCGACTGCGCGGAGTCCAAGCGGACCGCGGCCAACGCCAAGAACTGGCCGGACACCCCGCTGGACCAGGAGTGCGCCTCCGGTGCCAAGTGCACCGACAAGTACTCCCCGACGTTCTGGTCGACCAAGCGCCTGACGAAGATCAGCACGAGTGTGCTCTCCGGCAGCGCGCTGAAGCCGGTCGACTCCTGGACGCTGGAGCAGACCTACCCGCCCACCGGTGACGGCACCTCGCCGGCCCTGTGGCTGGAGTCGATCACCCGCACCGGCCACGGCGCGGGCGGCACGGCGAACATGCCGAAGGTCACCTTCTCCGGCCTGCAGATGGACAACCGCGTCGACAAGGTGGAGGGCCTGCCGCCCTTCTCGCGTCTGCGTGTTCACGCCATCGACACCGAGACCGGCGGCCGTATCGGCATCACCTACTCGCCCAAGGACTGCCAGGCCCTGGAGCCGAAGCGGATGCCGACGAGCCCCGAGTCCAACACCATGCGCTGCTTCCCGCAGTACTGGACGCCCAAGGGCGCCCTGAACCCGGTGAAGGACTGGTTCCACAAGTACGTCGTCACCCAGGTCCGTGAAGAGGACCTGGTCACCGACAGCCCCGCCAAGGTCACCTCCTACGAGTTCCTCGGCGGCGCCGCCTGGGCCTACGACGACAGCGAGTTCACCGAGAACAAGCACCGCACCTGGTCGCAGTACCGCGGCTACGAGCGCGTCCGCACCCGCCAGGGCGCCGGCGACGACGTCAAGCAACTCACCGAGCACCGCTACTTCCGCGGCCTGCACGGCGACAAGCTGCCCTCGGGCACCCGCTCCTCGACCGTCACCACCAGTGACGGCACCGACCATCAGGACCTGCCCCAGTACCAGGGTCAGCTCCTGGAGCAGATCACCTACGAGTCCGACGGCGGCGCCATCGACTCGGCGACCGTCACCACCCCCTGGGCGGTGAACACGGCCACGCGCAAGCGTGCCGGAACCACGCCGCTGGAGGCGTGGATGACCCGTCCGGAGACCGTCCGCACCCGCGAGCGGGTCAAGGGCGAGACCTGGCGCACCTCCACCGAGACCACCAAGTACGACAGTTACGGTCTGCCGTACCAGGTCGAGGAGAAGACGCCCGGCGGCAAGGTCCGCTGCTCCACGGTCGCCTACGCCCGCAACACCGGCGCGCACCTGATCGAGCTGGAGTCCCGCGAGAAGACCACGCTCGGCGCCTGTGGCACCACCGGCGGCGAGGTCGTCGAGGACACCCGCACGTTCTACGACAACCTGGCCTTCGGCGCGGCCCCCACCAAGGGTCTGCCCACCGAGGTCCAGGAGATGAACGCCAAGGGCGACGGCTACATCACCATCGACAAGACCGAGTACGACATCCACGGCCGTGAGGTCGCGACCTGGGACGCGGACAACCGCAAGACGTGGATGGAGTACACGCCGGCCACCGTCGCGCGGCCGACCAAGCAGGTCTCGCACGACCCGCTCGGCTTCACCGAGATCACGGAGTTCGACGACGTCCGTGGCATGCCGGTGAAGGAGACCGATCCCAACGGCAAGTCGTCGACCATGCAGTACGACCCGCTGGGCCGTCTGCTGAAGGTCTGGGAGATCGACCGCGACCCGGCGACCCAGACCCCGACGGCCACGTACGACTACACCGTCCGCCGCGACGGTCCGACGATCGTCACCTCGCGGACGCTGAAGGACAACGGCCAGTACGCCGTGTCGTACGAGATCCTCGACGGCCTGCTGCGCGAGCGGCAGACGCAGGACAAGGCGGTCGGCGCCGGCCGGATCGTCAACGACACCTTCTACGACAGCGTCGGCCGCGTGTGGAAGGAGAACGACGGCTACTACAACGCCGACGAGCCCGAGCCGGAGCTCCTCCCGGTCGGTGACCAGGACGTCCCGTCCCAGAACCGCACCACCTTCGACGGCATGGGACAGCCCACCGCCGAGATCACGTACTACCGCGGCACCGAGAAGATGCGCACGACGACCGTCCGCGACGGGGACGTCTCCACGACGATCCCGCCCAAGGGCGACACCGTCACGGCGACCTTCGAGGACGCCGAGGGCCGCGTCGAGCGGATCCGCGAGTACACCAACGCGGAGCGCACCAAGTGGCGTGACACCCGCTACGAGTACGACGACCTCGACAACCTGTGGAAGGTGACCGCCCCCGGCGGCGCCGTCACCACCTTCGAGTACGACAAGCGGGGCCGTCAGACGGCCGTCGTCGAGCCCGACGGCGGACGCACGGAGATGCGGTACGACAACGCGGACAACGTGGTCGCGACCGTCGACCCGATGAAGCGGTCCCTGTTCACCACCTACGACGCGGGCGGCCGTCCGACCACCATGCGCGAGGGCAGCGAAACCGGCCCCAAGCGTTTGGAGTGGACGTACGACTCGCTGGGCAAGGGCCTGCCCACGGCCGCGATCCGCTACGAGAACGGCCGCGAGTACCGGGAGGAGGTCACCGAGTACGACAACGCCTACCGGATCAAGTCGACGAAGACGGTGATCCCCGCCGAGGAGACGGGCCTGGCCGGCACGTACGAGTACAAGTACGAGTACACCCCGACCGGCAACCTCGCCTGGGTGGAGGTGCCGGGCGTGGGCGGTCTGGTGACCGAGAAGATCGTCTTCCGGTACAACTCCGACGACATGCCGATCTTCATCGGCGGCGCGTCCACGTACCTCGCGGACGTCGAGTACTCGGCGTTCGGCGAGATCCTGCGCACGGACGCCGGTCCGGCCGGCAAGAAGGTGTACGGCTCTTACGTCTACGACGAGTTCACGCGTCGTCTGCAGACGGCCACCTTCGACCGCTCGGTCAGCCCGGGCCGCATCAGCGAGACGCGGTACGGGTACGACGAGGCCGGCAACGTCACCAAGATCACCGACGTGCCCGGCAGCGCGGCGCCCGACGCGGGCAAGACGGACACGCAGTGCTTCGTCTACGACCAGCTCAGGCAGATGACCTCGGCCTGGACGTCGAAGACGGCGGACGACTGCACGGCGGCGCCCTCCAAGGACACGGTCGGCGGTCCGGACGCGTACTGGAACTCGTACCAGTACGACGACGCCGGCAACCGCAAGCAGTTGGTCGAGCACGACCCGACGGGCGACACCACGAAGGACGTCACCCGCTCGTACGTGTACGGCAAGGAGGGCGTGGGCGGCCCGAACGCGCTGGCCGAGATCAAGTCGGTCGGCCCGCAGGGCGAACGCCTCAACACCTTCTCCTACGACGCGGCGGGCAACACCACCGGGCGCCAGCACGGCGGCACGCAGCAGACCCTCGAGTACGACATCGAGGGCAACCTGCGCAAGGTGACCCACCCGGTCGAAGGCGGCGGCACGAAGACCACGTCGTACCTGTACGGCGCGAACGGCGAACGCCTCATCCGCACCGGCGAGGACGGCAGCCGCACGCTCTACCTCGGCGAGGCGGAGCTGACGGTCAACGCGGCCAACACGAGCGCGAAGGCGGAGCGGTTCTACCCGCTCCCCGACGGCTCGGCGGTGGTTCGTGCGACCGGCGGTGTCCGTCAGATGATCCTGGCCGACCACCACGGCACGTCCCACACGGTCGTGGACATGGTGGACCCGGCGATGGGCGTCACCCGCCGTAAGTCGATGCCCTTCGGTGAGGCGCGGGGTTCACAGCCCACCGCCTGGCCCGGAGAGCGCGGCTTCGTCGGCGGCACGGTCGACAAGGACACGGGCCTGACCCGGCTGGGTGCCCGTGACTACGACCCGGTGACCGGGCGGTTCATCCAGGTCGACCCCATGGTCGACTACGCCAACCCGGCCACGATGAACCCGTACGCCTACAGCAACAACGCGCCGGCCACCTTCTCCGACCCCTCCGGGACGTTCTTCCCGATCCTGATCGGTATCGCGGCCCGTATCGCCATCCAGGCGGCCATCCGTGCGGCGGCCCGTCGTGCGGCGATCATCGCGGCCCGTAAGGCGGCTCAGGCGGCGGCCCGTCGTGCCGCGGCCCTGGCCCGCAAGCGGGCGATCGAGGCCGCGAAGCGCGCTGCGGCCAAGGCCCGCCGTGAGGCGGCCCGCAAGGCGGCGGCAGCCAAGCGAGCGGCGGCCAAGCGGGCAGCGGCCCGCGCGGCGGCCAAGCGAGCGGCGGCCAGGAGGGCTGCGGCCCAGGCCCGTGCCCGAGCGGCCCGGGCGGCGGCGAAGAAGGCGGCGGCCCGCCGGGCTGCGGCCCGCAAGGCGGCGGCGCGTCCGAAGCCGCGTGCCAAGCCCCGTTCCCAGCCGAAGCCGCGTCCGAAGCCGTCGCAGGTGAAGCGGGCGGTGAAGAAGGTCGCCAAGGAGGTACGGGAAGAAGCCAAGGAAACGGCCAAGGACGAGGCACAGGGCGCGGCCTGCGAGTCCAACAGCTTCAAGCCCGGTACCCGGGTGCTGATGGCCGACGGGTCGACCAAGCCGATCGAGAAGGTCAAGGTCGGCGACAAGGTCATCGCCACCGACCCGAGGACGGGCAAGACCTCCGTCCAGACGGCCACGGCGACGATCGTCGGCAAGGGCAGCAAGGACCTGGTGCGGGTCACGCTGACCGTCCACGACGGCTCAGCCGCCAAGGCGAAGACAACGACCGTCACCGCGACGGCCGGTCACCCCTTCTGGGTGCCGTCCCTTCGGGAGTGGGTCGACGCCGGTGAACTGAAGCCGGGCCAGTGGCTCCAGACGTCCTCGGGCACCTGGATCCAGATCGGTTCGGTCGAGGCGTGGACGGCGAAGGCGACGGTCCACAACCTGACCGTCACCGACGTCCACACGTACTATGTCCAGGCCGGCAACACGGCAGTCCTGGTCCACAACTGTGATCAGTACAAGGATCTGATCGAAGAGTTGCGGAATGCCGGTCAGCAGCCCGACCCCTCGGACAAGCGGGGGGAATACGAGAAGGCCGGGCGTGCGCTCGAGAAGCACGCATATCCGTCGAAGAAACGTCCGTCGTTCAGGGAAGGCGAGTGGCCCAAGCCCACAGGGAAGCGCAACCCGACGGCATGGAACGCCCTGGGCAGGGAGGTGCAGGACGAGATCCTCGGCAGCATCGCCTCGATCGAGCACTACCACTCCCGCAAGTACAACAGTGATTTCCTTGACGTGCGAAGCACTGACGGCAGGGGGATCAGGTACTGGTCACGCCGTGGCAAATTCGAATTCTCCGGATTCCTTGACGCGGGGACATAGAGATGCATCCTGAACGACACAACGGGCGCGAAGTTCAAGTCCAGAATTTTTCACCGATCGATTCGGACGAAAGAATCGTTGAATTTCGCACCAGGGATGACCGCGGTGCCATCGTGGAGATTCTCGAGGTGTTTCAGTACGAGGGGTCGGATGAGTTGTTCATTCGGCTCATCGATCAGCCCGTGAGTGTCCGACTGGTGCAATGGGCAGTCCAGGAGGCTGCCCGCAGGCTGTCCTGACGGGCAGAACAGCACGACGAGGGCGCTCGGCCGAGTCACCGGCCGAGCGCCTTCGGCATACCCGGCCCGTGCTTGAGCGCAAGCCGCCCGACACTGGACTTGACGGCCTGTGACTTTGCCTAACTGACAGCTCCTCAACAGCAACCGTTCCTACGGTGCCGTGTCCATGACAGACACCTCAGAGGCGCGTTTCGGGCGCCGTACCGTTCTGGTCGCCACCGGAGCCACCGCCGCCACGCTGGCCGTGGGTGCCGCCGCCGCGACCGACTCCCCCGCCGCCACCGCCCCGGCCACCGCCCCCGTGGCCGCGGCGGCCGTCTGCACCCTCACGAAGGAGATGACCGAAGGCCCCTACTACCTCGACGGACAGTACGTCCGCTCCGACATCAGCGAGGGCAAGGCGGGCATCCCGCTGAAGCTGACCCTCACCGTCGTCGACGACGACACCTGCGCGCCCCTGTCCAACGCCCTCGTCGAGCTCTGGCACGCCGACGCCCTCGGCGAGTACTCCGGCTTCGTCGGCAACAACGGCCACAACGAGCCCGACAACGGCACCTTCCTGCGCGGCGGGGTCCTGACGAACTCCAGCGGCGTCGCGGCGATCACGACCGTCTACCCCGGGTGGTACCGGGGCCGCTGCGTCCACATCCACGTCAAGGTCCACACGAACGTCACCCTGACCTCGGACGGCTCCTTCACCGGCGGCCAGGAGATCCACACCGGCCAGCTCTTCTTCAACGAGACGATCACGACCCGTGTCGCGGCGGTCTCCCCGTACTCGACCAACACCGTCCCGCGCACCACCCTCGCCCAGGACTCCATCTACGACGACGGAGGCGCCGCGTCCGGGCTGCTCACCCTGACGGCGCTGGGCAGCTCGACGTCCTCCGGATACGCGGGGACGCTGACGCTCGGCGTCGAGAGCAGCTGAGGCGACACGCGTTCCCGGGGCGGTACGGGATTCTCGTACCGCCCCTTGCGTACCTCCCGTCGCGCCCCCTTACGGCAACAGCTCAGGGTTGCCGGCGAGTTCGCGCAACTGCTTCTTCGTCAGGGGAAGGGAGTCGAGCACCGGGCCCGGGGATCCCTCGCCCGTGATGCCGTCGTTGTCCTCGATGTAGAGGACCGGGCCCTTCCGCGAGTAGACGGTGGCGACGATGTCCCGCCCCCAGGAGGACTTACCCGTAAAGCCCTGGATGTGCAGCACGTTACCGTTCGGCAGTGTCTCGGACTCGCAGATGGTTCCGGCGTGCACTTCTCGGCACGGATCCATCGGCATGCCCCCCATCGGCCGATGGTCCACGACGCGGACCCGGAGGATGCCGACACCGCCGTCCCTGCTGACCGTGTAGTCCCCGTCGTACGGCCCCAAGCGGTCCGTCGGCTTCGCCGGCAGCGGTCCGAACGTCAGCACGGTGCGCCGCTCCTTCAGGGACACCTCACGCACCGTGCCGACCCCGGGCGGCAGCAGCTCGGCGAAGGAGGCCGCCCGGGACCGTTCCGCGGCCGTGTCGACGGCCTTCCCGTCGGGCAGGAAACCCGCCCCGAAGCCCACCGCGCCCACCGCGACGACGGCCGCCGTCACCAGCCCGCGCCGCCGCCACCGCACCCTCGCCGCCCGCGCGAAGACCGTGTCGGCGCCGGGCGACGTCGGAGCCGGGACACCGTCCACGGCCCGCCCCAGCAGCGTGCGCACGTCCGGGTCGTTCACTTCCGGGCCGTTCACTCCCGTGACGTTCATACGTGCTCCTCCCGCACCACGGCCCGCAGCGCCGCCAGTCCTCTCGCCGTATGGCTCTTCACCGTGCTCTCCCGCATCCCGAGCAGCTCGGCGGTGGCGGCGACGCTGAGGTCCTCCCAGTAGCGCAGCACCAGCACCGCCCGCTGTTTGGGCGTGAGCTGCGCGAGGGCGGCCCGCACCATCAGCCCGGTGTCGTTGTCCGTCGTCCGCTCGGGCACCTCGGGCAACTCGCCGTAAGCGTGCTCGCGCCGCCAGAAGCGTCTGCGTGCGGTGATGAAGGAGTTGACCAGCGTCCTGCGCGCATAGGCCTCGAGATCGTCCAGCCGCCCGTGCCGGCGCGCTCCGAGGACGACCCTGACCAGCGTGGTCTGCACGAGGTCCTCGGCCTCGTCGCGGTTGCCGCACAGCAGGTACGCGCTGCGGAACAGCGCCGTGCGTCTGCCCTCGACGAAGGCGTGCAGAGCAGCTTCCGCGCCCCGCGTCATCCCTCCCCCTCTCCCGGCCCTCCCGTCGTACGGACCGTCTCACCCCTTCCAGTGCGGTGGGGATGCAGGAAGGACGCAGAAGACGCGGTACGAATTCCGTCAGCGCAGCCGCGGTGGCGTCCAGTCGGCGTGGCGGAGGACGGCGCGCAGGGTCGCTTCGGAGGGGGCCAGGCGGAGGGCGGTGTCGCGGAGGGCGACGGCGAGGGGGTGGGTGAGCCGGTGGCCCATCCGGCCGGCCTGGCGGGCGGCGCGGGCGACGGACCGGGTGCGCGGTCGGCGTTCGGCGTCGTAGCGGCGCAGGGCCGATGGGATGGTGGGTTCGACGGCGAGGCAGGCGGCGAGGACGGCGGCGTCCTCCAGGGCCTGGCTCGCGCCCTGGCCGAGGTTGGGGGTCATGGCGTGGGCGGCGTCGCCGAGGACCGCGATGCGGTCGCCGACGGTGAAGCTGGGCAGGGGGGTGACCAGTTCGTGGATGTCGTGGTGGAGGACGTCTTCCGGGCGGGTCGCGTCCAGCAGTGCGGGGACGGTGTCGTGCCAGCCGTGGAAGCGGCGGCGCATCGCGGCGAGGGGGTCGGGGTGGCGGACGCCCGGCGGTGAGGTGAGCACCGCGTGCCACTCGGCCCGCCCGTCGGCGAAGACGATGTGCCCGAACTCGGCGCCCGGACCCCAGGTCAGTTCGAGGTCGGAGCACAGGCCGGGGAAAGGGTGCTCGGTGATGGCCCGCAGGACCGTCGAGCCGCTGTGGACGGGGCCGGGGTGGCCGGGGAACAACTCGGCACGCAGGCGGCTGTGCACCCCGTCGGCTACGACGATCAGATCCGCGTCGCCCGCATCGCCCACGTCGGTCACCTCCACGCCGGTCTTCACCGCCTCGGCGGGCAGCGCCTCGCGCAGGACGCGGTGCAGGTCGGCCCGGAGGATGCCGACGACGGGGGTGCCCAGCCGGCGTTCCAGGGCCGCGCCGTCCATCCGGGCCAGCCAGCGGCCGTCGGGGGTGCGGTTCCCGCCGGTGTGGAGGGGGCGGGCGGCGGCCCGTATCGCCTCGCCGACGCCGAGTGCCTCCAACGCCCGTACGCCGTTGGCGTGCAGGGAGATTCCGGCCCCCACCTCGGCGAACGCGGGGGCGCGTTCGAGGACGGTGACCTCCCAGCCGACGAGACGCAGCCCGAGGGCCGCGGCCAGACCGCCGATTCCGCCGCCCACGACGACCGCGGTGTTGCCCATGCCGCACCACTCCCTTTCTACAGCTGTAGAAGAAGAGTACTCACCCTCTCTACAGGTGTAGAAAGGGAGGGTGCTCGAAGAACGCCCTGACCACCCTGACCGCCGCGACCGCCGTACGCTCCTCGCCGACGCCGCCGTCGACGTCCTCGCCGAGTCGGGGATACGGGGCCTGACCCACCGCGCGGTGGACCGGGCGGCCGGACTGCCGCCGGGGACGACGTCGGCGTACTTCCGCACCCGCCAGGCCCTGTTGACGGCTCTGGTCCGACGGCTGGTGGCGCTGGACCAGGCGGAGCTCCAGGAGATCGGCGCCGCGACCCCGGTGCCGCGCGACACGGAGGAGCTGGTGGCCGGCCTGGTCGCCTTCTGCGCCCTCCGGCTCACCGGGGAGGGGCGGCGGCGCACCCTCGCCCGGTACGCGTGCGCGATCGAGAGCGTGCACCACCCCGAGCTGCGGGAGATCCTCGTCCCGCGCGAGAACGCGGGCCGCCGGGTGGCGGTCGCGTTCCTGTCCCGGGAAGGGGTGCGGGACGCGGAGGAGCGGACGGTCACCCTGCTCACCTGCGTGGACGGCCTGGTCTTCGACCGGCTGGTGAACGGGGGCGCGGTGACGGAGGAGGAGATCCGGGGGCTGGTCGCTTCGGCGCTGCGGTGATCACCCGAGCGGTCGGGCCTGCGCCCTTCTCATGATCCCGAGCCACCCTGGTACGTCCACCTCCGCCCGCACGGTCTTGCCCGGCGGCGGCTCCCGGTCCACCACCTCCCAGCGGGCGGCCAGCGCGTCGACCAGGAACAGGCCACGGCCGGCCTCGTCGAGCGGGCCCACGTTCCGTACGGCGGCGGGGCCGGGCGGACGCGGATCCGTGAGCGTGTCGCTGACCTCGACCCGGACACTCCCCGGCACGAGCGACAGCCGCAGCTCGAAGTCCCGGCCCGGGACGCGGCCATGGGTCACGGCGTTCGCCGTCAGTTCGGCGACGATCACCGCTACGGCGTCCGAGACGTCCGTGCCGTGCGGGATGCCCCAGGCGTCGAGCTGGTTCAGGGCGAGGTGCCGGGCGAGCCGGGCACCTCGCGGTGTCGCACTCAGGCGCTGGCTGAACACACGTACGGTAACCAGGGGTTGGGAGGTGGGTCGTGCTGTCATGGGGCCAATCTGGCGGGTCCCGGCGGGGCTTCACCAGGCAGGAGCCGCGTACGCTCGCGCAGCGTACGCGGTGACTCACTGGACAGTACTGGTGACGCGGCGTGACCATGTGTGCGGGAGGTGACCGATGGTGGTCGACGGACGCGTGGGTGCGTGCAGCAGCGGTGAGCCGGAGTCGTCGGACAGTCTGCGGACGTTCGGGGCGGTGGTGCAGGCGCTGCGGGAGTTCCAGGGGCTGAGCAGGGAGGAGTTCGGGGACCTGGTGGGGTTCTCCAAACACACGGTGGCATCCGTGGAGTTGGGGAGGCGGATGCCGGATGTGGACTTCGTCGAGGCGGCGGAGAAGGCTCTCGGGAACACGGGGGCGTTAAGGCGCGGGGCGGAGTATCTGGAGCGGCAACCGGGGCTGGCGGCCTGGTTCCGGCGGTGGGCGGCGTTGGAGAAGCTGGCGATCAGCCTCTTCAACTACGAGTGCCGCATGATCCCCGGACTGCTCCAGACGGAGACGTACGCTCGGCAGCTCTTCACCGACGAGCTGCCGCCACTGAACGACGAGCAGATCGAGGCCAACTGGGCCGCACGGTCGGAACGGCAGAAGCTGCTGAGCGAGCGCCCGAACACCGCCTTCAATTTCATCATCGAGGAGCACGTGCTGCTGCGGCGGACCGGCGGTGTGACAGTCACCCGAGAGTCCATCGATCACCTGCTGAACGTCTGCAAGTTGCGCAACGTCGAGATCCAGATCATGCCGTTGGAGCAGCCGTCCCACGCCGGTCTGCACGGCCCGATCGCCTTGCTGGAGACGCCGAAGCACAAGTGGTTCGGATACAGCGAGGGCCAGCAAAGCGGCCAACTCATCTCCGACCCAAAAGGGATCAGCGTGCTCCAGAGCCGGTATGCCAGGATTCGTTCACAGGCTCTCACCTTCCAAGACTCCGTGAGCCTGTTGCAACGGATGCGAGGGGACCTATGAGCACGTCCGAACTGGCCTGGTTCAAGAGCAGCTACAGCAGTGGCTCCGGCGACAACTGCATCGAAGTCGCCACCCTCCCCGGCCACATCCACGTCCGCGACTCCAAGGACAAGGACGGCCCCCCGCACCCCCTCCCCCCCCCCGCGTGGGCCGACTTCGTCGCCCACGCGGCCGAGTGACCGTAGAGCCACGGAGAGGGGGGCCGCCCGCCGAGGCGGGCGGCCCCTTCTCTCACTTGGCCGGGCACTCCTTCCAGGCCATGTGGTACACGGTGCTGATGTCGCCGTCGGTCGAGTCCATCGTCATGAAGCTGACCCTGCTCGGCGACGACGTCCCGGCGTTCACGCGCAGCTCGGTGTTGATGTTGAAGTTGCGCTGGACACCGCAGGGCGCGTAGACGAGCTGGGCCCAGTCCGTGGTGTCGGTGGCCTGCCAGTTGTCGTTGTAGGCGCCGGTGAAGTTGTGGTTCTTGAACACCGTGCTGGACGAGCCCTGGAAGTAGTACGAGGCCCGCTGGACCGCGCTCGCGCCGGGCTGGAGTGAGGCGAAGCCCCGGTAGTCCGCGCTGGCGATGGCGTAGGTGAAGCCCTGCGGGACGTGGACGACCAGGCTGAGCTGGCAGTTCTTGCGGAACGCCGTGGGGTCGGAGTTGCCGCCGACCTGGGCGAGGTAGTCGCTGTAGGTCACCGTGAACGCGGTGTTGTCCTCGGAGACGGCGACGGCGGCGGTGCCCTGGGGGCAGCCGGAGCCGTTGACCGTGGCGACGTTGATGACGATCTTGTCCGGGGGCGGGTCGACGAACCCGGTGGACGGGTTGTGGGCGGGCAGTACGGCCGTGACGAGAGCGGCGGCGGCGCCGCCCAGGAGCAACCCAGCTGGCATGGTCTCTCCCCTTCGGTCGGATCGGTGGGGGGTGGATGCGCCCGGGATCCGCACAGCAACTCTGTGAAGAATCAATGGAGTTGCTGTGAAGAGCCGGGGCGATCGCATCGTAGGGAGCCGCCTGGGACTCGCCCAGACCGAACTCCGGCCATTCACCCCGGCCCGTTCACACGCCTTCTCAGGACACGAGGGGCTGCTCCTCCGACTCGGTCAGCCTCACGGTGCACAGGCCGCCGCGTTCGGCCTTCACCTCCGTCACCTTGAGCTGCGTACCCGGCAGCAGGATGAACTCCTCCTCGCCCGTGAACGCGGAGAAGTCGCGGATGCCGACGGCGCGGGCGGGCTGCACCTCGAAGAGCGTCCGCTTGCCGCGGCTGCCGAGGAAGGACCGCGCCACGCCGAGCTGCGACGTGCAGGAGGACACGCCCCACCAGGTCACGGTCCGTCCGACCGGGTACTGCGCCCGCAGGTCCAGCGGCACGCCGCGCCACAGCGGCTGCGTGCGAACGGGAAGGCCCGACACCGCCGAGAAGAGCAGGCGCAGGTAAGGGAGGTACGGGACGACCTTCGACCGGTCCGGGGCGCGCAGGATGGCGTTGATCTCCCGGTAGAACGCGGACTCGCAGGTGTAGAGGTAGAGCGCGGCGATGGCGTCGGCGGACAGGTCGCCGCCGGCCGTTTCGTCCACCCGCCGCTTGCCGAACTCGTGCGACCGCTGGACGTGCCGGTCGAGACCGGACAGCAGCTCGGCGACGGGGCCGACGGCGTCACGGAAGTCCATGAGCGGGGTGTCGAACACGCCGGTGATCGCGGGCAGGACGAGTCCCTCGTCCTTGACGCTGGAGAGCCGCTCCAGATAGAGCTGGTGCAGTTCCATGGTGGACGCGATGAACGCCCCCATGCGCTCGGCGACACCGCCGTCCGTGCCGCCGGCCTCCGCCGCGTGCTGGTCCCAGCCGCTGCTCGGCAGCCAGTCGACGGCGTCCGCGCCCACCGAGGCCAGGGCGTCGTTCACCATGCCGAAGTGGTCGCCGTCGCAGAAGATGTCACCCTGGGCGGCCGGGTTGGGGTGGTCGATGTGCCGCACCTCGACCTCGGGATACTTCTTCTGGAGCTGGAGGACGACCTTCTTCAGGTTGCGGGCGTGGGCACCCCACCACGCGAAGACGACACCGCGGTCCTCCTCGTCGGCGTTCTGCTTGGCCCTGAGGATCTCCTCGACGATCCGCTCGGCGACCGGACGCCAGAACGCGGTGTGCGGGTCGGCTCCCCTCGGCCCGTCGCTGCTGGCGGTGAGCGCCGCGTTCAGCAGCAGGACGCCCTGGGTGAGCATCGCCTGGAACCATTCCGGCGGCTGGACGGTGTCCTGCTTCTTCAACAGCGCGCGGACGTCGGCTATCGGCGTCTTCTTCGGAATGCCGTACTTCCACATCGCCGCCGCCTTGATGATGCAGCGGATGCTGACGACCCTGCCGAACTGGCTGTCCTTCCAGTCGTGGAAGGTGTTGTCGAACATGGCGATGCCGGTGGCGCTCTCCGGCCGCGGGTAGGGGTTCTGGCCGAAGATCACGACCTTCCACTTGTGCGGCGGGTTGGGCTTGAGCGCCTGGAAGGTCAGTTCACGGACGGGCACGACGTCCGGGCCACGGCCCGGGCCGATGAAGGAGGCGGCGTTCGGCTGCGCCTCGATGACCGGCTTCAGCAGCGGAAGCCACGGTTCACCGCCGCCCTTGAACAGTTCGGCGAGGGCCAGCGGGTCGTTCGGGTCGGGCTGGGCGGGGGCGTTGGCATCGATCATGTCCGGGAAGCTAGCAGCGGGGTACGACAACGCGGCCGGCCGACCGGCTTCCCCAACTGCGTTGTCAGTGGGGCACGGTAGCGTCCTGATCAGTGGCAGGACCGTTTCCCGACGGGAGTGTGGAAGATGACTGTGAACCGCGTGCAGCCGCCGCTCAGGGTGGTGTTGACCGACATCAACACGAAGGTGGTGGAGGCATGGCGGGCGGCGTTCGCCGACACCCCCGGGATCGAGATCCGCAAGGGCTCGATCCTCGACGAGAAGGTCGACGCCTGGGTCAGCCCGACCAACTCCCGCGGCCTGATGAACGGCGGGGTGGACGCCGCCGTCAAGCGGCACCTCGGGGCGGGGATCCAGCTGCGCGTCCAGCGGGCGATCCGCGACCGGTTCGCCGGCAGGCTCCCGGTGGGCAGCGCGGTGTGCGTCCCGTCCGGGGCGGTCAACCCGAGGTTCCTGATCTCGACGCCGACCATGGAGCAGTCCTCGCAGAACGTGAGCGAGACGCTGAACGTGGCCCTGGCCTGCGCCGCCGCGTTCCAGGCGATCCACCGGCAGAACAGCGAGGCGCCCGGCAGCATCGAGTCGGTGGCGCTGGTCGGCATGGGCGCCCGGACCGGCCGGGTACCGGCGCGCGTGTGCGCCAACCTGATGTGGACGGGCTACACGCTGTTCAACGACTACTCCTTCGAGGACTACGACGACCTGCGCAGCACGATCGTCGCGCAGCTCGACGACATAGAAAGCGCACCCGCCGAGACCCGGGTCCGCATCTCCCCGCCCGAGCGCCCGTCCTCCCGTCGCTGACGGACACCTCCACCTGGCTTCCTACGGGTTCTCCCAGGCCGCCGGTTCCGCCGCCAGGGCCTTCACCGGGTCCGGGAGGGCGTCCGCCGCGATGTCGGCGACCGTGACGCCCTCCAGGATCTTGCGGACGTTGGCGCGCAGCGCGATCCAGAGCGGGAGGAGGGGTTGGGCGGTGCCGGTGTAGGTGAGGCCCGTCGGGCGTTCGCCCCGGACCGACACGATGGGGCCGTCCACCGCCCTGATGACGTCCGCGACCGTGATGCTCTCGGGGGCGCGGGCGAGCCGGTAGCCGCCGCCCCCGCCGCGCCGGCTGTCGACGATCCCGCCGCGCCGCAGGTCGCCGAGGATCCCCTCCAGGAACTTGTGCGGAATGTCCTGTGCGGCGGAGATCGTCTCCGCCTTCACCGGGTCGCCGTCGCCGCCGTGGCGTACGGCGAGCTCCAGTACCGCCCGTACCGCGTAGTCCGCGCGTGCCGAGATCCTCATGGCGACCATTGTCCGGTGCGCCGCCGTACGACGGCGCACCGGAGGTCACCGGGTCACGCCAGCCGGATGACGTTCCAGGACAGCGGCTCCAGCGTCGCCGTCAGCGTCCCGTCGGTCACCGTCGTGCCCTCGGCCGGGTGCGGGGCGACCCGCTCGGGGTCGGCGAGGGTGTTGCGGGCGTCCGGGTCGGCGTCGGAGAGCACGCTGTGCTCGACGAGCCGCGCGACACCGAGACCGCTCAGGGCCACTTCCAGGGGGAGCGGCTCGGTCCGGCTGCGGTTGACGGCGAACACGGTGACCGTGCCGTCCTCCGCCCGGACGGCGGTGGCGTGCAGCAGGTCCGCCTCGCCGTACTTCTTCGTCTCGTACGTCGGTGAGTCGACGCGGACGTCGAGGACCTCGCCCCGGCCGTACCGGGACGCCTGCGCGAACGGGAAGAACGTCGTCTGCCGCCAGGCCGGGCCGCCCGGCTCGGTGAGGATCGGCGCGATGACGTTGACGAGCTGGGCGAGGCAGGCGACCGTCACGCGGTCGGCGTGGCGGAGCAGGGCGATGAGGAGGGAACCGAAGACGACCGCGTCCAGGACGCTGTAGTTGTCCTCCAGGAGGCGGGGGGCCTCCGGCCAGTCGGTGGGGTCGCTGGTGCGGGCGTGCTCCTCCCACCGGGACAGGTACCAGACGTTCCACTCGTCGAAGGACAGGTTGATCTTCTTCTTCGACTTCAGCCGCGCGCCCACGTGGTCGCAGGTGGCGACGACGTTCTCGATGAAGGACTCCATGTCGACGGCCGACGCCAGGAAGGAGTCCACGTCGCCGTCGTGCGGCTCGTAGTAGGCGTGCAGGGAGATGTAGTCGACCAGGTCGTACGTCTCCTGCAGGACCTTCGCCTCCCATTCGGCGAACGTCGGCATCGACTGGCCCGAGCTGCCGCAGGCGACCAGTTCGACGGCCGGGTCGATCTGGCGCATCGCCCGGGCCGTCTCGGCGGCGACCCGGCCGTACTCCTCGGCCGTCTTGTGGCCGGTCTGCCAGGGGCCGTCCATCTCGTTGCCCAGGCACCACAGCCGGATGCCGAACGGCTCCTTGTCGCCGTGCGCGATCCGCTGCTCGGAGAGCGCGGTGCCGGCCGGGTGGTTGGCGTACTCCTGGAGCTCCAGGGCCTCGGCCACGCCTCGGGTGCCCAGGTTGAGGGCCATCATCGGTTCGGCCTGCGGGCCGATCTTCTTCAGGAAGGCGATGTACTCGGAGAGGCCGAAACGGTTCGTCTCCGTGGACCGCCAGGCCAGGTCGAGGCGCCGGGGGCGGTCCCCGGCGGGGCCCACCGAGTCCTCCCACTTGTAGCCGGAGACGAAGTTGCCGCCGGGGTAGCGGATGGCGGTGACGCCGAGTTCGCGGACCAGTTCGAGGACGTCCGTGCGGAGGCCTTCGGCGTCGGCGGTGGGGTGGCCGGGTTCGTAGATGCCGGTGTAGACGCAGCGGCCGAGGTGTTCGACGAAGGAGCCGAAGAGGCGGGGGTTCACCTTGCCGATCTTGAAGGCGGGGTCGAGTGTGAAACGTGCGGTCTGCATGCGCGCCTTTCGAGGAGGGTGACGTGTGTTGCGTCGGCCGCTGCGGGCCGTGGTGGGTTCTCGCGCCGTCAGAGGACCTTCGGCCAGCCGTTCTTCGTCCAGCTCAGCCTGTTGAGCCCCAGCTTGGGGGTGCCGTTGTCCTCCGCGTCGTAGTAGTGGTACGCCAGCCAGTCCTTGCCCCGGTCGCGGAACACCGACTCTCCGCCCGTCCCCACGTACCGGCCGTGGCCCGCCAGCAGCAGGTCGCCGCCGCCCTCCAGCAGGGGCTTGCCCGTGCTGTCGACGTACGGACCGGTCACGGAGGTCGCGCGCCCCACCTTGATCTTGTACGTCGAGTTCACGCCCGCGCAACACGCGTCGTACGACGCGAAGAGGTAGTAGTAGCGGCCGTGGCGCACGATGTACGGGCCCTCCACCGCGTACGGCGCGTCCGGGCGGGTCGCCAGGTGGTGGACCGGGGCGTCGGTGACCGCCTTCCCTGTCCTCGGGTTCAGTTCGACCATGCGGATGCCCGTCCAGTAGGAGCCGAAGGACATCCACAGCCTGCCGTCGGCCTGGGTGACGGCGGGGTCGATGGCGTTCCAGGAGTCGGTGCGTTCGGAGGTGAAGACCTTGCCGTGGTCGGTCCAGGTGCCGGGGAGGCCGGTCCGGGAGGTGGCGACGCCGATCGCGGAGTGGTTGGACCCCCAGGAGGAGACGGCGTAGTAGAGCCAGTACCGGCCGGCGCGGTAGGAGATGTCGGGGGCCCACGGGTCGCCGGTGGAGTTGTACTCGTACCACCAGCTCGGGGGTTCGGCGAAGGCGTTGCCGGCGTCGTCCCAGTGGACGCGGTCCTCGGACGTGCGGGCGCCGATGACGCCGCCGGTCGAGTAGGCGACGTAGCCGCCGGTCCTGAGGCGGATGACGGTGGGGTCGTGGATGATCTGCTGGCCGGTGACGGTCTGGGGGTCGGGGTAGGTGACGTCGGCCGCGGCCGTGGTCGGCAGCAGGGCGAGGAGGGCCGCGGCGACGGTCGCCGCGATGCTGAGACGCTTCAAGTGCGTAGCTCCTTACGGGGAGTTACTGGCCCGCGAGGCCGGTGTGCGCGACACCCGCCACGATCTGGCGCTGGAAGAAGACGAAGACGATGATCAGCGGCAGGCCGGCCATGAGTCCGCCGGCCATGAGCTGGGCCCACTGGATGCCGTAGGAGTTCATGACGGTCGCGATGCCGTTCGGCATGGTCATCAGGTCGGGGTTGTTGGTCACCATGTACGGCCACAGGAAGTTGTTCCAGGAGGCGATGAAGGTGAAGATGCCGACCGCCGCGAGGGACGGGCGGGCCAGCGGAACCACGATCGTGAAGAAGACCCGCCAGCGGCCCGCCCCGTCGATGAAGGCCGCTTCCTCCAGTTCGCGGGGGATGCCCTGGAAGAACTTGTAGAGGATGTAGACCATCGCGGCGGGGGCGCACTGCGGGAGGATCATGCCCCAGTAGGTGTCGACCATTCCCATCTGCTGGACGGTGGTGAAGAGCGGGACGCCGAGGACCGCCGGGGAGATCATCAGGCCCGACATGACGATGCCCATGAGCACGCTCTTGCCGCGGAACTCGGTGCGGGCGAAGCCGTATCCGGCGAGCGCGCTGACCGCCAGCACGACGGTGGTGACGCAGACCGAGACCACCAGGGAGTTGACGAACCAGTTGGTGATGTTGCCGGTCTCCCACAGTGCCTTCCACGCCTGGCCCGTCCAGACCTTCGGCAGCCAGTGCGGCGGGATCTCGGCCGCCTCCGCCTCGGACTTGAGGGAGGTGAGCAGGGCCGCGGCGATCGGCGCCACGAAGACGGCGGAGACGGCGACGCCGAGCAGCGTGAGGACGATCTGGCTGGGCGTCCAGGGCTTGCGGGACCTGGTGCGTACGGTGCGTACGGTCGTCTCGGTGGTGGTCATCGTCTCGGCGGTGGTCATCGGCCGCCCTCCTCACGGTTGCGCAGCAGCCACATCCGCGCCAGGGCGACGACTGCGATGATCACGAAGAAGATGATGGACATCGCGGAGGCGTAGCCCACGCGGTAGCTGGTGAAGCCCTGTTCGAGGGTGTACTGGACGAAGGAGCGGGTGCTGACCTCCGGTCCCGGTCCGAAGTCCATCATCACGACGGCCTGGTCGAACAGTTGCAGCGAGGCGAGGATCTGGAGCGCGATCACCAGGCCGGTGATGTTGCGCAGCATCGGCAGCGTGATGTGGACGATGCGGTGCCAGGCGTTCGCGCCGTCGAGCTTCGCGGCCTCGTACAGGTGGTCCGGGATGCCCTGGAGGGCGGCGAGGTAGAGCAGGAAGCTGAAGCCGACCGTCCACCACAGGGTCTCGATGACGATGGCGAGCATCGCGTACGACTTGTCGGTCAGCCAGGGCGTGTCGAGCCCGAAGGTCTCGTTGATCAGGCCGATGCCCTGGGTGAACAGCCACTGGAACAGGTTGGCCGCGACCGTCGAGGGCAGCAGGAACGGCACGAAGAAGCACAGCCGCCACAGCCACTTTCCGCGTTCGATGTTGTGGGCGAGCATCGCGAGCAGGAAGGCGAGGACGGTGATGCACGGGACGACCAGCAGCGTGAAGTACGCGCTGTGGCCGAGCGCGTCCCACATCGCCGAGTCGCGCAGGGCCTCGCGGTAGTTGTCGAGGCCGACGAAGCTCGCGCCTTCGCCGGAGATGTTGGCGTCCGTGAAGCTGAGGTAGACGCCGCGCAGCAGCGGCCAGATCACGAACAGCACGAAGAGCAGCAGGAAGGGGGCAACGAACCAGCCCCCGTGCTGGAAGCCCTGCTTGCGGCGGACGGTGGCCGTCGCGGTCGCGGTCTTGGCGCGCGCCGGCGCGACGACGGTCTGAGCGCTGGTCGTCATGCGACCGCACCTCCCTGCGCGGCGGTTCTGCCGTCCATCGGGTTCTTCGAGGCGAGGAGCTTGGTGAGGTGTTTCCTCATCGTCTGCGCGACCGCGGCCGGTTTGGCGGAGCCCATGGTCGAGGAGACGACGACCGGGCCGAGGTCCTGGGCGAGGACGCCGGTGGAGCCCGCGAACCACACCTTCGGCTCGGTGGCCTGGTGGTCCATGGCGCTCACGTATTCGTTCTGCGGGGTGAGCTTCTTGTAGGCGTCCGTGGAGAGGGTCGGCGTGTACGCGGGGATGTGACCGCCGGCCGCCCACTGGAGGGCGTGCTTGACGACGTAGGCGGCGAGTTCGTGCGCGCCCTCGTTGGTGGCGCCGCCGCGTCCGGACTGGTGGGGCAGGACGAACGCGTGCGACTCGGCGTGGGTGGCCTGCTTGCCGAAGACGGGCGGCAGCGGGGTCGCGCCGTAGTCCAGTTCGGCGCCGGAGAAGACCGGTACGGACCAGTTGCCCTCCCAGGTGAAGGGGGCGCCGTTGATGAACTGTTCGCCGGTGGGGGCGCCGGGGATGACGTACCCGTCGGTGACGTGCTTGCGGAGGAACTCCAGGACCTGGGTGGCCTTGTCGGCGTCGAAGAGGACCTCGGTGTTGTCGTCGTTGAACCACTGGCCGCCCAGCTGGGTGTAGAAGGCCACGAAGAACCACCACTGGAAGTTCTGGTCGTTGGTCCACAGACCGATCGTCTGGAGCCCCTTCTTCTGGACGGCCTTGGCCCTTTTCAGCACGTCGAACCAGTCGTCGGTCGAGGTGACCGGGACGATGCGGCCGTCGTCGCCGAGCAGGTCCGCCTTCTTCAGCACGTCCTTGCGGTAGAAGCAGAGCTGGACGTGGATGTCGAGCGGGAGGGCGTAGAGCTTGCCGTCGATGACCCCGCGCTTCCACAGCGCGGGGTTGTAGTCCTGTTCCCGTACGCCGTACTTGGCGAGCAGGTCGACGTCCCAGGGGTCCAGGAGGCGGCCCGGCGAGAAGCCGGTCACCCGGCCCATGTGCATGACGCCGAGGTCGGGTGCGCGGTTGCCCGCGGCCGCCATGGCGAGCTTGGTGTAGAAGGGGTTGCCCCACTGGAGGGTGGAGTCCTTCACGTCGATGTCCGGGTTCGCCTCACGGAAGGCGTCCAGCATCGCGATCATGTTCGCGCCGTCGCCGCCGCTGAAGAGGTTCCAGTAGCGCACCCGGGTGCGCGCACTGGAGGCGAGTGCGTCGGCGCCCGTGCCCAGCGCCGCGAAGCCGAAGCTGCCCGCGACCGCGAGGCCGCCCGCCGCGGCCAGAAGTTGCCTGCGGTTGAGGCCAGGTCGTCCCATGCCCTGCCCTATCTGCTCGAAGCTCGGTTGTCCCTGTCGATCACGTTCGATATTTCGGATAGCGCTCGTCAAGTCGAACGGGACCGTACGTTTGCAGCGCTGCAACGTCAATGCCTCGCGCAGGACTTTGAAGAATTACGTTTGTTTTTGGTTGAACGAACTGTCCCGAGACCGCATGACGCGGGCAGTTCCGGACGCGTACGCTCGGACACGCCGTCACGGGGCGGTGTGAAGGGGGTTCGATGGATCTCGCGGGCACGCGCAGGACGGTGGCACGCGTCGCCTCGGCCTTGCGGCGCTCGCGGAACAGCTCCGCCATGCGCGAGTTGGCGGCCGAGCTGACCCGCGCGCTGCGGGCCAGACCCCAGTCCCCCGCCGGCGTACGCGGGTTGTGCCGGGCGCTGTGCGAGGAGATGGCCGCGCGGCGCGGCGGGCGGCCCGTGGAACTGCGCTTCGAGCGGTTCCCCGACGAGTTCGACGTGACCGGTCTGTGGGTCGAGTTCCAGGACTTCGACCTGGTCATCGTCGAGGAGCGCGCCGAGGACGTGCAGCAACTGGTCATCCTGGGACACGAGTTGTGGCATCTGCACGCGGGGCACCGGCACCACCACCACGGCGTCGGCACGGCCGCCGCGCACGCGCTGGCCGGGCGGCCCGGCTGGGACGACATCGCCCTGGCCGTCGCCGCCCGCGACGGCTCCCGCGAGGACGACGAGGCCGAGGCCGACGCCTTCGGGCACCGGCTCGCGGCGGCCTTCCGGCCGTACCTGACCGGGCGGGGCGGGCACCCGTCCCCCGACCCGGTCCAGCGGACCCTCGGCTACCGCGGACGCAGGGGCACGACGCGGTGACGTACGGGCTGGTGGCGGCCGGGAGCATCGGGCTTGTGGCCGCGGGGAACGACGGGTTCGGGGCGGCGGGAAGCAACGGCTTCGGGGCGTCCGCGAGCGTCGGGTTCGGGGCGGTGGGGAGCGGCGCGTCGGCGGTTCTGGGGAGCAGCGGGTTCGCGGTGCCGGGGAGCAACGGATCCGTGGCGGCGGAGAGTTGGGCGGTGGCGAGCAACCTCCTCAGCGGGATGTACGTCTCCTTCTGGCTGCCGACCGTGGTCCTGACCGCCGCCCTGGCGATCAAACTGCCCAGCATCCTCAAGCTGTGGCGGGACCCGCTGCTGCGCGCCGTCGGCGGACTGCTGGTGTTCGCCTGCGCGGTGTTCGTCTTCGCGGCGCCCAGCACCATCGCCTGGACCAACCGGGTCACCGGCGTACCGAACATCGCGGCGCCCTGGGTGTACTCCCTGCTCACCGCGCTCTCCGCGTCCTGGCTGCTGCTGATCATCGCCTGGCGCAACGGCGGCACCGAGCGCTCGGCGCAGACCCGGCGCGCGACCCGGTGGGTGGTCTCCGTCTACGCGGCCGTGGTCGTCGCGCTGTGGGTGCTCTTCGCGCTCGCCGACGTCCCCGTGGAACAGATCCAGGACTACGACACGTACTACGCCGCCACGCCGTTCGCGCGCGAGGGCATCCTCCTCTATCTGCTCGCGCACACCGTGGCCTGCTCCGTCACGGCCCGGCTCATCTGGAACTGGATCCGCACCGACGGCCTGGACGCCTGGCTGCGCTGGGGGCTGCGGTTCCTCGGGGTCGGGTACGCGACGAACCTGCTGTTCGGCGCGGCCAAGCTCACGGCCGTCGTCGCCCGGTGGACCGGGCACGACCTGGACTGGCTGAACACCAACCTCGCGCCCTCGGCCGCCTGCATCGCCGCCACCCTCGTCGCGATCGGCTTCATCGTGCCGCACGCCGGCCAGTACCTGCAGGAGCGGTGGCTGGTCCGGCGGCGGCACCGGAGCCTGAAGCCCCTGTCCCGGCTGATGGGCGACGTGACCGGCGGCCGCGAGCCGTTCGCCCTGCGCGCCACCCCCGAGATGCGTCTGATCCGCCGCGAGACCTTCATCCGCGACGCGCTGCTCCAGCTCTCCCGTCACCTCGACGAGGACCTGCGCGGACGGGCGTACGAGGCGGCGCTCGCGCTCGGCCACGACCGCGGGCGGGCGCAGGCCCTCGCGGCCGCCGTGACCATCGTGGACGCCGTCGACGCCGGGCGGCGGGCCGCGGAGACCGAGGGCGCCGCCGGTTCCGCGTCCGGCGTCCCGGCCGGGCCGGGCGCGCCGTCCGAGCCGTCCAAGCCGTCCGAGCCGGACACCACCTACCTGCTGCGGGAGATCCAGGCCGTCTCCGAGGTCCTCAGCCGCCCCGACGACATCACCGCGGTACGCGCCCGCGCGGCCGCCCCGGCAGAGAGCGTGTCCACGCATGACTGAACCCTCCAACCCCGCCAGAACCGCCGTCGTCCTGGGGGGATCCCACACGGGCATGCTCGCGGCGCGTGCCCTCGCCGAGTTCGTCGACCGGGTCGTCGTCGTGGAGCGCGACGTGCTGCCCGACGGGGCGGAGCCCCGCAAGGGGCTGCCGCAGGCGCGCCACGCCCACATGCTGTGGTCGGGCGGGGTGCGGGCCGTGGAGGAGCTGCTGCCGGGCGTCACCGAGGCGCTGCGGGACGCCGGGGCGCGTCGGGCGCCGGTCACGACGGACGTCGTCGCCCTGTCGCCGCAGGGCTGGTTCCGGCGCTGGGCCGAGTCCCACCATGTGATCCTCGCCGGGCGGGACCTGCTGGACGCGACGATTCGCGCGCGGGTCCTCGCGGACGAGCGGGTGGAGGTGCTCGGGGACGCGGAGGCGGTCGGGCTGGAGGGCACGGCCGCGGCGGTCACCGGGGTGCGGGTGCGCGTACGGGGCGGGGAGGAACGGGTGGTCGCGGCCGGCATGGTCGTCGACGCCACCGGGCGCGGCTCCGGTGCGGCCCGCTGGCTGACGGCTCTCGGGCTGCCGGCCGCGGAACGGCGCGAGGTCGACTCCGGGCTGGCGTACGCCAGCCGGCTCTACCTCGCCCCCGAGGACGCCCGGTCCGGCTTCCCCGTCGTCAACGTGCAGCTCGACCCGCGGGCCGGTGGTCCCGGCCGGTCGGGCTTCCTCCTGCCGATCGAGAACGGCCGCTGGATCGTCACCCTCACCGGCACCCGCGGCGGCGAACCCACCACCGCCGGCGACGACTTCGCCCGCTTCGCCCGCGAAGAGCTGCGGCACCCGCTCATCGGCGAACTCCTCACCTACGCCGAGCCGTTGTCCGAGGTGTCCTTCACCCGTACGACCGTCAACCGCCGTCACTTCTACGAGCGGATGCCCGCGTGGCCCGAGAACTTCACCGTCCTCGGCGACGCGCTCGCCGCGTTCAACCCGGTCTACGGTCACGGCTTGGCGGTGGCGGCGCAGAGCGCGTTGCTGCTGCGGGACGTGACGAGGCGTCACGGCCTGGGCTCGGCGCGGCTGTCGCGCCGTATCCAGAAGGCGGTGGCCCGGCCGGTGAACGCGGCCTGGGACCTGGCGATCGGGCAGGACGTGTTCTACCCCGGCGCGACGGAGAACGGGCCCGGCCTGCGGGACCGGCTGCTGGCCGCGTACGTGGACCGGCTGATGCACACGGCCACCGGGAACGGCAGGATCGCTCGGCGCGTGACGGACGTGACGTCCCTGGAGCGGGGTGCGGAGGTGCTGCTGTCCCCGTCGGTGCTGCTCGCGGCGGCGGTGGGCCCGCTGAAGCCGGCGCTGAGCGGACCGCCGTTGACCGCGGAGGAGCGGAAGGCGGCGGGGTTGGCGGGGTGAGGCGGCCCGCCGTGAGCACGGATGCCAGAAGCAGGGATGTCGTGAGCGCGGATGCCGTGAGCGCGGATGTCCCCGCCCGAGGGCCGGATGTCAGGGATAGCCTGACAAAATGACCCATGCTGCAGACGCCTCCTCCACGCCGGCCGCGGCCGAGCTCCACAGGCTGTCTCCCCGCGACGAGTCCCGCGTCGCGCTGGCCCTCACGCTCCGTCAACTGGCCGACGCCGTCCTCGACGCGGTGCCGGTGGAGCCGGACCCCGCGCCGGGGGATCTCCTCCGCACCGCTCTGCGGCTGCAGCGCCGTATGGAGGACGTGGTACGTGAGGCGGTGGTCGCCGAGCGAGAACGCGGTACCTCGTGGCACGAGATCGGCGAGGCGGCCGGCATGACCCGGCAGTCCGCCCACGAGAAGTGGTACAGCGACGTCCACGCCTGGGCGGCCATCGGGCGCAGCGCGCTGCCGCCGCATCTGAGGACGCTCGAGGTGGCGGCCGAGGCCGACGCCCGGTACGCCAGGCTGCGCCCCGACCGACCGCACGCCGTCACCTCGGGCCTGGACGCGGTCCGTTTCCCCGGCTCCCACGCGTACGAGGCCAGCCTGCGTGCCCGCGGCTCGGCTCTGCACACCCGCCGTACCGACCTGGACGCGGAGGCCACGCGGCTCAACGAGGAGTACGGCGCCCTGCATGCCCGGGGCCCCGCGGCCTCGCCCGTCGGCGGCGACCCCCTGGTGATCGACGCCCACCGGGGGCACGCGGACGCGGTGCGCGCCAACCGGCTCGCCATAGCGGCGGTGCACGCGGAGATCGCCGCCCTCTACGACCAACTCGTCACCGCCGAGCCCTCCCTGGCGGAGGAGCACCGCGTCCAGTCCGACTGGCACCGCAACGCCTCCGAACAGGCGCGCGGCTACGCGGACCTGCTGAACCGCAGGGAAAGCTAGTCGTCAGCGAGGCGGGCGCCCCGGGGAGGGGGCGGTCCGTCAGTGCTGTACCGCGCGACCCGCCCCCACCCGGGGGCGACTCCGGTCAGCCCTCGAACGCCGGCTGGGCCAGTCCCTTCCCCGCGTCCGGGACCACCAGCAGGGAGCCCGCCACGGGGTGGGGGGTCTCCAGGCCCACGCGGGCCGTGGTGATGTACAGGTCGGTCAGGTCGGGGCCGCCGAAGGCGCAGGCCGTCACACGGGGGGTCGGAAGCTGGATCACCCGGTCCAGTCGGCCTTCCGGCGTGTAGCGCCGTACCGCTCCCCCGTCCCACAGGGCCACCCACACGCATCCGTCCGCGTCGACCGTCAGGCCGTCGGGGAAGCCGGCGCCGTCCTCGATCTCGACGAAGGGGCGGCGGCCGGTGACGTGGCCGTCCGCGTGGTCGAAGACGTCGACGCGGCGGGTCGGGGAGTCGATGTAGTACATGAGCCGGCCGTCCGGGCTCCAGCCCGTGCCGTTGCTCACGGCGACGTCGTCGAGGACGACCTCCACGGAGCCGTCCGCGGTGAGCCGGGAGAGGGTGCCGCCGCCGGGGGCCTCGTCGTAGCGCATGGTGCCGGCCCACAGGGAGCCGTCGGGGGCGATGGCGGCGTCGTTGGCGCGGCGGCCGGGCACGGGCTCGTGGTGGAGCCAGCGGAAGCCGCCGTCCACGTCCAGGAGTCCCACCCCGTCGCGGAGGTTGAGGACCAGGCCGCCGCCCGCGCGCGGCTTGGCGGCGCCGACGTGCTGGTCGGTGACCCGGACCGTGCGGTGGCCGGTGGAGGGGTCGTAGGTGTTCAGGCGGGCGCCCAGGATGTCGAGCCAGAGCAGGCGGCCGGTCGCCGGGTCCCAGGTCGGGCCCTCGCCGAGGGTGGCCTCCGCGCGGACCGCCACCTCGTACGTCGTCGAGTACGTCGTCATGCCACACTCCGGTAACCCAGCAGCTCGGACAGTTCGGCGGCGCCCTTGGCGGCGAGCTGCTCCAGCTCGGCGCGGCGGTCGTCGCTCCAGCGGATCATGGGCACCGAGATGGACATGGCGGCCACGACCTGCCCGGTCCGGTCGCGGACCGGGGCCGCCACACAGCTGACGTCGGGGTTCGACTCGCGGTTCTCCACCGCGACGCCCCGCTGCCGGATCTCCGCGAGGGCCTCGCGCAGGGCGGCCGGGTCGGTGATGCTGTTGGGAGTCATCCGGACGAGGTCCGCGTCGTCGGGGATGCGGGCGGTCAGCTCGGACTCGGGGAGGGAGGCCAGCAGCATCTTGCCGACGGACGTGCAGTGCGCCGGGAGGCGACGGCCGGCGGCCGACACCATGCGCACCGCGTGCGTGGAGTCGACCTTGGCGATGTAGATGACGTCCGTGCCCTCCAGGATGGCCACGTGGACCGTCTCGTCACAGGTCTCGGCGACGGAACGGGCCACCTGCTGGCCCTCGGCCGCGAGGTCGAGGTGCTCGGCGTACCGGCTGCCGAGCTGGTACGGACGCACACCGAGGCGGTAGCGTCCGGGCTGTCCGGACACGGGGACGATGTACGACCGGGCGGCGAGCGTCGTCACCAGCTCGTGCACCGTGGTGCGCGGCAGCTGGAGCTTGCGCACGATGTCGGGGGCGGAGAGCGTCCCGTCCCCGTCGAGGAAGAGCTCGAGAATATCGAGAGCCCGGGTCACGGCAGGTACGAGTCGTCCCACGGCCGGCCCCCTCCCTTGGTCGTCTCAGTGCCTGTGTTCGAGATTTCAACAGGCGATCGGCATGACGAACACAGGCTAGCCACAGAGCCATGCCCGGGCAATGGTCATGACGTGCGCGGAACGGGCAGCGGACCGTCCGGGAGGGCGGAACGTCCCGCTGGAGGCGCACCGGGAAGCCATCTCGGCGACCATCTCGGCGACGATGGGGTCCATGCCGTCCGAGAAGCGCCCCGCCGGTCCCTTCACCGCCCTCGACTTCCAGCTCGTGCTGCTGCGCCGCATGGCCGACCACAATCCGGAGCTGGTCGAGGACGCCCGGCGTGAGCTGGGTGTCTCGCTGGGGGAGATGCGGGAGGCCAACAAGCGGTGGCAGGCGATGGTGCGCTCGCCGCGTGCTCGGGCCGCCGCCTCCCGGTACCGTTCCGTCCTCGGCGCCCCCGAGGCCCGGTCGCCCCGCCGTGTCGGCGACCTCGACTGCGAGGCCCTGCTCTGGCCGCTCCCCCTCTGGCCCGACCTCCGCTTCGAGGTGCTCCTCGCCCCGAACGGCGCCGTCTGGAACGAATGGCTCGTCCGTGCCCCGGGAGCGGAGCCCCCGCCCCTGCGCACCCTCGACGACCTCACCCCCTGGTCCTGCACCGTCGACGAGGCCGCCCGCGCCTTCGCCCCGACCTGGCCCCTGGAGGGCACGGCCCCCACCCGATGGGGCCTGACCTTCACCGCGCCGGACGGGCAGGGGGCGCGGTGGGAGGTGGTGGCGGAGTTCACCTGGGGGCTGTTGCAGCGGACGGCGGTCGTCGGCCCGGGCCGGTCGGGCGGTCCGGGATGAGGGGTTGCGAACTGCTTCCGCTGGGTCGGGGTGCCCGGGCGATCGCCAGGGCCGAGGGGCTCGCGGGCTGACGCGCCGTCGCCGTGGCGGCGGGGGACGTCGGTGGCCAGGCGTTCGCCCTGGGGCTGGTGGACGAGGTGGCCATGGACGTCGTGCCGGTGGTCTTCGGCTCGGGCAAGCGGTTCTTCGGTTCGGCCGACGCCCAGCACCTGCTGGAGGACCCGCACCGCGTGATGCAGGGCGACCAGGTGTTGCACCTGCTGTTCCGGGTCCGCCGGCAGCGCGGCGGGGCCTCAGCCGGCGGCGGTCAGGATCGCCTCCGCCACCCGCGGCACCGAGTCCGGGTGCAGGAACAGGAAGAGGTTCGGCTCGACCAGTTCCAGTTCCATCACCCGCGGCTCGCCGTCGTCGCCGTCGACGAGGTCGACACGGGCGTACAGCAGCTCGGGCGCGTCCGGCACGGCGGCCAACGCGCGCTCCGCGACGGCGAGTTCGGCCGGTGTCGGGGTCCAGGGCTCCAGGCCCGGGTGGGCGACCTTGTCCGCGTCGAAGGCGGTGCCCGGGGACAGCACGGCCCGCTTGCGGCTGGCGTGCAGCAGGCGTCCCCCGAAGAACTGCAGGGCGCGCTCCCCGCCGGTGTCTATGGCCCGCACGTACGGCTGGACCATCGCCGTCAGCCCCTCCTCGTGCAGGCGCGCGAGATGGCGTACGGCGGTCTCGTGCTGCCTGGGGGTGTAGCGGGCGGCGTAGCGGGCGCCCGCGCCGGAGGTGGGCTTGACGACGTACTCGTGGTCGGCCGGGAGGTCGGGGACGTCGCCGGGGGCGAGGTAGCGGGTGGGGACGACGGGCACGCCGGCCGCGGCGAGCTCACCGAGGTAGCGCTTGTCGGCGTTCCAGCGCACCACCTCCGCCGGGTTCGCCAGCCGCGTCGCCGTACCGCACTTGTGCGCCCACGCCGTGAACTCGGCCGCCCGCCAGCTGTAGTCCCAGGTCGAGCGGATGACGGCCAGGTCGTAGGAGGCCCAGTCGACGCCGGCGTCGTCCCAGAACACGGCCTCCGCCTCGGCCCCGGCCTCCTCCAGCGCCCGCACCAGCACCGGGAGGTCGTCGTCCTTGCTGGGCTCCGGCCGGGGGTCGTAGGTGACGAGGGCTATTCGGGGCACGGCGGGGCTCCTTCTCGTACGGCGCGTGTCCCGGCAGGCTAACGGCCGCGGCCGCAACCACGGCAACCCGTTTGACCTTCCCCTTCGGTGAAGCCCCAGCATCGGTGGCGAGGAACGGAAGGGGACGGCATGCACGGGGACCTGTCATGCAGTGGCTGACGATCGGCGCCTTCGCGAAGGCGTGCCGGCTGTCACCGAAGGCACTGCGGCTCTACGACGAGCTGGAGCTGCTGCGCCCCGCGCGGGTCGACCCGGACACCGGGTACCGCTACTACACGGCCGGGCAGCTGGAGCAGGCGCGGCTGGTGGCGTGGCTGCGGCGGCTCGGGATGCCGCTCGCCCGGATCCGTGAGGTGTGCGCCCTCGAACCGGCCGCCGCCGCCCGGGAGATCCGCGCCTACTGGGCGCAGGTCGAGACGGAGACGGCCGTACGGCGTGACCTCGCCGCGTTCCTCGTGGACCAGTTGACGGCAGCACCGAGGAAGGACACCACCATGCTGGAACTGCGCTACTTCGCCCACTCGGACCGGGGCCGGGTCCGCCCGGAGAACCAGGACACGGCGTACGCGGGCAGCCGGCTGCTCGCGGTCGCGGACGGCTTCGGCCCGGCGGGCGCGCCGGCGAGCAGCGCGGCCGTGGAGGCCCTCAGGTTCCTGGACACGCAGGACGTGCCGGCCGGCGACGTCCTCAACGTCCTGGACGACGCCGTGCGCGGCGCGAACGACGCGGTGCGGGACGTGGCGAACGGCACCGACGAGGTCGGCACGACCCTGACGGCCCTGCTGTGGACGGGCTCCCGGCTCGCCCTGGTCCATATCGGGGACTCCCGCGCGTACCTGCTGCGCGACCGGGCCCTCTTCCGCGTCACCCACGACCACACGGTCGTCCAGTCGATGATCGACGAGGGCCGGCTCACGGCCGAGGAGGCCACCGCCCACCCGCAGCGCACCCTGCTCCTGAAGGCTCTGACGGGCGGCGCCTGCGCGCCCCCCGACCTCCGTCTGCACGACGCCCACCCCGGCGACCGCTACCTGCTGTGCTCCGACGGCCTGTCGGGTGTCGTCCCGGACGACCGCATCCGCGCCCTCCTCGTCTCGGCCCCGGCCCCCGACGAGGCGGTCCTCGCCCTGGTCGCCGAGGCGAACACGGCCGGCGGCCCGGACAACGTCAGCTGTGTGGTGGCGGACCTCGTGGAGGTCTGAGGCGACCGCGAGCGTTCCTCGCGAGCGTTTCTTCCGGCAGGTGTGATCCACGGGGGATCCTGGTCGCGGTGGTGTCGCCGGTGGTGGTCGTACCCGGCTGCGGGTAGACCGGTGGACGGCAACAGGCAGCGACAGTCAGTCAAGGAGTACGACGCGTGTCCTCACTCTTCCCGGCCCTGACGGGCGGCCCGGCGGGGCGCACCGCCCTCCGGTTCGGCGACCGGTCCCTGACGTACGCGGAACTCGCCGCCGCGGCGGGCTCCCTGGCGGGGCGGCTTCCGGTCGGCGGCGGCCGGGTCGCCGTCTGGGCGACGCCCACCCTGGAGACCGCCGTGGCCGTCGTGGCGGCCCTGCAGGCAGGGGTGCCGGTGGTGCCCCTCAACCCGAAGTCGGGGGAGAAGGAGCTCGGGCACATCCTGTCCGACAGCGCGCCCACGGTGGTGCTGACCGAGGCGGGCGTCGAAGTCCCGGCCCCGGTGGGGGCCTTGCCGCGCGTCGAGGTCGACGTGCACGGCACCGGACGGCTCCCCGCCGACCACGCCCCGGACGAGGACCCCGCCCTGATCGTCTACACCTCCGGCACCACCGGCCCGCCCAAGGGCGCGGTCATCCCCCGCCGGGCGATCGCCTCCACCCTGGACGCGCTCGCCGACGCCTGGCAGTGGACGCAGGACGACGTGCTCGTGCACGGGCTGCCGCTGTTCCATGTGCACGGGCTGGTGTTGGGCGTCCTGGGCCCCCTGCGCCGCGGCGGATCCGTGCGGCACCTGGGCCGCTTCAGCACCGAGGGCGTGGTGCGGGAGCTGAGCGAGGGAGCGACCATGCTCTTCGGCGTGCCGACGATGTACCACCGGATCGCGCAGACGCTCCCCGACGACCCCGGGCTGGCCAAGGCGCTCGGCCGGGCCCGGCTGCTCGTCTCCGGTTCCGCCGCGCTGCCCGTGCACGACCACGAGCGGATCACGGCCGCGACCGGGCAGCGGGTGATCGAGCGGTACGGCATGACGGAGACGTTGATGAACACCAGCGTGCGGGCGGACGGGGAGCCCAGGGCCGGGACGGTGGGCGTGCCCCTGCCGGGGGTGGAGCTGCGGCTGGTGGAGGAGGACGGTGCGCCGATCACCTCGTACGACGGGGAGACCGTGGGCGAGATCCAGGTGCGCGGGCCGAACCTGTTCACCGAGTACCTCAACCGGCCCGACGCGACCGCGGCCGCCTTCACCGCCGACGGCTGGTTCCGGACCGGGGACATGGCGGTGCGCGAGCCGGACGGGTACGTCCGGATCGTGGGGCGGAAGGCGACCGACCTGATCAAGAGCGGCGGGTACAAGATCGGCGCCGGGGAGATCGAGAACGCGCTGCTGGAGCATCCGGGGGTGCGGGAGGCCGCCGTCACCGGGGAGCCGGACGCGGACCTCGGGGAGCGGATCGTGGCATGGGTGGTTCCGGCGGATCCCCGAGTACCCCCGAGCGAGGGCGAGTTGGCCGACCATGTGGCCCGGCGGCTCGCCCCGCACAAGCGGCCCCGGGTCGTGCGATATCTGGACTCCCTGCCCCGCAACGACATGGGGAAGATCATGAAGCGGGCGCTGCCCTCGTGAGCGGCCCCGCGCGGCTCGGCGCCCGGGAGGCCGTCGCCCTCGTCACCGACTCCTTCGCCGAACTCCCCTACGGCGAGAGGGAGTCGGCGCCCGACGGACCGCTCGCCTGGCCGGGCTACGACGCCTCGCGGGGGCGCGCCGCCGAGCGCACCGGCGAGACGGAGTCCGTCGTCTGCGGCACCGCGAGCGTCGAGGGCACCCGGGCCGTGCTGATCGCGTTCGAGTTCGGCTTCCTGGGCGGCTCGCTGGGCGAACGCACCGGCGACCGCCTGGAGGCGGCGTACACGTACGCCCGTGCACACCGGCTCCCCGTCGTCCCGTTGGTCGCCACGGGCGGCAGCCGGATGCAGGAGGGCATGCTCGCCCTCAGCCAACTCCAGCGGGTGGCACGGCAGTCGGCGCTCACCCGGGAGGCCGGGCTGCCGCAGATCGCCGTACTGCGGGATCCGACGACCGGCGGCGGCTGGGCCACCCTGGGCGCGGGCGCCGACGTGGTCCTCGCGCTGCCCGGCGCCCAGGTCGGCTTCGCGGGGTCGCGGGTGCGGCCCCCCGACGCCGACCCGGCCGCCTACACGGCCGAGGCGCAGGTCGCGGCGGGGTCGGCGGACGCGGTCGTGGCGCCGGAGCGGCTGCGGGAGACGCTGGGCCGGTGGCTGCGGCTGCTGACCCACCCGTCGGGCGAACCGGCGCCGGTGCCGCGGGCCCTCGGCGCGACGGACCTGCCCGACTCCGGCTGGGACGCCGTGCGGCGTGCCCGGTCGTCCCGACGGCCCCGGGCGGAGCACTACCTGGACGCCTACTTCACCCACCGCCTCGCGATCAGCGGCGACCGCTGCGGCGGCGCCGATCCGGACGGCATGCTCTGCGGCTTCGGCGAGCACGAGGGCCGTACGGTCGCGTACGCGGCGCAGACGGGAGCCGCGACCCGGCCCGCCGGATACCGCACGGCCACCCGGCTGATCCGGCTCGCGGACCGGCTCCGGACACCCGTGCTGACCCTGGTGGACACCCCGGGCGCGGCCAACGACGCCGAGGCGGAACGGCAGGGGGCGGGCGCGGCGATCGCCGAGCTGTTCGGCGCGGTGGCCACCGCCCGTACGCCGGTCACCACGCTGGTGATCGGCGAGGGCGGTTCCGGGGGCGCGCTGGCACTGGCCGCGCCCGGGCGGACCTGGGCCACCCCGGACAGCTACTTCTCCGTGATAGCGCCGGAGTCGGCCGCGGCCATCCTCAAGCGGCCCCCGCAGGAGGTGGAGGCGACCGCGGACCAGCTGCGGATCCGGCCGCAGGACCTGGCGGAGATGGGCGTGATCCGGACAGACGACTGACCAGGTGGCCGGTTTCCGCCCGTCCCGGCTTCCGGCGGCAGCGGGAACAGGACAATCCCGAGTACCGTCCGTAACAATGGCGGTGCACACAGCCGCAGGACGCGGGACGACGGGTACTACGGGGGCGCCGTGGCAGGAGTGGTGGAGTTCAGGACGGGCGACGGCGCCGTGGTCGCCGTCGAGGCCGTCGAGGAACAGCGGCCCGGATCCCGGCTGGTGGCCCGCGGTGACGGTACGGTCCAGGCGGCCCGCACCTTCGAGGGCGCCCTGGAAGGGGTGCGCTCGGCGGCGGAGTCGGCGCTTCGGGTCTTCCGGGACGGCGCGCTGCGGCCCGACGGGGTGGAGATCGAGTTCGGGGTGAAGCTGGCGGCCGAGACGGGCGCGATCATCGCCAAGGGCAGCGCGGAGGGCCATCTCGTGGTGAAACTGAGCTGGTCGCCCTCCTCCGCCGCGCCGGAACCGTCCACCCCGGAGCCGCCCGCGCCGGAGCCGTCCGCCTCGGAGCCGTCCGCCGCCTCATGAAGAGCGCCGAGTGGCACGCCCGGATCGAAAGCGCCGGCCAGGTCGTCGGGGCGGGCTTCCTGGTCACCCCGCGCAAGGTCCTGACCTGCGCGCACGTCGTGCACGAGGGCCCGGCGGACGCGCTGACGGTGACCTTCACCGAGCGCCCCGGCTCCGCTCCCGTCCCGGCGCGGATCGTCGCCGAGGGCGGCTGGGCCGGCGGCCCCACCGACCTCGGCGACCTCGCCGTACTGGAACTCGCGGACGAGGTCCCGATCGCCCCGGCCGCACTCGCGCCCGTCGACGCGGCGCACGGCCGGCCACCGCGCAAGCTCGTCGTGTACGGGTTCCCGCTCGGCTTCGACGAGGGCACGCTCGCCGAATACCGCGTCACCGCACCGCAGTTGATCAGCCGTGAGTGGCTGCAGCTGGAGGCCTGGGCGCCGGACGGGCAGCCGCTCGCCCCCGGGTTCAGCGGGGCCGCCGTCACCCTCGTCGACACCGGCGAGGTCGTCGGCATGGTCACGGCGGCCGCGGGCGCGCAGGGAGTGCGCAACGGGCGGATGATGCCCACCGAGGTCATGGCCCGCTACTGGCCCGACCTCGCGAGCATCGTCCCCACCTCCGACCATCGCACCGCCGACCGCGCCCGGCTGCGCGACCTCGTCGAGCGGGCCGTCCGCGCGGGCCTGGACTGCGACCCCGTACGGCTCTACCGCGCCGCCGCCGGCCCGTTCGACCCGGATCCGCCGCAGGAGGGCTTCGACTCGCTGCGCTCGGCCGCCCTGTTCGTGCTGTGCGAGATCGACGGCGAGGACGCGGCCGGCACCGTCGCCCGTTTCACCGAGCACGTGGAGGCCCTGTTCCGGGCGCCCGCCGAACCGGCCGCCGCCCCCGACTGGTCGCCCATCCTCGTCGACCTCCAGCACAGCGGCGCGGGCGACGGCCAGGTCCTCGTCGAGGTGTCCGCCTACAGCGGGGGACGCCGGCACCCGGTCGGCTCCGACACCGTCCCGAAGGCCCGGCTGAGCGCCTACGTGCAGGACCGCATCGAGGCCGCCTTCCGCCATCTGACGCCCGGCTCCGACGAGTTGATCGCGTTCGCGCTGCCCCGCGACTGGATCGACCTGCCCGTCGACCGCTGGGCGAGCGCGCCCGACGACGACACCCCGCTCGGCTGTGTGTACCCGCTCGTCGTCACCGACCAGGCGCGCCGCCGGGCCGGCGCCCGGCACCAGCTGACCCGCGTCTGGAAGCGGCTCGACTCCCTGCCGGGCGCGCGCGTGCACCGCGTCGAGTGCGGCGCCGCCGAGGAGCCCGCCCGGCTGCGCGTACGGCTGCGCAAGCCCGACGCCTGTCTCGCCGGGTTCGCCACCGCCCCGGCCACGGCCCGTACCCGCCCCCACTTCGACACCTCGCTCACCGCGCCCGCCCCGGTGGTGGTGTGGTCCCGGGCCGGCTGCGTCGGCGGGCCGGAGGAGTCCTGCGCGGGCGGCGACGGGTGTCCGGGCAAGACGTTCCTGGACGAGCTCGACGCGAGCGTGTCCGGTGTCCCGCCCGCCGAACTCCCCCGCCGGATCCTGGCCCTGCGCGAGGAGGCCGACGCCGAGGAAGGCCACTGGGCGCGGGACATCCAGCTGCTCTGGGACGACCCGCGCGTCTTCACCGACCCGCACGGCGGCACCCCCGCGCACGCCCGGTCGCCCGTGGCCTGACCCCGGCCCCGCCCCCACCCCGCCCTCCCTTCACCCCGAGTTCGTCGCACGGAGAGACCCCCCATGCCGCACTGGTCCGTCTACACCGGCAACAGCGAGCCGCACGACGGCGTCGACCGGCTGCCCGCCCCGCCGCCCTGGCGGGCGTTCGACGGCGAGCCCGTCCTGCCCGCGCCCCGTGACGGCGACGACGAGGCGGCCGTCTCCCCCGACCGTGTGCACCGCGCCCGCACCTACGTGGCCACCCCGGAGAGCGTGCAGCTCGTCAACGCCGCGCTCGTCCTGCGCCGCCCGCTGCTGGTCACCGGCCCGCCCGGCACCGGCAAGTCCTCCCTGGCGTACGCGGTGGCGCGCGAGCTGCGGCTGGGCCCGGTCCTGCGCTGGAACATCACCAGCCGCTCCACCCTGTCCGACGGCCTCTACCAGTACGACCCGCTGTCCCGGCTGTACGCGGCCCGGCAGGCGGCGTGGCGCGCCGGGGACGGCACACCCGGCGCACCCGGTTCCGGCGTCCCCGAGGGCGGGGGCGTCGAGGACCACCTGCGCCTCGGCCCCCTCGGCACCGCACTCCTCCCCTACACACGCCCCCGTGTCCTCCTCGTCGACGAGATCGACAAGAGCGACCTCGACCTCCCCAACGACCTGCTGAACGTCCTGGAGGAGGGCCAGTACGAGATCCCCGAGCTGATGCGCGCCGCCCGCCACTCGGCCGACGGCGCCACCGCCGAGGTCCTCACCGACGGCACCGACACACCGGTCACCGTCGCCCGCGGCCGGGTCCGCTGCCGCGCCTTCCCGTTCGTGGTGCTGACCAGCAACGGCGAGCGCGAGTTCCCGCCCGCCTTCCTGCGCCGCTGCGTCCGCCTCCAGCTGCGCCGCCCCGACCGCGAGCAGCTCACCGAGATCGTCCGCGCCCATCTCGACACCCCGCCGGGCGAGGCGGACCACCTCATCGACCGCTTCCTCACCCGCGCCGCCGACGGCGAACTCGCCACCGACCAGCTCCTCAACGCCCTCTACCTCACCGGCGTCGCCGGCCTGGACGCGGAGTCCCGCGACGCCCTGGCCGACGAGCTGATGCCGTACCTGAGCGCCACGGCGGACGGCGATGGCTTCTGAGGGGACACCGGAGGACGGCAGTACGGCCGTCAGCAGACTGGCCGCACTCCTGACCGCCGCCGGACGGACCGCGCCAACCCCGCTGGAGCTGGCGGAAGTGCTGTGGCTGGCGGGGCGGTTGGAGGCCGGACGGGAGGACGCGGAGGGTACGACGCCGACGGCGTCCACGTCTCCGCCGGACCACGCCTCCACGCCGGCCCCCACTCCCCCGCCTCACCGGCCCGACGGCCCCGACCCCGGCCCGCCCGAGGCCGAACCGCCGTCCCCTCAGCCCCCGTCCACCGATCGCGTCCCCCTGCACCTCCCCACCCCGGCGCCTGCCCCGCGACCACCGGGCCCACCGAGCGGCGGCGGCACACCCCTGCTGGCCCCCGCGCCCCCGATGCTCCCCCACCCCCTCGCCCTCCAGCGCGCCCTGCGCCCGCTGAAGCGCACGGTGCCGGCGGCGCGGGCGCGGCTCCTGGACGAGCGGGCCACGGCCGACCGCATCGCGCGGCTCGGGGCGCATCCGGACGTGTGGCTGCCGGTGCTGCGCCCGGCACGGGACCGCTGGCTGCGCCTCAACCTCGTGCACGACACCGGCCCCACCATGCCGGTCTGGCGGCCCCTCGTCCGTGAACTGCACACCGTCCTCGCCCAGTCGGGCATCTTCCGCACGGTCACCCTGCACCCGGCCGGACCCGACGGCCACGCCCGGCACGTCCCCGACCCGGCGGACGGCCGGACCGTCACCCTCGTCGTCAGCGACTGCATGGGCCCGCAGTGGCGCCCCGGCCCGGCGGGCGACCGCTGGTACGGCACCCTGCGCCGCTGGGCGGCCCGGATGCCGCTGGCCGTCGTCCAGCCGCTGCCGGAACACCTGTGGCAGACGACGGCCCTGCCGGCCGCACCGGGCATGCTCGCCGCCCCCACCGCGGCCGCCCCGCCCACCACCCTCGCCTTCACCCCCTACGACCCCGACGCCACCCGCCCCGACCCCGCCGCCGTCCCCCTCCCCGTCCTGGAACCAGGCGCCGGCTGGCTCGCCCACTGGGCGACGCTGCTGGCCACGCCGGGCGGCGGGCACGCCCCGGGAGCGGCGGCCTGGCTCCTGCCGAAGCCCGGTGCGCCGGCTCCGGCCGACCCGGCGCCCGACCCCGCGTCGCTGCCCGCCCGGGACCTCGTCCTGCGCTTCCGCGCCACCGCCTCCCCGGAGGCCTTCCGCCTCGCCGGCCATCTGGCCCTGGCCGTCCCCTCCGTCCCGGTGATGCGCCTCGTCCAACGCGCCGTGGACCACGATCCCCGCCCGCAGCACCTGGCCGAGGTGATCCTCAGCGGCATGCTCACCGCCGTCCCCGGCCCACCCGGCTCCTACGCCTTCCGCCCCGGAGTCCGCGACCTGCTCCTGCGCACACTGCCGCGGACCGCGCGGGGGCGTACCCGTGAACTCCTGGAGCGAGTGGGCGGATTGATCGACGAACGGGCGGGACTGGCGGCGGGCGAGTTCCGCGCCGCGACGGCCGACGGCGACGGCTCGGGCGGCGGCCCGGCGTTCGCGACGGTGAGCGCGGAGACGGTACGGCGGCTGGGCGGAGGAGGCGCAGAGGGAACGGACGCCGGAGGCGAGCAGGGAGCGGCCCCGAGCACCCCCCACCCGCAGCCCACCCTCCTCTTCGAGACCGACATCGATCTCGGCGCCCGCCCCGAGGCCCGTATCTCCCTCGAATACGCGGTGCACCAGGTCCTCGACCGCGGCGCTCTCGCTCCCCAGCAGTACGAGGTGCAGGTACGCCCCGACGGCTACCGCGTCCGCATCGACCCCGACGCCTACCTCCTCCCCGTCCTCGCCGCCGCCCTGCGCTGGCTCCCCGGGCCCCTCGGCGATCTGACCCCGCCGCGCCTGCGGGTCACGTTCCACCAGCCACCGGCCGCGCCCCCGCTCCCCCTGTTCCCCGCCGAAGGGACGGCTCCCATCCTGGTCCTCGTCCCCCCGTCCCTCTACGAGGCCTTCGCCGACAGCTCCGCCGCCTCCGGCCCCCACCGGTTCCGCCCGCTGTACGGCGACGACCCCGCCTCCCCGCCGCTCGCCTGGTACTGCCCGCTGCCCGCGCCCCGCGCCGAGGACGAGGAACGGGACCTGGTAAGGGGGCCGTTCATCACGCGGGACCTGAGGCAGCTGGGCATACCGGCGCCCGGCCGGGTCGCCGTCGTGCACACGCAGGCCGACGGGCCGCTGACCCTCCTCAACCCCGCCCAGCCGCACGGCAAACGACCGCCTCGGCTCACCACCTACTACGAGGTCGACCTCACCCCGCAGCACGCCGTCCACCAGCTGTCCCTGCCGAGTTCCAGCAAGGGCGACTTCCTGGCCGTGGCCGAGTTGTCCTGGCGGGTCGCCGATCCGGTGGCGTTCGTGCGGGCGGAGGTGGCGCGGGTCTCCGAGCGGCTGTCGGCGCACCTGAGGGAGACCGCGCCCCGGATCACCCGGCACCACTCCCTGCGCCGGGCGGCCGGCGCGCAGCGCGCGGTCAACACACAGGTGGGGAAATGGCCGGTGCCGGGGCTCGCGGTGACGTGCGAGGTGCGGCTGGCGCCGGAGTGGGCGCCGGCGCCCGAGCCGCCGCAGCGGGACGCCCACGCGGCGCGCGTGGTCGCCGAGTCGGCCGGCGAGCCGACGCCGGCCGGTCTGCTCGTCGGGGCCGAGACCGTACTGCTCGGCTTCGACGGCCCGCTGACCCGCCTGTACACGGCGGCGACCGCGCGGGCGGCGGCGCTGGAGCTGCTGGCGCTGGCCGCGGAGCACCGGGACCCGCAGGACGCGCCGACGGGCCGCCCCCTGGCGGTCGCCGCGGCCCGGGAGTCGGTCGTGCATCCGCTGGACGTGCTGCGGATCTTCGCCCGCGACCCGCTCGGGCCCCTGCTGCGGCAGCGGCTGGACGCGCTGGAGCTGGAAGCCGTACCCGACGCGCCGACCACCCACAACTCCGTGGCCCTGGTGCGCGCGCTGCACGCGGCGGGGCGGCGGGTGGCCGTGGTGACGGACGTGTGCGAGCAGGCCGTGCACCGGTACGTGGAGCCGTACCGGCTGCCGCTGGCCGGGATCCACGGGCGGGGCGAGGACCTGGCGCTCCTCACCCCGCACCCGGACTGCCTGCTGCGCGCCCTGCCCTCGCCGGACGCGCCGGCCGTGCTGATCGGCTCCTCGGTGGCGGAACTGACCGCCGCCCAGCGGATCGGGCTGGAGTTCATCGGCCTCGCCCGTAACCCGACCGTCGAACAGGAACTGCGGGAGGCGGGCTGCGAGGTGACCGTACGGTCACTGGCACCCGTACTGGAGGCGGCGCGGGCTCTGTGACCTCTGTCCGCCGGATCACGCCACAGACGCGGGGCGTCACGCCTCCCGCACACGGGGAACGCCCACCTGCCCGGCCGACGGGCCCGACCCCAGGCCCACGGGCTCACGGGCCGGGGGCAACAAGCCACAGGCCAGAGGCCCCAGCGCCAGCCCCGAGGGCGCCCCAGCCCTTAGCCCCGAAAGCGCCGTAGCTCCGAGAGCGCCGTAGCCCCAAGCGGGGCGCCGTATACGCATCCGCCGGACAGTCCCTCTAGCACCCGCGGGGCTCTTCATCCGGAACACACAGGGGGTGTGGGGTCCGAACCGCCCATTCGGCGGCACCCCGCCCGGCCCCCTCCAGCGAGCGCCCGCCTTCCCGCCCCCGCACGATGCGTAAGGAGGCCACCGCCCGGCGGCCCACGGAAAGAAGGCCCGCCCGCCCGGCGGTCGCCACGGTCTGCGCTCTCGGGAGGACCTGCCATGACCGTCAGTCTGGAGCAGCTGCGCCGCTGCCACTTCGCCGTCGACCTGGGCGCGGCGAGGACCCGGGTGTACGTCAAGGGGGCGGGACTCGTCGTCGACCAGCCCTCCGCCGCCGCCGTGAACACGCGGACCGGCGCGCTGATCGCGGTCGGCGAGCTGGCCGAGAAGATGACGGGCCGCACCCCCCACTACATCCGGGTGGTGCGCCCGGTCTCCGGCGGCACGGTCGTCGACATCGAGATGGCGCAGCGCATGCTGCGGCACCTGCTCGGCGACAAGATGCGCCGCCAGCTGCGCCGCAAGCCGTTCCTGCGCGCCGCGGCCTGCACCCCGCACGACGCCGGCCCGCTCGCCCAGCGCGCGACCATCGAGACGCTCGTCGGTCTCGGCGCCCGGCGCGTGGAGCTCGTCGAGACGCTCATCGCGGCCGCCGTCGGCTGCGGGCTGCCCGTGGAGCAGCCGGAGGCCACCATGATCCTGGTGTGCGGCGCGGCCGCCACCCAGGTCGCCGTCCTCTCGCTCGGCTCCCTCGTGGCCGCCGAGCGCATCCCCGTCGGCGGCGAGGCCGTGGACCACGCGATCGTCCAGCACCTGCGTCACGAACACGAGTTGATGCTCCCGAGCCAGTCGGTACGACCGCTGCAGCTGGCCCTGTCCGGCAACGGCCTCACCGCCCACGGGCCGGCCTCCACGGAGATCCACGGGAGGGACGTCGCCACCGGCCTCGCCCGTTCCGTGCAGGTCGACACCGCGGCCGTACGGGACGCGATCGAGACGCCGCTGACCGCGGTGCTCGACGGCATCGGACGGGTGCTGCGGGACTGCCCGCCGGATCTGGTGGCCGACCTCGCCGACCGCGGGATCATGATGGTCGGGGGCTCCGCGCTGCTCCCCGGGTTCGACCAGATGCTCCGCCAGGCCACCGGCATGCCGGTCCACATCGCCGACCGACCCGACATCTGCGCCGCCCAGGGCCTGGGCGCGATGCTGGAGGGCAGAATCGCCCCACTGACCCTGAACCCCCTGGCCACCTGACACCCCACCAAACCAGCCTCAAGGCCCCCACTTCCCAGCCCACCGATTCGGGCGGGCGGGCGAACCCCCCGGGGTGCAGGGGGCGGAGCCCCTGGCCGGGGTCAAAGGGGCAGAGCCCCCTGGCCGGGGTCATAGGGGCCGAGCCCCAGGCGGGACCGAAGGGATAGAGCCCGTGGCCAGGGTCGAAGAGGCAGAGCCCCAGGGCGGGCTCACAGGGGCTGAGCCTCAGGCGGGACCGAACGGGCAGAGCAACTTGGACGGAGTCACAGGGGCAGAGCCCCTGGCCAGGGTCACAGGGGCAGAGCCCCTAAGCGGGGTCAAAGGGGCAGAGCCCCTGGCCGGGGTCGCAGGGACTGAGCCCCTCGCCGGGGTCAAAGGGACAGAGCCCCTCGCCGAGGTCGCAGGGACAGAGCCCCTCGCCGAGGTCGCAGGGACAGAGCCCCTCGCCGGGGTCAAAGGGGCAGAGCCCCTAGGCGGGGTCAAAGGGGCGGAGCCCCTAGGCGGGGCCGCAGGGGCGGAGCCCCTGCAGGACCCGTACCCCTTGACGATCACTGTGGCGGATGCCACGATTCCGGCGCCGCGATGTTTGCGTAAACATCAGCCACCCCAAGGGTCGATGTTCACGCGAACATGAGGATCCCCGAAAGGCAAAGCCGATGCGCAGAACCCCCGCCGGCCCCCGCCGCACCCCCCGCCTCCGAGCCGCCCTCGTCGCGCTCCTGATCGCCGGGGCGGGCACCACCACCCTCGCCGGCCCCGCCACGGCCGCGCCGGCCACCGACACGACCCAGTTCCGGGGCGTCAACTGGGCCGACCCCCGCGACAACTTCGCCGACGACCCCGTCGTCCTGTCGGGGCTGTCCCTCTCCGACACCTACGCCCAGACCTACACCAAGGCGAGCCGGGTGATCTCGGCGTTCCGCGCCAACCTCGGCGCCAACACCGTCCGCCTGCCCATCAACCCGTACACGGTCAACGGCTCGTACTGGAAGTCGTACCGCGGGGTCATCGACGCCGCGTCGGCCAAGGGCTTCAAGATCATCCTGTCCTACTGGGAGGGCACGGGCCCCCGCAAGGACGGCTTCATCGACGACACCGCCACCTACTGGCCCATGTGGGACACGGTCGTCAAGGCGTACAAGAACGACAAGCACGTCTACTTCGAGCCGATGAACGAGCCCCACGGCTACACCGACGCCGAGTGGGCGGACATCGCGGCGAAGTGGCTGGCCACCTACCCCTCGGTCCCCCGCAACCGGGTCTTCGTCAGCGGCGCCGGTTACAACGACCACGTCACCACCGTCTGCGCCGACCCGCGCCTGAAGGGCACCTACCTCTCCCTCCACCACTACGGCTTCTGGAAGGAGTACGCCACCTACGACCAGTGGGTGGCCGACCTGAAGGTACGCATCGGCGACTGCGCCAACCGGACCGTGGCGGACGAGTTCGGCGCCCCGATGACGACCGGCCTCGACTACAACAAGGCGACGCCCGACAACAACTACATCAACTTCATCCAGGCGGTCACCGACACCTTCCGCGAGCTGAAGATGGGCTCCGTCTACTGGCCGGGCCTGCGCACGGACGACACGTACTCCCTGCAGACCCTGACCGGCAACCCGGCCCGCCCGTGGCTGGCCACGACCAACCAGTCCGGCGCCGACCGCCTCGCCTGGGCCTGGGGACGCGGCAAGCCCGTCCAGCAGCCCTGACGTACCGAAGGCTCCGCCCCGCACTTCCTTCCGGGGCGGAGCCCTCCGGGCGTCTGCCTTCAACGCCCCTTCTCCTCCCCCCACCTCAGCCCCCACCTCACCCCGCCCCCCGCCTCAGCCCTCCCCCAGCCCCGCCTGCCGCGCCCGGACGATGGCCTCCGCCCGGGTCGGCGTCCGGAGCTTGGTGAGGATGTTGGACAGGTGGTTGCGGACCGTCTTGGGGCTGAGGACGAGCCGGCGCGAGATCGCCAGGTTGTCCAGCCCCCGGGCCACCAGGTCGAGGACCTCGCGTTCCCGTGCGGTCAGTTCGGGCAGGGCCACGGGCCCGGCGCCCGCCGACCGCAGTCCCGTCAGATGGGCCACGGCGCGGGAGGCGACCGCGGGACCGAGGATCACCTCGCCGTTCGCGACCGCGCGCACCGCCCGCTCGATCTCGGCGGGCGCCGCGCCCTTGAGGAGGTAGCCGCGGGCCCCGGCCCGCATGGACGCGAAGACCGAGTCGTCGTCGTCCAGCATGGTGACCACGAGGACGGCGGTACCGGGCCGCAGCCGCAGGATCTCCCGGGTGGCCTCCACCCCGGAGGGCGTACGGTCGCCCAGGTGCAGGTCCATGACGACCACGTCGGGCCCGTGCGCCCGCACCGCGGCCACGGCCGACTCCAGGTCCTCGGCCTCGGCCACCACCGCCAGCCCCGGCAACGAGCCGAGCAGCGCGGCCATCCCCATCCGGAACACGGGGTGGTCGTCCACGACGACGATCCGCACCGCCCCGCCCTCGTCCACCTCACAGGACACGACGAATCACCTCTTCCTCCCGCTCGCCGTCCCCCGCCAGAGGCACGTCGAGCACGACCCGGGTGCCCCGGCCGCCCTCCCCCGGCTGCCAGGTGACCGTGCCGCCGAGGGTCTCGGCGCGTTCCCGCAGCGACTGGGTGCCGACTCCGGCCCGGACGCCCGGACCCATCCCGCGGCCGTCGTCCTCGACGCTCACCGTCAGCCGCGGCCCCGTACCGGGGGCGAGACCGGCCAGGGTCACCGTGCAGGTCCGGGCCCGCGCGTGCCGCGAGACGTTGCGCAACGCCTCGGCGACGACGGCGTACACGGCGCCCGCGACCTCCTGCGGCACGTCCCGCACGGCAGCCCCAGGACCCTCGGCGCCGGCGCCCTCTGCGTCGGCGTGTACGACGACCTGGAGCCCGTCCGCCTCGTACCGCATGACGAGTTCGCGAACGGCCGGGACCAGGCCCAGCTCGGCGAGGACCGGGGGCACCAACCCCCGTGCGAGGACGCGGACTTCGTCGACGCGGGCGTCGACCTCGGCGCGCAGACGGGTCAGCAGGGGCCCCGCGGGCGAGTCGTCGGGGAGCAGGTTGCGGGCGGCGGCGAGGCCGAGGCCGATGCCGGCCAGCGCGGGGCCCAGCTGGTCGTGGAGTTCCCGGCGCAGGGCGCGGCGCTCGTCGTCGCGGGCCGCGGCGAGCCGGCCGCGGGACTCGCGCAGCGCCCGGGTGACGGCGGCGAGGTGCACGGCGGTCGCCACGATCGGGGCGACCTCGTCGAGGGCGGTGCGGGCGCGCCGGTCGAGCCGTTCGCCGGGCCGCGCGGTCACCACCAGGGTGCCGGCGGCGCGCTGACGCACCACCAGCGGGACGGTCACCGGCTGCGCGCCGGCGGGGTCACCGAGGGCGGCCAGGGTCTCGCCGTCCTCGTCCAGCACCCGCACCGACCCGAGGTTGAAGGAGGCGGCCATGCTCTCCGCCATGCCGGTGAGCGCCTCCTGCGGTCCGGCCGCGCTGCCCAGGTGACGGCCGACCCTGCCGATCGCACCGGCGGCCGCCTCCCCGTGCACGAGCCGGTCCACGCGCCGCTGCAGCCAGCCGCGGGCGGGCTGGATCCCGGCCGCGGTCGCGGCGGTCGCCAGCACCCGGCCCAGGGCTCCCTCGCCGGGCAGCAGCAGCCCCAGCACGGCGACCGTCCCGAAGTACCCGGCGACGATCGTCCCGGTGAGCAGCCACCACACCAGCGCCCGGCTGACCACGAGATCGATGCCCCACAGCCGCTGACGCAGGACCGCGACGAGGACGGCGGCCGGGAAGAAGGCCTGCGAGGCGAGGTGCGTCAACGGGGTGAAGAGCTCCAGCGACGCCGGCGCGCCGTCCTCCCACACGACCAGCGGCAGGAAGGTCACCGCGACGAGCGCCGTTCCGATCGCCAGCCAGCCGAGGCCCCGCGCCGCCGGTTCCCGCCACCGGCGGCGGGCGGCGTGGGCCGCGGCGCCCAGCCCCAGCACGACGACCGCCCCGATCAGCGTCCGCTGCACCGGCTCCACCTGCCGCGCCCAGTCGGCGTCGCGCACCGGCAGCGGCGCGTACGACCCGGCGGCCTCGGGCCACGGCCAGGGATCGGTCAGCCGGACCGCCAGCAGGCCCACGATCAGCAGGATCCCGCCGCCGATCGCGGCCCGCACCGCCCGCGAGGCGGCCCGCTCCGACACCAGGTACGGCACGATCAGGACGAGCGCGAGCGTCCCCGGCACCCAGGCCGTGCCCTGCAGGATCGACCAGGTGGGCGGCAGCGCGTCGGGCCCGGCGTCCTTCGCCCGCAGCACGACCAGCTGCGCGGTGACCGCCGCGACGCCCCCGCCGAGCGCGGTCAGCGCCACCAGCCAGGCCACCGGGTGCCGGCGCCGGCTCAGTACGACGGCCGCGACCAGCCCGTACACGAGCGCGTCGGCCGTGTCGACGACGAAGTACCACTGGGTGGAGTCCCAGGGCGCGCCCGCCAGGCCCATCAGGGTCAGGGCGGCCACCGCGAGCCCCCAGGTGACGACGAGCACGCCGACGGCGGGGACCGGATGGCCCCCGCCGTCTGTGCCCCACCGGGCCGTCGCGCCTGTTCCCCCCACAGGGCCAGCCTCGCAGCGGGTCTCGCGGGTTGTCACTGCGGCGCGGTCGTCACTGCGCCACCCCTACGACGAACGTCTCCCCCCTGCGTACGACGTTCAGTCGAGCGCGGGCCCGCGGCCGAAGGCGAACGCGCAGCCCAGCACCAGCAGATACGGCACCCCCACGAACAGCGCCATGTACTGGAACGGCAGCAGCTGGGTGACCAGCGCCAGGAAGCCGAAGATCAGGCTGACGACGCCGATCCAGCGGCTCACCGCGCCCTGCCGGAACGCCGCGACGGCGAGCGCGGCGGCGGTGAGCACCAGCCCCGACCACAGCCAGCCGTACGTGCCGAGCTGGGCGAGTTCGCCGACGATCGTGTCCGGGTCGGTCTTGTCGGCCATCCGCAGGTTGTGGAACACCTCGGTGCCCATCCCGGCGCCGACCAGGTTCATCACCCCGACCAGGAGCATGCCCAGATACGCGGTCGTGGGCACGAGACTGCCCGCCGGGCACTGCCGTTCGAGCCGGCGCCGCAGCCCGGCCCCGAAGAGCACGGCGCCCAGGGCGGCCGCGGTGAACGCCAGCTGGGTGACGAAGACCCAGCCCCGCGCGGAGTCGTCGAGTCGCGCCACCATCCGCGCGTTGTCGATGATGTCGGAGTCGTCGTACGGCCACAGCGGCCCCGCCGCGAGGAACACGACGAGCCCGCCGAGCGCGGTGCCGATGCCTCCCCAGGCCCAGCCTCGGCCCTCGCTGACCGCGCGCGGCGGCTCGGGGACGGCGGGGTGGCCGGCTGTGGTCGGGTCGGAGAGCGGAATGGACATGGTTCCCCCGTGAAGTGGTACTGCCGAAGCGGTGCTGCCGAAGCAGTACTGCCTGTGGACAGGACCACCCTGACGCGCCCGGCGTCCCGGCCGCATGGGACCGGTGTCCCGTTCCGCCGGGCGGGACACGACGAGCTTCTCCGTACGGGCTCGGTTCCCGCCCGCCGGCGCTCAGCCCTGGACCAGGACGAGGACTCCACCCAGCAGCAGGAAGACTCCGCCCGCGAGGGCGATCCCGGCGAGGACGCCGAGGAACGTCGGCCGCAGGATCAGCTGCGGGGACGGCCCGGTGGTCGCACTCAGTTGTCGCCGACGCAGCCCGAGGGCCCTGAGGCCGGCATACACCCCCAGGAATCCCATGACCAGATACGCCATCGCTTCGGACCTCTCGCTCAGTAGCTCTTCAGACGAATGTCAGGTGCCCGCGCCGGCGTAGACCTCGGCCGCCAGTTCTCTCCGCACCGGAATTTTCTTTCACTGACGCAGCCGTTCCACAGAATGCATTCGACTCACGCCGCCCATCGCTCTCGCGCCCTGACGAACGGCATGAGGAATCAGTGGCGCTTCGCCCTCTTCTGGATGCGGCTGATCAGCTTGGCGTCGAAATGGGAAAACCGCTCCTGATCAGGGTCCACCGCTTCCAGGATGTACCTCGCCGGCATCGCGTGACCGGTCGCGTATTCCTGATACAGCGTCCAGATGGCCTCGCGGGCCGCGATCTGGCAGTCGACCTCGATCTCTGGCGCGCCCGCTTCGACCTCCGTCCAGTGGGACTCTCCCGCGACGCAGGTCAGAAGGTCGTCGAGCAGCCGCACACGCACGGCCTCGGGAAGGTCCTCCTGCAAGGCGGCGACAATGAGCGAGGTCACCGGGATCGCCACCTCGAAGAGGAGCGACTGGACGTTGATGTGACCGTCGAGCGTCGCCTCCGTGATCTCACCCGGAGTGCGGGCCTCCAGCAAGCGGGCGAAGGTCTCGGGAACATGAGCACCCGTCTCGCCGCACCCGCACCGCAAGGAGTTCCAATCGACCCGCTCGGCCTGGATCAGGGACGGCCTTGTGCTCATGCCTGCCCTCCAGGCGCGCTTTTCGACTCGTTGTTCATGGCGGGGAGTATATGAGTCAAGTCGATCACCTCTTGTTCCACGGGCCTTGGTCCATGAACAACGCTCCGGGCTCGACGTCCTCGGGAGTCAGGAACACCTGACATCTGTCGCAGATCGGCATCTCGTCCCAGGCACCCAGCTGGGGGTCCCAGATCAGAGCGCGGGTGAGCATGACGCGGTTCGCGTCTCCACCCAACGCGTTGATCACGTTTCCTTCCGCGCAGTATCCGCAGCCGGACGACGCGACAGCTATTTCTCCGGTCTCAGCGTTGTAGCCGGCTGTCCAGGCCTTCTTCATGATCGCGCCGCTGGCCGGAAGTCCGTCACCGTTCGGGAAGAGCGTGCGCTGCGCCATCCGGTCCCGGAGATTCCGTGCGCCGGCGAGACCGTCCTCGATCCTCGTGCCTCTGGGCAACCGGGTTTTGGCGACGGTCGCCGCGGACGAGGCCTTGCGGCCAGGAGCGGTCTTCGGTATGGGGGCGCGTGAGTCCCGCGCCGAGGGCCTCGTCCCCGACGCCCCCGCCTCGGGGGAACTCGGCTCAGCCGCCTCCGCGTCGGTCGCACGGGCCCGTTCCTGCGCGTTGGCGCGCTTCGCAGCGACAAGGTCGGCCACGTCGTCGGCAGCTTCGTTCGCGGCACTGGCCTCGGCGCCGGCTGCCGAGCCCTCCGCTGCCCCCTCTTCCATGGCCCGTGCGGCACCCGCTCCGAGGCCCACGGCACGGACGCCGAGAAGCATGCTGCCGCCCGCCTCGGCATCCGCGGCACCGGTGAATACCCCCGCGACACAATCCAGGACACCGGTACCGATGCACCACGCGGCGACCGGCAGGGCCACCATTCCGGCGGCCGTGTAGATCAGCTGACCACCGTCGTAGCTTTCGCATCGGTCCGTGCCGAAGTCCTCCGGCTGGCAGGGGGTCTCACCGAGCGTCGGTGTCGGCGTCTGCGTGGAGGTCGGGGCCGGCCCCATGGAAGGCGCCGGCGTGGTGGACGGTGCCGGTGATGCGCCGGTGGAGCCACTGGAGGTCTTGGTGCCGCCGCCACCGTGGGACTTCTTCTTGCCGCCACCGCAGTCGATGGCGCACTTGTTCATGGACGGGTCGTTGTACCAGTCGTCGTAACCCGTGGGATCGCTGCTGCTGGCGGGATTGTCGGCGGCGTAGGTGTAGCCGCCCATCTGGTTGGGGTCACCGGCTTGGAAGATCGGGTCGGGCGTGAGGAAGCGGCCCACGACGGGGTCGTAGTTGCGGGCGCCCAGCAGGTCGAGGCCGGTGACGGGATCGGCGGGCCGACCGAGGAAGCCGTGGTTCTCGTCCGGTGCCACCCAGGAACCGGGCTTGGTGCCGCGCGGGTTGCCCCAGGGGTCGAAGGAGCGGCGGGTGACGGCCAGCGTGGCGGCGTCGACGGCGGTCAGGGCGGTGCCCTGGCCGTTGGCGATCTGGTAGCTGACCGTGCCGGTGCTGGAGCGGGTGACGGTGGTGCCGTCCGGGCCGGTGACGTTCCGCAGGCCGGTCCAGGTCTTGGCGCTGACGTTGAGGGTGATCTGCTCGGTGCCGCCGAAGAGGTAGAGGACGCGGGTCTTGTCCACGCCGTCGACCGCCGCGGTCTGTTCCAGCAGACCGCCCTTGGCGTCGTACAGGTACTTGCTGGTGTTGGTGTGGGTGCCGGAGGTTGTGGCCACGGTGGCGGTGCGGCCTTCGGCGTCGTAGGTGAAGGTCTGGCTCTGGCCGGCCGGTACGGCGCCGTTCGCGGCGTTGGTCCAGGTCTGGCCGCTGCCGCCGCAGGTGGCGATGGTCAGCTGGGTGCCGTTGGTGGCGGAGGCCCCCGGGTCGGTCAGGCAGACCGCGCTGTTGGCGTTGCTGACCAGGGTGCCGGTGGTGGTGACCTTCCACTTCTGGGTGGCGTCGGTCTTGCAGGTGTCGATCACCACGAGGGTGCCGCTGGTGGTCGCGTTGCCCGTGGTGTCCAGGCACTGGCCGAGGACCCGCACCGTGCCGTCGGTGCCGATCGTCCACTTCTCGCTGGTGGCCCCGTTGCAGGTGTTGATCTGCACCTTGGTGCCGGCCGCGGTGGAGCCACCCGCGTCGTCGACGCACCGCTTGCCGCCGCCGGAGATGGTGAACGCGCTGGTCAGCGGGCCGGTGGTCGTCACCTTCCGGCTGATGGTGTCGCCGGCGTTCACATTGCCGTAGGCGGGGTCGGTGTAAGTCGACGTGATGGTCGCCGTACCGGCCGGGTTGGTGAGGGTGGCCGTCCCCGCCTGGTCGGGCAGCGTCGCGGGCGCCGTGCCGTTCACGCCGGGGTGGGCGACGCTCTGGGTGATGTCGCTGAGCGCGTTGCCGGTGGTGTCGTGGTTGACCAAGCCGGTGCGGTCGCCGAGCTGGTCGTAGGTGTAGGTCTGCCAGTACGGGGACGGGCCGCCGACGGTGGTGGTCTTGATCGGGGACGTGGTGGTGGTCTGCACCCTCGCGGTGGTGCATCCGCCGACGGCGCCGACCGTCGCGGCGGTGGGATCGGTGATGCCGGCGGTGTCCGTCCAGGCGGCGGTCAGCCGCTGGAAGGAGTCGTAGGTGAAGCACTGGGTGTCGTGCGTGGTGTTGTTCTGCAGGTCGTCGGTCGCGGTGAGTTGGCCGGCCTGGTCGTAGCGCGGGTTGACGACGTCCAGGGCCGTGGTCGAGGTCTGCACCATGCTGCTGGTCTGGGTGACGCGCCCGGTGGTGGCGTCGTACTGGGCGAAGGTCGCCAGTTCCTTGCCGGTGGGCCCGTAGTTCGCCTGCAGCACCCGCCCGAACGCGTCGTGGACGGCCGTGTCCAAGTAGGCGGGCGTGTTGGCCGAGTTGATGAAGCCGCCGATGCCGTCGAGGTTGCCTTGCTGGGTGTAGCCGTAGTCGATGTCCTCGGCCGGGAGGTTGCCGTCCGCCTGATAGTGCGTGGTGGACAGCAGACCGACGTTCGGGGTGTAGCGGGAGGTGGACGTGTAGGTGACGGTGCCGCTCGTGGGCGCGCTGCTCTGCCCGGCCGCGGCGAAGCCCTCGGCGGCCGGGATCGTCAGCGTGGTTCCGAGTGGCTGGTAGGCCGTGTTGTAACCGGTGACGGCCTGGGTGTACGCCGACCCCGAGGCGCCCCCGACGTAACGGGTGGCCGAGGTCTCGTAGCCCTTCTCCAGCGTGTCGTACACATGGGACACCAGCAGCTTGGACGGGTCCGGGGTGGCGGACCAGGCGGCGGCGTACTCGGCGGTGGGGCGGTTGTCCCAGTCGTAGGTGAAGGACAGCGCCTGGCCGCGCGCGTCGGTGGCCTGCAGCAGGTTGCCGGACACGTCGTACTTGTCGAAGGTGGCCCTGCCGGCGTTCGGGTCGGTCTGGGACGTCTTCTGGCCGAGCAGGTTGTAGGTGTACGACCAGGTGTTGCCCGCGTTGTCCTGGACGGAGTCGAGCTGGCCCGCGGGGGTGTAGGTGTAGCGGGTGGTGGCGTCGGCGGCCGGGACGGCGCCCGCGGTGCCCTGCTTCCACGGCATCGCGCCGCCGGAGGCGACGACGGCCACGGTGGAGTCGTTGCGCACCTGGAAGGTGGCGCCGGTGGTGGCCGTCAGGCCGGTCGTCCACAGCTGGGCCGCGGCCGTGCTGTAGACGACCAGGTTGCCGTCGGTGCCGAACTTGGCCCAGGCGCCGGGGTGACCGCCGGTTCCGGAGGACCAGATGGTCGCGCCGGTCGCCAGGGCGGAGAGCACGAGGTTGCCGTCCGCCTGCATCGTCAGACGCACGCTGTCGGAGGTCAGCGAGGTTCCCGAAGGAATCACCGAGCCGCCGGGCAGGGTGACCGTGGAGCCGGTGTTCTTCACCACGGTGCTGGTGGTCTGGCCGATGGCGTTGGTGAAGGAGGCGGTGGAACGGCCCCCGACAGGTGCCACGGTGTCGACCTCGTCGGCCCCCGGGTAGCTGGTGGAGGTGTGCCACTGCTCGACGGCCTGGTGCCAGAGGGTCTCCCTGAGGGACCGGCCCTGGCCGTCGTAGGTGGTCGTGGTCTCCGAGGGGATCTGGTTCTCGTTCGCCGCGTACAGCGTGGTCGACGGGAAGTTGTCGGGCTCGGAGTAGGCGGCGTAGGACGCGGTCGGCCAGCCGTGCGAGTCGTAGAAGGTGTCCGCGATGATGCGGCCGGAGTTCGAGTCGCCCATCGCGGTGGACTGGGTCTGCCGCGGCTGCAGCATGCCGTCGTAGATCGTGATCGAGGTGGCGTACGTGCCGTCCTCGCGCAGCGTCTTCGAGGTGACCGACGTCGGTGCGCCGGGCTGGGTGACCGTGTCTCCGGGCGCGGGGACGGCTCCGGGGTTGATGGAGTACTCGAAGGTGCGGTCCGCGCTCTGGCCGGCCGCCTTGTCCCGGCCGGGCAGCCACACCGCGGTGCGCCGGCCGAGCGCGTCGTAGGTCATGTCGGTCTTGCGGCCGTTGGCATCGACGTTCTCGGTGGGCAGTCCGCGCAGCGGGTCGAGGGAGGAAGTGACCGTCCAGTTCTTGGAGTTGGTGGTGGTGATGCCGGTGGGGTCGGTGTTGCCGCCTGTCGAGGTCCAGGGCGGGGTGAAGGCCGTGTGGGTGTTCTGCCCGGTGACGTCCAGCGTGTCGGTGATCCGCCCGGCGCCGTCGTACTTCATCGCCGAGTTGGTCTGCCAGTTCTCCGTGGTGCCGGTGTAGCCGGTGGCCGTGCGAACGGCGGTGACCCGACCGATCGCCGTGCTGCCGGTCTGCTCGAGCTGCCCGAAGGTTCCCAGGTTCGTGAGGCTGCCGTCACCGTCGTAGTAGAGCTTCCTGTCGGCCAGGAGCGTGGTGGCGCTCGGCGCGGTGCCGCACGGGCCACTGACGGTGGTGACCTGGTCCGGGTAGGCGAGGGCCATCGAGTTACCGGACGGCGGCGTCGCGTAGGTCGTGGTGGCGCACTTCTCCTGGTTCGGGGCGACGCCGTCCCCGTGCTCGTCGACGGTGGACAGGCGGCCCTGGCTGTCGTACGCGGTGTCGTTCTTGGTGTGCCGCCAGGTCCCGTTGGAGAGGAGTTCGTACGTCAGGGAGCTGCTGGACCTGATCCGGTGGGCGGTGAGGTCGGGCAGGGTGGACAGGGCCGGCTCGGTCTCACCGGGATTGTCCTCCTGGGTCCAGTCCGTCCACGGCGTCTGGCCCGCGGAGGCGGTGGTGGTGAAGGCGAACGGGCCGTTGACGCTGACCGCGTCGACCGTGCCGCCGGCCTGGTTGTAGGTGTCGTCCTCCAAGGTGGTGCCGGACAGCTGGTCGGCGTCGGTGACGCTCAGCACGGTGCTGCCGCCGACCTTGGCGTCGACGGTGACGGAGCGGCGGGTGCCGTCGGCCTTGTAGTCGCCGTCCATGCCCTGCAGATAGGTGGTGGTCTGCTGGGTGACGGGTTCGGGGGCCTGGCCGGTCTGCACGGTGACGGTGCGGAAGCCGCGGAACTGGTCCCAGGTCCGGTACTGGTCGTCGGTCTGCGCCGAGTCGTCGCGGTGCCAGGCCGGGCCGGAGTAGCTGTAGCGGGAGATCTGGGTCTCCGAGCCCGCCGGGTTGTTCTGGGCGTCCGGCTTGTACTGGCCGGCGATGGTCAGGTCGGACACGGCCACGCTGTTGACGGTGACCTTGTTGAACCAGTCCGCGATCGGCTTGGAGGCGCCGGGGACGGTCCAGTAGACGGGGTAGCAGGAATTGGTGTTGCTGTCCGCCTGGGAGATCGAGAGCGTTCTACCCGCGCAGGGCGCCGAGTTGTACTCGACGGCGATCGACTCACCGGTCTCGGTCTGGATGCTGGAGATGCGCGGCCGGTACAGGGGCGGGGCGGACGGGGAGTCGTCGTTCACCCGGTTGTCGATCTCGGTGCCGGTGAACGAGACCTGGTTCAGCGCGATGTCGCTGTTGCCGTTGTCGTAGGTGTCCTTGCCGGTGTGCCGCAGAGACTGCAGCCACATCACGGCCTGGAGCATCCCGGCGTCCTTCGGGTCGACCGTGGTGCCGGTGACCGGGTCGACCGTGCCGCCCGCGTCGGAGTAGACCTGGCCCAGCTTGTAGGAGTCGACCGCGGTGAGCTGGTCCGTCGCCTTCACATGGACCTTGGTGGTGATGGAGTCCAGGCGGGTGGTGGTCCAGAAGCTGGGGCCCGACGTGATGCACACGTCGTCGGGGACGGTGGTGGCGCCGTCCGGGAGTTTGGTGGAGTCCGTGGAGTCGCAGTGCAGGTCCCACGGCACGTCCGGCCAGTGCGTGGCGGTGGAGTCCTTCAGGTTCGACGCCGAGCAGTCGGTGAAGGCCGAGGTGGTCTGGCAGCGCTGGGCGAGGCCGAAGTCCACCTCGGCCGCCGGGGTCCGCCCGGCCTGCTCGTCGGCCAGGGTGTAGCCGTACGAGATCAGCGTCAGCGCGCCGCCACGGGTGTACGAGGTCAGAGTGCCGGTGTCGTCCGGGTCGGTCGACTCGGCCGCCTGGCCGCCGCCGAGGTCGTAGTAATTGGATTCGGTGGTGTAGTCGTACCGCTGCACGAATCCGGCCGGCGACACCACGAAGTCGAGGTTCCAGCGCCAGCCCTCCGGCTTGTCGCACTGGGATGCCTTGCCCTTGGTGCTGTCGTGGCAGGGGTCCGTCGAGCGCGGGTGCAGGACGGGTACGCCCCAGGCGGAGTGCGTGGAGGGGTCGGCAGGAGTCGCGGGCATGGTGGCACCGGTGCCCGCGCCGCTCGGGGAATGGTCGGCGCCGAAGTAGGCGGCGGTGCCGTCCGTGGTCAGGACCCGGTAGTAGACACCGTCGTGCAGGCCGTTGTCGGCGCCGGACAGCTCCTGCACGAGCGTGCCGTCGTCACCCTGCAGCCGCCACTGCTTGATCTCCCCGGGCACGCTCGAGTCCACGCCGTCGGGCACGAGCACACCGGAATGCGAGCCGAAGGACAGCATGGCGTTGTCCCCGCCCCAGCACTCGTCGCCGGAGCCCTTGAGAATCTTGTCTCCGCCGGAGTCGAGGAGGGAGTCGCACTTGCGGTAAGCCCGCTCCACAGAACCGACCTGGTAACTCCAGCCGTCTCCGACCCACGAGGCCTGGGAGTTGCGAGCGGTGGTCTCGCCGTCGACGGTCTGCGAGTCGTAACTCAGGCCGACGGAGGGCGCGTTGCTGCCGACCGCGGACGGTACCGAGATCGGGTAGGAGTAGGTGAACGAGCCGGTGGCGGAGGCCTGCCAGGTACCGGCGGCCGACAGCGCGGTGGCCCCGTAGTCGCCCTGGGAGCCGGAGGTTCCGGAGGTGACGGCCAGTGCGGTGGTGCCGTCCGTGGCCGTGGTCGCCGTCAACGGCTCGGTGCGGACCGACATCGTCTGCGGGCCGTCGGCGTGCTCCGCCGACGACGGGGACGGGGACGGGGACGAGGACGGGGACGGTGCCGATGGCGAGGCCGGTTCCGGCTCGGGATCGGACGCGGCGGCGGGTGGGGTGCCCAGGGTGACGGTCGCCGTCAACTGGTGGGCGGTGGGGCGGTTGGTGAAGTGGAGCGGGGTGCGCTTCTGGCATTCCGCGCGTTCCGGGGTGGTCAGCGCGCAGCCCGGCAACTGCACCAACTGCAGTCGTGACCCGTAGCCTCCGCCGTAGGCCTCGGCGATCGCGGAGTAGTCGACGACCACGCGCACCCGGCCGCGTGCGGAGGCCGTACCGGACGGGGTGATGCCCAGCAGCATGCCGTTGGCGCCGGATCTGAGCGTCTGGGCGTGGGACGCGGCCTGTACGCGCACCGCGTCGACACCGTGTCCCTCTTCGGCCGGCGCCACCCAGACCGGCAGCTCACCGGCCTTGACCGGCTTCGGCGTGCCCTGCGCCCCCAGGTCGACGGTGGCGGTGCCCGCCTTCGGCCACTGGGGGGCCTGCGCTCGGTAAGTCCCGAGTGGTTCATAACCCTTGGGATGTGCGGGGGGTTTCCGCGTCAGCGTGTGATGGCCTACGGCCGGGGTGGCGGGGAGCTTTTTCGGGTTCCAGGCGGCGCCCTCGAAGTGGAAGCCGCCGTGGTGGCCGAACTCGTCGTCGGCGTGGCCGGGGAAGAATCCCGGGGTGCCCAGGCCCGTGGCGATGGCCGTCGGCAGCAGCAGGGCGAAGAGGGCCACCGGAATGGCCCAGAGCCCCAGTCCGCCGAGGAATCTTCGGTGCCACACGCCCGCGAACCAGCGCCGTCTGCCACTCACGCGTACCCCCAGAAATGCGGCCCTGAAAGGCCGTCACATAACGCGACCACACGAGTGAGTGATCGACCGGAGGCTAAATAGGGCCATGATCACGGCTCAAGACCCTTTGCCATCTCCGTGAAAAGACCGTGCTTCAACTTGGGAGTTCGTGAGTAGTTTCTGTACGGAAATGATCAACGCCTTGCGGCAACCGGGCTTCCCCCCACCCCGCTGCCCGCGAACCGAGCTGCCCGCGACCCGAAGGAAGCCCGTCCGTGTTGAGACCACCGCTCAGAACCGGCCACAGACACACCGGCCTCGGACGCGCCGATCGCCGGCGCACCGGGCCCACCCGTCCGGCACGCCGGCTGGTGCTGTTCGCCGCCGCCCTCGGCCTGTTGACGGCGCTCCCGGTCCTCCCCGCCGCCGCCGACGACCTCACGTCCACCCCGGCCGATCCGCTGCTCGCCGCGCAGGCGAAGGCCGTGTCGACCGGCACGCCGGTTCCCGTCGACGCGCTGACCACGGAGGTCTCCACCACCCAGGCACTGCCGGACGGCACCTTCGTCAACACCACGAGCGTGCTGCCGACCCGGGTCCGCAAGGACGGTCACTGGACCCCGGTGGACGCCACCCTGGTCGCCGACGGCCACGGCGGCTACGCGCCCAGGGCCACGCCGAACGGGGTCACGCTCTCCGGCGGCGGCGACGGCCCGCTGGTCACCCTCACCCACGCCGACGGGCCGAGCATGGCCCTGACCCTGCCGTTCCCCCTGCCCGCGCCGAGGATCGACGGCGACACCGCGCTGTACCCCTCGGTACTGCCCGGCGTCGATCTGTCGGTGTCCGTCACCGACCAGGGCGGCTTCAGCGACGTCCTGATCGTGCACGACGCGCACGCGGCGGCCGACCCGCGGCTGCGGAAGCTGACGCTGGCCACCGCCACCCACGGCCTCACCCTGGCCACCACCGGCTCCGACAGCATGAAGGCCACCGCCTCGGACGGCGACCTGGCCTACACCAGCCCCCAGCCGCTGATGTGGGACTCCAGCACCACGCCCGTCCAGGTCAAGGACCTCGACCCGGCTGCGGAGGTCCCGTCCGCCGGCCTGACGTCCTCCGTGGACGGCCCCGGCCCCGGAGCCGACACCGAGCCGGTCGCCATGACCGCCACCGGCAAGGCCCTCACGCTGACCCCGGACGCCGGCATGCTCACCGACCCGGACACCACCTACCCGGTGTTCATCGACCCCTACACCAACCCGGTGTCCTCCACCGCCGGCCACTACACCGAGGTCTACTCCAGCTCGGCCTGCGACGACTCGCCGCAGTACGACAAGGCACAGACCAACGGCCAGGGCGTGGGCTACCAGCAGTGGGGAGGTGCCTGCGGCGTCGGCCTGGAGCGCTCGTACTGGGCGATCAACACGAGCGGACTGCACCCCGCGTTCGTCGTCTACGACGCCTACGTGAAGATCTCCACCACCTACGCGGCCAGTTGGGACTGCAGCCACAACCAGCCGCTGACGCTGCACACCACGAACGCGATCTCCTCCAGCACCGACTGGCTGTCCAGGCCCGGCGTCCACGACACCGCCTTCCCGCCGGTGACCGACACCGTGCCCAGCGGCGCCAACTCCGGCAGCTCGTGCAGCAACAGCACCGCCACCTTCCACGTCACCGACGGGGCCCAGAAGATCGCCGACCAGGACGGCGACGGCTACGACGGGGCCGGCACCTTCGGCGCCGCCTCCAACACCTGGACCATCGGCCTCTACGGCGACGAGTCGCAGACGTCCAGCAACGACAACTACCTGCGCATGTCGACCACGCTGACCCTCACCACCAAGTTCGACATCCCGCCCGACGTGCCCGGCAGCCTGCACACGACCCCCGCCGCCACCGGCGCCTCGGCCGCCTGCACCACCAGCGGCGTGGGCTGGATCGGCGCGACCACCTACTCGGACGCCGGCAGCAACATCAAGCTGCACTCCACCGTCACCACGCAGATGTCGGGCGAGAACGTCAAGGCGCACTACCACGTCTGGGACCGCACGGTCGATCCGGACGGCGACGGCAGCGGCGCCAACGTCTCCACCCCGGAGAGCGCGTTCCTCGCCTCCGGCACCGACGCGGCCGTGAACATCGGCGCCACCCTGAAGGACGGTCACCAGTACGGCTGGGACGTCTACGCCGAGGACGACTCGACCTCCGACCTCAAGTCCGCGATATCCGACCACTGCTGGTTCACCGCCGACTTCACCGCCCCGGCGACCCCGGAGGTGACCGGCAACGCGTCCTTCCCGCCGGTCGGTTCCGGACCGGCCGACCCGGTGGTGTACGCCGGCCCCGGCAAGACCACCGACTTCACCGTGGCCGGCGTCGACAGCCCCTCCTCCGACGACACCTGCGTCCCCGGTCCCTGCAAGTCGAGCGGCATGGCCTCCTTCCTGTGGCAGCTCGACTCGCCACCCACCGCCGCCGACGGCCAGAGCGCCGCGCTCACCGGCACCGACAGCCAGGGCAGGTCCACCGCCACGATCCCCGTCCCCATCAACGACTGGGGCGTCCACACCCTGTACGTGGCCGGCGTCGACAAGGCCGGCAACATCTCCACCAGCCCCTACGGCTACACCTTCACCGTCCCCTGGAACCCGGCCACCCCGGTCAAGCCCGGTGACATCTCCGGCGACGGCGTGCCCGACCTGCTCGCCACCACCAAGACCGGCGACCTGGACCTGATCCCGGGCAACCTCGACCCGGCCCAGAACACCGGCCCGGTCCAGAGCGGCCCGGTCACCGGCACCCCGCCGGCGGTCACCGGACCGGTGACCGTGGCCACCGCCGCCGACTCTCCCGACGGCACCGGCTGGAACAACTACCTCATCGCCCACCGCGGCAACCTGCACGGCACGAACGTCGACGACCTCTTCGCGTACAACAGGACGAGCAAGCAGTTCTACGTGGTCAAGAACGACCAGGACCCGGTCGACGACGCGTCCTTCCCGAGGACCCCGTACTCCACGTTCGGCGGCTTCATCGGCAGGCGGTTCGACGTGATCACCAAGGACGCCTGCGCCCCGTCCGACGTCGTGGCGGACGACACCCGCTGCCGCAGCACCGACTACAACAGCCAGAGCTGGAACATCAGCCAGCTCATCACCCCGGGCAACGTCTTCGGCAACACCAACGACTACCCGGCCGTCATCACCGTCGAGAACAAGGAACTGTGGATCTACCAGTCCGACGGCGGAGACCACCTCAAGAACCCGCTCCTGCTCGGCGACGGCGACTGGACAGGCCAGACCCTGATCGCCGCGGGCACCTTCAAGGGCGGCCCCGTGCTGTGGACCCGCGACAACGCCACCGGTGACCTCTACAGCTACCCGATCACCGTCGACCCGACCACCCTGGTCCCGGCGCTGCTCCACCCCACCGCCCACACCAGCCTGCGGCTCACCCTGCCGCCGGCCGCCTACCCCGTCGTCGCCTCACCCGGCGACATCAACAGCCCCGTGCAGCCCGGCGCGACCAACCCGGGCGCCCCGGACGGAAACCCCGACCTGTACACCGTCGACGCCTCCGGCCGGCTCATCGAGTACAACTACCGGCAGAGCCTCGTCCTGACCTCTCCGCCCACCTACGACTTCGGCCCGCCGGTCTCCCTGGGCCCGGTCACCGACACCGCCACCCACTGGTGGAAGCTCGCCGAAGGCACCGGCACCGCCACCGCCGACAGCACCGGCACCCTGGGCGCGACCCTGTCCGGGGCCTACGCCTGGACCACCGACACCACCCGCGGCAACGCCGTCAACCTGACCGGCACCACCGGCTACGGTTCCACCACCGGCCCCGCCGTGGACACCTCGAAGAGCTTCACGGTCTCCGCCTGGGTCAAGCTCAACTCGGCCTCCGCCAACAGCACGTTCCTCTCCCAGAACGGCACCACCAACAACGGCTTCCAGCTGTACTACTCCTCCGGCCAGCAGGCCTGGGCCTTCGGCCGGCACAGCACCGACACGACGGCCGCGGCCTGGCGAGCCGTCTACGGCAGCAAGCCCGTCCTCGGCCGGTGGACCCACCTGGTGGGCGTCTACGACGCCACGGCCAAGGAGCTCCGTCTGTACGTCGACGGCAGACTCACCGGCACCAGGGACTGGACCTACACTCCCTGGAACGCCACCGGTCCCGTCCAGATCGGCCGCAAGCTCGCCTCCGGCGCCTACGGCGAGTACGCCAACGCGACGATCAGCGGCGTCCGCGTCTATCCCACCGCCCTGCCCCCGGCCGACGCCGCGGCCACGGGCGACAGCCCGAAGGTCGTGCAGCTCGACTGACCCGGCCGACTCGACCGAGCCCGGCACGGCCGGCGCTTCACCCAGGGCCCGTCCCGGCTTCCCGCCGGGGCGGGCCCGCCCCGTCCATCCGGTTGCCCGAGTTGCCCGGCTGTCCGGCTATCCGGCGTGCCAGTGGTAGCGGCGTTCGGGGCGGCCCGCCTGCCCGTACCGCAGGGACACCACCGCGCGCCCCGTGACGCTGAGGTACTCGAGATAGCGGCGGGCGCTGACGCGGGAGAGACCGACCTGGGTCGCGCACTCGGCGGCGGAGAGCGTGCCGTCGGCCGCGCGCAGGGCGCGTTCGACGAGTTCGGCGGTCTCCACGCTCATGCCCTTCGGCAGGGTGGGGGCGGGCGCGGGTGCCGCGACCCGGCCCAGGGCCCGGTCCACGTCGGCCTGTCCGCTGACCACGCCGGCGCTCAGGTCGCCGCGGCGGGCGCTGTAGCGTTCCAGCCGGTCCTTGAGGTCGTCGGCGTCGAAGGGTTTCAGGAGGTAGTCGACGACGCCCTGACGGACGGCGCCGCGGACCGTCTCCGCCTCGCGGGCGGCGCTGATCACCATCACGTCGCAGTCGTGGCCGGCGGTCCGCAGCCGCGGGACGACGTCCAGGCCGAACATGTCGGGCAGATAGAGGTCGAGCAGGACGAGGTCGGGCTGCAGTTCGGCGGCGGCGGTGAGCGCCTGCTCCCCGCAGTTCGCCGTCCCGACCACGCGGAAGCCCTCGACACTGTCGACGAATCCGCGGTGGATCCGCGCCACCATGAAGTCGTCCTCGACCACGAGTACGTCGATCATCGGACCCTCTCCGTCTCCCGTCCGGCCGGCCGGCCCACGGACATCCAGGCGATGAACATGGCGCCCTCCTGCGTGTTGGACACCGACACCTCCCCGCCCCTGCGGGTGCAGACCAGCCGGGTGAGCGCCAGGCCGATCCCCCGGTCGCCGCCGCGCGCGGCCTTGGTGGTGAAGCCGTGGGAGAACACTTCCTGCGCGAGCTCGGGCGCCACGCCCGGTCCCGAGTCCCGGACGACGATCTCGACGCTGGAGGCGTCCTGGCGCAGCTCGACCTCCACCCAGGCCTCGCCGTCGTGGTCTGCGGCGGCGGCCGCGTCGAGGGCGTTGTCGACGAGGTTGCCGAGCACGGTCGCGACGTCCGCGGAGTCCGTCGGGTCCAGCCGGTCCAGGGCGGTGCGTTCGGAGATGCGCAGCCGGACCTTGCGCTCGGCCGCGAGCGCGGACTTCGCCATGAGCAGCGCGGCGACGGCCCGGTCGCGGACCCGGCTGGTGAGCGTCAGGTCGAGCGACTCGCGGTGCCGGCGCAGGGCGCGGACGTACCGGACGACCTCGTCGTGCTCACCGATCTGGATGAGTCCGGAGATGGTGTGCAGTTGGTTGGAGAACTCGTGGGCCTGGGCGCGCAGCAGCTCGGTGCTGCTGCGGAAGGAGCCCAACTCGCGTTCCAGCTGGGCGAGTTCGGTGCGGTCGCGCAGGGTCGTCACGGAGCCCAGGCGGCGGCCGTCCTTGGTGACGTCCATCCGGTTCATCACCAGCACCCGGCCCCGGCGTACGACCACCTCGTCGCGCCGCTCGACGCCGGGCTCGGCGTCGCGTCCACCGCCGGTGCCGGCGAGGACGTCGTACAGCCTGCCGCCGATGCCGAGGTCGGCGAGGCTCCTGCCGACGCAGGTCTCGGGCAGGTCGAGCAGTCTGCGGCCGACCTCGTTGACCAGGGTGAGCCGCAGGTGCGGGTCGAGCGCGATCACACCCTCGGCTATGCCGAACAGCATGGCCTCGCGGTGTTCGGCGAGACCGGCGATCTCCCGTGGTTCGAGGCCGAGGGTCTGGCGCTTGATCCGCCGGGCCAGCAGCCAGGAGCCGACCACCCCGAGCACGCTCGCGATGCCGAGATAGGCGAGCAGATAGGAGGAGGCGCCGTTCAGCCGCTGCCAGACCGTCGGTGAGACGCGGCCGATCATGACCGTGCCGAGGTGCTCGCCGATGTGGGCGGGGTCGTCCCCGAGCACCGGGACCTGGGCCACCAGATTGTGCGCCCCGTCCACCGGCAGCTCCCCCGACCAGCCGCGCGCCTGCGCCACGCTGGGCCCGGCGACGGGCAGCCGGGTCCCGACCAGCGTGGGGTTGGTGGAGGCGACGATCTCGCCGCGCGCGTCGGCGACGGTGACGGACGTGACGTTCGACTGGGTGAGGCGGGTGTGCAGCAGCGGCGCGAGGGTCTCGGCGGGGGCGGGGCGGACGAGCTGGCTGCGCAACAGGGGGTTTCCGGCCAGTTCCTCGGCGAGGGCGGTCACCCGGCGTCCCTCGACCCGGTCGAACGTCGCCTTCGACTGCGCCAGCGAGACCGCGGCGACCGCGACGAGCACGATCACCACGAGGGCGAGCTGCAGTACCAGCAGCTCACCGGCGAGCGTATGACGACGTGACGCAACGACCACTATGAACTCAACCTTCAATGGTCACACAACGCAGACGGGCTGTCCCAGGAACCGCACAATCATCGCGCCGGACCAGCCCGAGCGAAAGAGACGAGCCATGAGAACTCGCAGAGCCGCACTTCTCGGCGCTCTTGCCACCGTGTCGCTGCTCGCCGCCAGTGCCTGCGGCGCCACCGCGGACAAGGAGGACGCGGGGAGCGCAGGGACGAACGGCAAGCCCGTCACCGGTCTGCGCCTGATGGTGCCCAACACCCCGGGCAGCGGCTACGACACCACCGCCCGGACCGTCGCCCAGGTGATGCAGGACTCCAAGGTCGCGTCCGGGGTCCAGGTGTACAACCTGCCCGGCGCCGGCGGCACCGTGGGCCTGCAGCGCCTGGTGAACGAGGAGGGCAACGGCAAGCTGGCCATGCAGATGGGCCTCGGGGTCGTGGGAGCCGCGTACACCTCGAAGTCGTCGGCGACCCTCACCGACACCACGCCGATCGCCAAGCTGATCGAGGAGGCCGGCGCGATCGTCGTGTCGAAGGACTCCCCGTACAAGACGATCGACGACCTCGTCACCGCGTGGAAGAAGGACCCCAGGAAGGTGGCCGTGGGCGGCGGCTCGTCGCCGGGCGGCCCGGACCACCTGCTGCCGATGCAGCTGGCGAAGGCGGTCGGCATCGAACCGAAGCAGGTCAACTACGTCGGCTACGACGGCGGCGGTGAGCTGCTGCCCGCCATCCTCGGCGACAAGGTCGCCTTCGGCGCCAGCGGCTTCGGCGAGTTCCTCGACCAGATCGAGGCGGGCCAGGTGCGGATCCTGGCCGTGACCAGCGAGAAGCCGATCGACGCGGTGAAGGACGCCCCCACCCTCAAGGACTCCGGCATCGACCTGGTCTTCACCAACTGGCGTGGCATCGTCGCCCCTCCGCGGATCACCGACGAGCAGAAGAAGACCTGGATCGACAGCGTGACGAAGATGCACGACTCCCAGCAGTGGAAGGCCGAGCTGGCCAAGCGCGGCTGGACCGACGCCTTCCTCACCGGTGACGAGTTCGGCACCTACCTGAAGAACCAGGACGAGTCCGTCGCCACCCTGCTGACCGAGCTCGGTCTGGCATGAGCTCGCCGACCGCCGAAGAGAGCGTCCAGGACACCCGTCCGCCCGAGGGCAGGGACCGCGCGCAGTACGGCGTGTGCGCGTTCCTCGCCCTGCTGGGCACCGCGGTGATCGTGGACGGGCTCGGGATCCCGCACATCACCAGCGGCACCGACCCGGTCGGTCCGCGCGCGGTGCCCCTGATGCTGGGCGTCCTGCTCGTGGTGATCGCCGCCGTGTACGCCGTCGACGTGGCCCGCGGCGGCCGCGGCGAACCGGAGGCCGGCGAGGACGTCGACCTGACCCAGGGCAGCGACTGGCGCACGGTGCTGCTGCTGATCGGCGCGTTCGTGGTGAACGCGGTGCTGATCGAGCGGCTCGGCTGGGTGATCAGCGGCGCGCTGCTGTTCTGGGGCACGGCCTTCGCCCTCGGCAACCGGCACTACGTGCGCAACCTGCTGATCGCGGTGGCGCTGTCCCTCACCACGTTCTACGCCTTCGCGATCGGGCTCGGCGTGAACCTCCCGGCCGGTGTCCTGCAAGGAATCCTGTGATGGACAACCTGAACAACCTCATGCAGGGCTTCGCGGACGTCGTCGCCCCGATGAACCTGCTGCTGGCGCTGATCGGTGTCGTCGTCGGCACCGCGGTGGGCGTCCTGCCGGGCATCGGCCCGGCGATGACGGTGGCGCTGCTGCTTCCGGTCACCTACGGCATGGAGCCGGTCCAGGCGTTCATCATGTTCGCCGGCATCTTCTACGGCGGCATGTACGGCGGTTCGACCACCTCCATCCTGCTGAACACCCCCGGCGAGTCGTCCTCGGTGGTGACGGCCATCGAGGGCAACAAGATGGCCAAGGCGGGCCGGGCCGCGCAGGCCCTCGCCACCGCCGCGATCGGTTCCTTCGTGGCGGGCACCATCGGCACCCTGCTGCTGGTGCTGGTGACCCCGTTCGTGGTCGACTTCGCGGTCAGCCTGGGCGCACCGGACTACTTCGCCCTGATGATGCTCTCCTTCATCGCGGTCACGTCCGTGCTGGGCTCGTCCCGCGTCCGGGGACTGATCTCGCTGCTGCTGGGTCTGACGATCGGCCTGGTCGGCATCGACGCGGTGTCCGGGCAGCAGCGGCTCACCCTGGGCGTCCCCCAGCTGGCGGACGGCATCGACGTGGTCGTCGTCGCCGTGGGCGTCTTCGCCGTCGGCGAGGCGCTGTGGGTGGCCGCCCATCTGCGGCGCAGGCCCGCCGAGGTCATCCCGGTCGGCAGGCCCTGGATGGGCGGTGCCGACTGGAAGCGGTCGTGGAAGCCCTGGCTGCGGGGGACGGCGTACGGCTTCCCGTTCGGCGCGCTGCCGGCCGGCGGCGCGGAGATCCCCACCTTCCTGTCGTACGCGACGGAGAAGCGGCTGACCAAGCATCCCGAGGAGTTCGGCAGAGGCGCGATCGAGGGCGTGGCCGGACCGGAGGCGGCGAACAACGCCTCCGCGGCGGGCACCCTGGTCCCGATGCTGGCCATCGGCCTGCCGACGAACGCGACCGCGGCGGTGATGCTGGCGGCCTTCCAGTCGTACGGCATCCAGCCCGGCCCCCTGCTGTTCGAGCGCGAGACGAGCCTGGTGTGGGTGCTGATCGCCAGCCTGTTCGTCGGGAACCTGCTGCTGCTCCTGCTGAACCTGCCGCTCGCCCCCGCCTGGGCGAAGCTGCTGCGGATCCCTCGCCCCTACCTCTATGCCGGGATCCTGTTCTTCGCGTCGATGGGCGCCTACGCCGTCAACGCCCAGCCGCTGGACCTGTTCCTGCTGCTGATCCTGGGACTTCTCGGCTTCGCGATGCGGCGGTTCGGACTGCCGGTGCTGCCGCTGATCGTCGGCGTCATCCTCGGCCCCCGAGCCGAACTGCAGGGGCGTCGCTCCCTGCAGCTGTCGGGCGGCGACCTGTCGGGGCTGGTGGGCGGACCGGTGTCCTACGCGGTCTACACCACGATCGTCCTGGTGCTCCTCTGGCCGCTGGTCCGGCGGTTCGTCGTACGTCCCCCGCGTGAGCGAAGTGCCTGAGAGGAAGAGCGGAACATGACCGTACTGGTCGGATACGTACCCTCACCCGAGGGTGAGGCCGCGCTGCGCGCGGGGATCGACGAAGCCCGTCTGCGGGGCGAGAAGCTGCTGGTGGTGAACACCTCGCGGGGCGACGCCTACGCGGACCCGCGCTTCGCGCAGGAGCCCGAACTGGCACATGTCCGCGAGGATCTGGCCGCCCTGGGCGTCGAGTTCGACATACGCCAGGTGCTCGGCGGCGGCGACGCCGCCGAGGAGATCATCGACCTGGCGGAGCAGGCGGACGTGTCCCTCGCGGTGATCGGACTGCGCCGCCGCAGCGCGGTCGGCAAGCTGATCATGGGCTCCACCGCGCAGCGGATCCTGCTGGGCGCCGGCTGCCCGGTCCTCGCGGTGAAGGCGGCGGGACGGGAATGATCCTGAGAACCTTCGGCTGGTCGTTCGCCGTCACCGCGCTCGGCCTCGCCTTCGCCGCGTGGCAATGGGGCTGGGAGGCGTTCGGGATCGTGCTGATCCTGTCGATCCTGGAGATCTCGCTGTCCTTCGACAACGCGGTCGTCAACGCCGGGATCCTGAAGAAGATGAACGCCTTCTGGCAGAGGATCTTCCTCACCCTCGGCATCCTGATCGCGGTGTTCGGCATGCGGCTGGTCTTCCCGGTCGTGATCGTCGCCATCAGCGCCGAGGTCGGCCCCGTCGAGGCGGTCCGGCTCGCCCTCGACGAGCCGGACCGGTACGAGGACCTGGTCACCGACGCCCACCCGGCGATCGCCGCCTTCGGCGGCATGTTCCTGCTGATGATCTTCCTGGACTTCGTCTTCGAGGACCGGGACGTCAAGTGGCTGGCGTGGCTGGAGCGCCCGCTGGCCCGACTCGGCAAGATCGACATGCTGTCGGTCTGTGTCGCGCTGATCGCCCTGATGGTCACGGCGATGACCTTCGCGACCCACGCGCACACCAGCACGGGCCATGCGGACAAGTCCGCCACGGTGCTGCTCTCCGGCGTCGCCGGCCTGATCACCTATCTCGTGGTCGGCGGCCTCTCCGGATACTTCGAGGACAGGCTGGAAGAGGAGGAGGAACACGAGCACGAGGAGGAGGAGAAGGCCAGGGCCGAGGGCAGGCAGGCGCCGGCGGTCGCCCTCGCCGGCAAGGCGGCGTTCTTCCTCTTCCTCTACCTGGAGGTCCTCGACGCCTCCTTCTCCTTCGACGGTGTGATCGGCGCCTTCGCCGTCACCAACCACATCTTCTGGATGGCCCTCGGCCTCGGCATCGGCGCCATGTACGTCCGCTCGCTCACGGTGTACCTGGTCCGCCAGGGCACCCTCGACGACTACGTCTACCTGGAGCACGGCGCGCACTACGCGATCGGCGCCCTCGCCGCGATCCTGCTGATCACCGTCGAGCACCAGGTCAGCGAGATCGTCACCGGCCTGCTCGGAGTGGTCCTGATCGCCGCCTCGTTCCTCTCGTCCGTGCGCCGCAACAAGGCGCTGCAGTCGGCTTCCTGACGAGGTGTGAGGTCAGTGGGCGGCGAACTGCACGCGGGTCGGCTGCACGACGTCCGGCCGTAGTGCGATCCCGTCGACGGTCAGTCGCTCCCCGTAGATGTCGGTGATCCGGATCGCGCCACCGCATCCGCTGCCCTGCTCGGAGAGGAAGTAGTTGTACTCGGTGCGGGGCAGCCGGGTCCAGCCGCTCCCCGTACGGACCTCCAGCCGGGCCAGCGGATTGCGGTGGCCGATCGCCTGGATGCCGCACCAGTACGGGCTGGACCCCGTCTTGTACCGGATGGAGACGGTGTCGGACGTGCTCGGGCTCAGCAGGCTCCAGGTGATCGGGATGCGCCCGGCCGAGAGGGGGGCGAGCTTGGCGAACGCCTGGGTGCTGAGGTCCAGTTGGCCGGGTGCGCAGGGCGCGGGGCACTCGTTGACGATCCGGACCGTGACGGACGCGCCGCCCGCCGCGCGGACGAGGACGTACGCCCCGCACGCCCGGGACGTCTCGTAGTCGGCGGTGTTCATCGCCGCGACCATGAGGTCGTCGCTCGGACCGTACGAGCAGGCGCCGTCGCCGTTCCCCGCGTCGTAGGAGGTGGCGACTCCGTGGTAGTCGGTCCCGGGCCGTATCCGGCCCGCCGGCGGCGCCCCGGCGTCAGCCGTCCGCGGGGCGCTCGTGGCCGACGGCCGTGCCGCCTCGCTCGTCGCGGGGGCCGACGGGGTGCTCGCCACAGCCGACGGGCTGCTCGTCGCGGTGGCCGTCGCGGTCGGGGACGCCGGGGAGGGCCGCTGGTCCGGCGCCGCGGCCGGCACGCTCACCTGACGGCCGGCGACGGGCGTCGCCGCACCGGGCCCGTCCTCGGCCCGACGGTCGGGCCGCAGGGCCACGACCAGGGACACGACGAGCGCGACAGCCGCCACGGCGACCACGGAGACGAGAACGGTGGGCCGCCTGCGGGGAGGACGGCGATGGGAAGAAGACGCCACGGATGAGCCCTTGCCTGGTCCGGAACAACACCTGCTCCCCCTCGGTGGTCGCCGGGCCCGAAAAGGTTGCCGGGGTTTCCATGACGGCTCTCACCCCAGGTAGGCGGGGGCCACGGCCGAGGTCGTCAGACGATGGGGCGCGCCGGTGCCGTCGGCGGGCACGGTCCACAGGTCCGAGCCGTAGTCGCCGGGGAGGGCGTAGACGAGGGTGGAGCCGTCGGCCCACAGGGCCTGGTCGTCGATGTCGCGGTGCTCGGCGGTCGGAGTCTCCTTCATGGTGCGCAGGTCGAGGACGTACAGCCGCCAGGGGGCGTCGGGTGAGGCGCCCTTGACGCGTTTCTTGTAGGCGATGCGGGTGCCGTCGGGTGAGAGGGAGGGGCACTCGACGTTGCGGTGCAGGGTGGTGAGGGTGTGCGCGGTGACGTCGCCCCGGACGAGGTAGGTCTGGCCGCCGGTGGCGAGCGTGGCGTAGAAGCGGTTGTCGTCGGCGAAGGTGACGCCCCAGATGTTGGTGTCCGCGGCGTGGTGGGGGCGGCCGTCCTTGATGACGTGGAAGGTCTCCAGGTTGTCGTCGATCGCCCAGGTGCGGGTGTCGACGATGGCGGTGCGGGTGGAGAAGTTCGTACCGGCGTAGGAGTCTCCGCTGACGAAGACCGTCCAGGCGACCATGTGCCCGGAGGGCGAGACCCGGGCGCGGGTGGGGATGCCCGCTGCCGGGAAGCGGTGCAGCTCGTGCAGGCGGGAGTCGAGCACCACCGCCCGGTAGGTGTCCTGCAGGGCGCCGTGCACGGCCTGCAGGCAGATGCCGGTGCCGGCCGCCGCGTGGAAGCGCAGGCACTTGACGCCGGACGCGGTGCGCGGCCCCTGCGGGCGGTCGGCGGGCACGGTGGCGATCTCGTCGCGGTGCGGCCCCCAGGCCAGGTTGCGGAACAGCAGCCGGCGGCCGGCCGTCGGCCGGAGCGAGACGGTGCCGGCCCGCACGGCCGGACCGTCCGCCTGCTGCTGGTCGCGCATGGCCGAGCGGTGGGCGGCGTGCAGCACCGCCCCGGTGCCGACGCTCCCGAGCAGCAGGACGGCGGCCAGCAGGGTCACCAGGCGGGTGGTTCTGGTCATGCGGGCACCTCGTCGGGGGTTGCGGGCGCCTCATCGGCGGTACGGAGGACGAACGAGGCCACGACGGCGCTGACGGCCAGGGCGGCGGCGGTGACCGCGAGCGCCGTCCGTCCGCCCCACAGGCTCCAGGCCGCGCCGAAGGCGAGCGAGCAGGCGAACCGGGCCAGCGCCTGGCCGGTGCCCACCAGCGCCTGCCCGGCGCCCTGGTGCCGGGCCGGGACGGCGCCCGCGGTGGCGGCGGCGAGGACCCCGTCGGTGGCCGCGTAGAAGGTGCCGTGCAGCACGAGGACGGCGACCACGGCCGGGACACCGTGCCAGGGGGAGAGCACCAGGCCGTAGCCCAGCAGCAGGACGCCGTGCCCGGCCAGGAAGAGCCGGCGGCGGCTGATCCGGTCGGCGAGTGTGCCGAGCGGCACGGCGAGCAGCAGGAAGACGGCGGCGGTGCCCAGCGGTAGCAGCGGGAACAGGTGGGCGGGCAGGTCCCCGTCGCGCTGGAGCAGCAGATAGAGGAAGGAGTCGCTGACGGTGGTGAGGCCGAGCAGAACCGCGCACGAGGTGAGCCGGCGCAGCTCCGGGCGGCGCAGCAGCCCGAGCGCGGCACGCAGCTCCGGCCGGCCCGCCTCGGGCGGCCGTACGGCGTCCGCGGCACCGGCGGGAACGATGCGGCGGGGCACGAAGAGCACCAGCACCAGCACCCCGAGTACGGCGACACAGCCGCTGACCGCGAACACCGCGTCGTAGCCGTCGACGGTGGCCCGCAGCACGGCGAAGGCGACGAGCGGGCCGAGCAGCGCGCCGGTGGTGTCCATGGCGCGGTGCACCCCGAACGCCCGCCCCCGGTGCTCGGGTTCGGTGGCCAGCGAGATCATCGCGTCCCGGGGCGCGGTGCGCAGCCCCTTGCCGGTGCGGTCGGCCGCGAGGACGGCGCTGATGACGGGCAGGGTGTGGGCGAGCAGCAGCAGCGGCTTGCACACCGCCGACAGGCCGTAGCCGATGCCGGCCACGACCTTGTGCCGGCGGCCGCCCCCGTCGGCGAGGTGACCGCCGGCCAGCCGGACCAGCGCCCCGACGCCGTTGTTGATGCCGTCGAGGAGACCGAACCCGAGCGGCGACAGGCCCAGGCCCGCGACCACGTAGAGCGGCAGGACGGCCGTGACCATCTCCGAGGAGATGTCCGTGATCAGGCTGACCGCACCCAGGGCCAGCACGGTGCCGGGCACGGCGGCCGGCCGCCGCCCCGGACGGGTGTCCGGGACGACGGCGGCCTTGGTGCTGCGGGAGTCCGCGAGATACACGGGCGTCAGTTCCAGATGCCGGTGATGTCGGACGCGGAGGCGGCGTTGCCCGCGTGCGTGGTCAGACCGGCCAGGTCCTCCACGGTGCGCAGCACGTTGTAGTGGTTGTAGGTGGTGGAGCTGGAGCTGCCGGGGGCGACGTGCTCCCCGTAGAAGACGGTGGGGATGCGGTTGCCGGACAGCTTGTTGTCCTCGTCGAAGGTGACGGCGAGGATGCTGTTGTGGGTCTTGGCCCAGGTGGCGTAGGCGCCCAGGTTGTTCTTGATCCAGGTGTCGCCCGTGGAGACCGAGCAGTCGTGCATGTCACTGCACAGGTTCGGGACGACGAAGGACACCTTGGGCAGGGTCGTGTAGTCGGTCGGGAACTGCGCCATGGTCATCGCGGTGCTCGTGGGCACGTTGGAGAAGCCGAACCACGGGTTGTGCTTCTGGGCGTAGTTGCCGCTGCTGCACGTCGTCGAGCCCTGGCTGGGCAGCGACTCGTTGTAGCTCTTCCAGGTCTTCCCGGCGGCGATCAGCTCGGAGGCGAGGTTCGGCTTGTTGATGGAGCCGACGCCGACACAGCTGTCGTCGGTGCGGCCCTGGTTGGAGCCCGAGAACAGCATGTAGTAGTTCGGCTCGCTGGGGTGCGTGAGGCCGTAGGACTGGGTGAGGTTGGCGCCACCCGCCTTGAGGGTGTTGTTGATGTAGGGGGCGCTGGAGCTGCCGATCACCTGCGAGTAGGCGTGGTTCTCCATCACCACGACCACCACGTGGTCGGGGGTCGGGAGCGCGGCGGCCTGAGCGGTGGTGGCGGTGGCCCACAGGCCGATCGAGGTGGCGGTGAGGGCGACGGCGCCGGCGAGTGCGGCGAGGTGGCGTCGGGTGCGCTGCGGAGCCTTGACGGCGGTCATGACTGTCCTCCGGACAGAAGTGACGGGGTGCGCGGGGGGAGGCGCCGTAACCCTAGGAGCACCGGACCGGCCCCGAGTGAAGGCCAGAAGAACCGTGGGCCCCGCCGGGCAAAGATCACCCCAGGCACAGGTAACGCACAGCAAAGGGAGCGTCAAGCAGGGTTGTCCACACCGGCCCCGCCCGCGTCCGGCGGGCCGGGCAGCCGTTCGTCCACGATCCGCAGGAACGCCTCGACCGCCGTCAGGTCGGTCCTCTCCAGCTCCTCGGCCCGCAGGACGACACGCAGTTCGGGGGAGACGGCGGGGTCGTCACCGAGGCTCCGGGTGAAGGTGTCCACGATCATCGACAGCAGCTGGGTGTGGTCGAGTTCGACGACCCGGGCCAGCCCGGAGCCGATCAGCGGTATCGCCACCGGCTTGAACAGCCCGTGCCGGGCGACCGACGGCCACAGGCGCTCCAGGCTCAGCCGCAGGTCCGCGGGCTGGGACCGGGCGCGCAGGTCGTTGCCCAGCCGGGAGTAGGCGAGGGCGAACACGCGCCGTTTGCCGACGGGGAGCGCCACCGCCGTACCGATCGGATAGCGGGTGCGCCGGCCGCGTGGCTTCGCGCGGACGCTCTCCGTCGCGAGCGGGGTGAACTCCTTCAGGCCGCGGCGCAGATGGTCGTCCAGCAGCCGGTGCCGGCCCTCGAAGAGACGGTCGACCAACTGTCCCTGCACGCTCTCCCGGCTGATCACGACGTCCTGGTCGGTGGAGGTGTCGAAGGTGTCGGAGAACCCCACGACCAGGTTGGCGTCCTCCTGGTCGAACAGGTCGCCGCGCACCACGACGACGTCCACCCGCAGTCCGCGAAGGGTGTGCCGCAGCAGTTCGTTGCCGTGCCGTTCCCGCAGCTCGGCGTGGAGCCCCGCCAGGGTGGCGGCGGCCTCGGGGTCGTCCGGCCGTTCCCGGGCCGTCTCCTCGGCCAGCGGCAGAGCGCGGTCGGGGCGGCCCAGCGCGGTGTGACCGCCGATCAGGTCCCGCCGGGCCGCCTCACGCAGCAGGGTCAGCCGCCGTACGGTCGTGGTGGCGAACTCCTCGTCGTGCACCTCGGCCAGCGGCCGGCCGCGCCACAGCGCCAGGGCCTCGGTCAGCAGCCGGACGGCCGAGGCCGGCGCCGCGCGCAGAGCCTCGCCCACCAGCTGTGTGAACAGGGCGCTGTCCAGTTCCTCGGTGCGCAGCTCCAGCCGGTAGGTGCTCTCCGCGCCGCGGGAGGTCGGCAGTTGTCCGGTGCGCACGATCCGGGCGCCGGCACCGGGCCCGGCGAGATCGAACGCGCGCCGCAGCTCCAGGATCCGCTTCTGCACCTCGTTGCGGCCGCGCAGGTCCTGGCGCGGCAGCTCGGCGGACTGCTGCCAGACGTCCCGGTACAGCTGCCGGGCCGGAACGGCCTCGCCCTCGGCGGCGACCAGACGGACCAGCAGGCGCGCGGTCAGCGGGGTGAGACGTGCCGGGGCGCCGTTCACGTCCACACGGACGGGCCCCAGAACGCTCACGCGTACGCACGGTGTGCGGGTCTCCACGCGCCTCGCCCCCTCCGCCGCGTGACGTCCCGTCAGGAGTGCCGTCAGCGTACCAAGGTGGCGTGGAGGCAACTGTGCGATCGAGGCGGCCCGTTCACGGGCGGCGCGCTCGCGGCTTTCGCGGTGTGAGCGGTACGGGCCCCTCCCCCGGCCGTGGACGACCACCGGGCCCGTACCGCGGCTCACCGGACGGGCGGCACCCCGCGCCCGTTGCGGCCGTACGCCCCGAGGCGGCGGTACGGCCAGGTCTGCCGCCAGTCGGAGCCGGTGTCGTCGACCTTGCAGCCCGCCAGCTTGAGCCGCTCGACGATCTTGCCCAGGGCGGTGTCCGAGCCGTCGAAGCGGATGACGTTCATGCCGGCGATGTCGGAGATCGTGCGCAGCTCGCCGAACTCCACCATCAACGTCCGTTCCGGATAGGCCATCAGCACCAGCCCCAGCTCGATCAGCACGTTCGGCCGGGGCTGCCCGGTCGGTTCCCTCTCGTACGACGGCTCGTTCGGTCCCCGCAGGTCCGGGTGCAGCTGGACGACGTCGTCCGGGGTGAGCAGCACCAGGGCCGCCTGCGCCTGGGCGGGGGCCGTGGCGACGACCTCGCCGAGGAACGGCGCCGTCTTGCCGGTGGCCTTGACGAGGTCCTCCCACTCCAGCGGATGCAGGTCGAGCAGCCGCAGCAGGTCGAACATCTTCACCCGCACCTCCTCGTCCCGCCCGTGGACGACGAAGACGTTGCGGCTGCGATCCGGGGAGGGCCCGTCCGCGCGGGTCCCGCCCGCCTGCGGCTGCTCGTCGGAGCGACCGGGGCCGGCCGCGGCCGGGACGCCGGTGGTGAAGTTCTGCGTCCCGGAGTTGCTGTTGTCCTGGTTCCCGGAGCCGAAGTTGCTGTGGCTGCCGAAGCTGTTGCCGTTGCCGAAGGTGTTGTTGCTGGTACGGGACCCAGCCCCGTCGGAGGTACCGGTCATCGACGTCATGCCCCCTGGTGGAAGGTCTGTGTACCGGAGTTGCTGTTGTTCTGCTTGCCGGGACCGAAGTTGCTGTGGCTGCCGAAGGTGTTGTCGTGCCCGAAGTCCTGGTTGAGGATGTTGGTCTGACGGGCCTCGTGCTCGGCCAGGTCCACGTTGTGCTCGTGCAGGAAGTCCCGGATGACGTGCAGGAGCTGGCGCTCCACGATCTGCGTGTACTTGATCGTGTCGGTCTCCTGGAAGAAGTGGTGGAAGTCGCTGCTGGTGGCCATCTCCCGGATGCTGATGAGCGCCCCGCGGTTCAGCACGGCCTCCGCGTACCGCCCGAGACGGAACTCGCTGGTGTCGGCCGCCTGGGGCACATGGACGCGGGTCTTGTTCCACTGCCACGGCATCAGGTTCGGCAGCCAGACCCGCGCCCGTGTGAGGAGCGGTCTCACCGTGGCCTCGGGGGTGCTGCGCAGGGTGTCCCACGCGACCCGGCCCAGCAGTCCGAGACTCAGGGCGTCCGGCAGCCGGTCCACCAGATGGAAGCCCGCCTGGATCGGTGCCAGCACGTACGAGTAGAACTCCGTGTGCAGGGTGTTGCCCTTGAGGTCGAAGCCCACGTACGCCGTGGTGACCAGCTCCTGGTTCCACGAGCCCACCCGGACGCACAGGTACGCGCGTGCCGAGTCGTACACGTCGTCCCAGTGGCCGTCGCTCTGCCCCGGGGCCGGCTCCCACAGTGCGCGGCGGGTCGTGACGGCCGTGGTGAACGTGGACCGCTCGACGGCGAGACCGTCGATCCGCTCCGTCTGCCGTGCCTGGTCGCGCAGTTCGGCGGTCATGCGCTGGGCGACGTAGGCGGTGATCTCCTCGACGGTGAAGGGGACGACCTCCTTGCGCGAGGGTTCCTGGCCACGCGCCCCCGTGCCGTCCGCGGTGCCCGTGGCCGCGTGGTGCTGCTCGAACACCCCGACCGGCGCGCCGACCAGCAGCTCGGCGGTCGACCAACGCCGCACCGGCTCACCGGCGCCGACGAACGGCTTGTACCCGCCGTAGCGGATCAGGCTGCCGTCCGCCGACTGCTCCCGGTCGATCTTGGCCACCAGCTCGGCCGTCAGGGCGGGGTTCTCGGGGTACGAGCCGGTGAACGCGCCCGCGCCGTCCGCCCGGTCGGGGCGCCGCAGCCGGGTCATCAGGGTCTGGAGGGTGACGACCCGCCGCAGGTAGGCGGTGGCCCACACCAGCCACAGCAGCGTGAGCGTCCCGGTGAACGGGCCGAGGACACCGACGCCGATGAGGAAGAAGACGAGACAGGCGCCCGCGCCGAGGGCGATCAGCCTCGCGCGGTGCAGCCGGCGCGCCGCCAGCGCGTGCCCGAGGACGGGGACCGCGTCGTAGCCGTAGGACGGTGCCACCACCCGGAACCGGTGGGTCAGCAACTCGCGGATGACGGTGGCGCGGTAGACCGGGTCGAGATAGGTGCCCGCGCACAGCAGCCGGGTGGCGTCGCTCGCCGCGTCGCCGGACAGGAGACCGACGGCCGGGCCGGCCGGCTCCGGCGGCGGGGCGGGTACGGAAAGGGTGTCGCTCGCCATGGCTTCGCTGCTCCGCTCTCGGGGGCTCATCCGGTCCGGGTCATCGAGGCGTCGGTGATGACCCCGTCCACCACGGTGTAGGTGCCGCTGAACAACTGCTCTGTGCCGTTCGTCAGTTCGGCGCGGAGATCCACCGAGACGGTGGTGCCGTCGACGGAGTTGACGGTGACCACGTCCCGCTCGGTGTCGGCGAAACCCGCCTTGAAGGACGAGTAGTCGCCGCCGAGGTTCTTGCCGCCGAGCTCCCAGGCCGTTTCGAAGTCGAGCGCGTTGATGGCCTCGAAGTAACGGGTGACCGTCGTGCCGGGATCGGCGGACTGGCGGCCGATCGCCGGGCTCTCGGTGGGGTCGGTGCCCTCGGTGGCGTCCGTGCTCTCGGAGGGGTCCGCGCTGCCGGTGGAACCGGCGGGGTCCGTGGGCCCCCACAGCGACGTGTCGTCCTCGGTGGAGGTGTCCGGTGCGGAGGGGAGCCCGCCGTCCGTGGAGTCGTCGTCGGAGTCGTCGGTGGACTGCCCGGTGAACGGGGTCGAGTACGGCCAGCCTTCGGTGCCCGAGGCGCCGGAGCCGGCCTTGGCCGAGGTCAGCGACGGCAAGAAGTTGATCAGCAGAATCAGCAGCAGGGGTATCCCGGCGATGAGCAGCGCGAACGTCCGCTCCTGCCCGGCGGCGGGTAACAGCCCGGGGGCCTGGTACGGCCCGCCGCGGCGGGCCCGGTGGTTGACATCGCTCATGGTCCCCTCGCAACTCCCGGCAGTCGACCGGAATCTCGCTCTTCTCGCCGGCACGTCCAGCCTCACAGCATGCATACACACCTTGACGTCCTGTCACACGGCGGTACGGCAACTGTGCCCGGACTGTTTTCATTTGGAGTCGACGCGCACCGGGCCCCGCCCGATGCCGATCGGGCGAGGCCGGTTCCGCATGACGAGATGCGACCAGACACCCCGCTTCCCCGGCCAGCCCTTCCGGCTGCCGATCCACTTCCGATCCGCTTCCGGACCGCCTGTGTCAGTCCCGGCGACGCCGGTCACTGCGCGGCGGGTGGCGTCGGCGCGCGGCGCAAGCTCGTACGGCTTGCCGACGGCGGTCACGGGGAGCGCGTCGCGGCGCGCGGGCACGGCGCCCGCGGCATCGCCGGGCTGCCGCTCGACGGGGTGGGCGCCGTCGGCACCGGCCCGAGCCGCTTTCGGTTCTCCCGTCAGCCGCTGCCGGCGAAGCCCCGGCGGTGCCTGCTCCCTGCGTGTCGGCTCAGGCGCCCGGGCGGTCCGCCGGCCTCGGTCGGCGGGCGGCTCCCACGGCGGGCGGGGCCTTCGTCACACCGAGTCGCTGTCCTCGTCTCCGGCGGCCCGGGCGCGCAGGGACCGGGAAGCGGTGTCGGGCGTGGGGCGGTCCTGGTCGGCCTCCGCCCAGGAGGACAGGAAGCGCAACCCCTCGTGGGAGCGCGAGTCGGGTTCGGCGATCCAGATGATCAGCTGCTGGTCGGGGTCGGCCTCGCAGGTGAGCGCGTCCCAGTCGAGGGTGAGTTCGCCGGCGACCGGGTGGTTGAACACCTTGATGCCGCCGGTGCGGGGGGCCACATGGCGGCCTCCCCACCACTGGCGGAACAGGTCGTCCTGCACCGACAGCTCCCCGACGAGGGCGGTCAGTCCGGGGTCGTCGGGACGGGCCGCGGCCCGTCGGCGCAGCACGGCCACGGCGTTGCGGGCGGAGTTCTCCCAGTCCGCGTACAGCGCCTTCATGGCCGGGTCGGTGAAGAGCTGCCGGATGTAGTTGCGCTGCCGTTCGGGGATCTTCGTGAAATCGGTGCTGAACAGGGCGGCCGCCATCGGGTTCCAGGCCAGGATGTCCAGGTACCGGCCCAGGATCATGCCGGGGGTCACACTGAGCTCGTTCAGCACCGTGCGCAACTGCGGGTGCACCTTCTGCGGAGCCCGCCGCCGCGGCCGGCCGACGTCCCTCCCGGCCAGCTCGAACAGGTAGTCCCGCTGGTCCTCGCTCAGCCGCAGGACGCGGACGAGCGCCGACAGGACGGACGCGGAGGGGGTGATACGGCCCTGCTCCAGGCGGGTGTAGTAGTCAGTGCTGATCGCGGCGAGCACGGCCACCTCCTCCCGGCGCAGGCCGGCCACCCGCCGCCGTCCGTCGGTGTCGGACAGGCCGACCGCACGGGGGCTGAGCTCGGCCCGGCGGGCCTTGAGGAATGCGCCCAGCTCGTTGAGATGCGCACTGCTGGTCATACCCGCCAGTGTGGCACCGGGCGCCGGGCGGCGGGGAGGACGGATCTGTCCCTGGACAGGTCCGTCCCGCGATGCAACCGCCCTCCTCAGGTACGGGTGCCGCTCTCCTGGACGCCGTCGGGGTGGGGGATGCGGGCGGCCGGTCGCCAGGCGCCCGCGCCGGCCGGTCCGGCGGTGCGGTCGATGCGTACGGTCGGCCCCGTGGGCGTGCTTGCGGGCGCTGGTCAGTGCACACCGGCGCTCCCGGTCCCGGGAGAGGGCGGAATGACGGCGTTCGGCGTCAGCAGGTCTGGTGGATGTAGCCGCTCGCCCCCTGGGGGACGACATCCTGGTCGCGGCGGACGATGCTCAATGTGCTGCCCCAGCCGGAGCACACGTTCGACAAGCCCTTCGCCGTGTACTCGACCACGAGCACGTTGTCGTCGAACGCCTCGGCGAACTCGCCGCACTCGTTCCACTCGCCGCACTGCTCCACCAGGGCGAAGTCCAGACCCACGGACGCGCGGTCGGCCACGAGCTCGACGGTGTTCTTCTGGGCGACGGCCAGGCCCTCGGCGTGGGCGTGCGCCGACAGCAGCTTCATCAGCGCCTTGGCCTGGCCGCCCGTGAGGTATTTCGGGAAGCGGGTGAAGACGTCGTAGTTGTCGGGTTCCACGGCCTTGTATCCCTTGGCCGCGCAGTCGTCGATCCAGGCGTTCACCTTGGCGGCGATGCGTTGCCGCTTGGCGTCGGTGCGGATGTCCAGGATCGCCTCGTCCCAGTCCTCGTCGTAGACGACGCCCCCGCCGGCGTCGCGCAGCAGCAGGTCGCGGGCCCAGTCGTCCTCCGCGCCCTGCTGCGCCTGGAAGGCGTTGACGTTGCAGATGTTGTAGACGCCCGGCGCGGGCGCGCTCTCGTGGCTGCGGCTGACCACCTGGACACCGGCCGCCGGGGCGTACGCGCCGCCGATCTGGTAGTCCCACGGCACGTGTTTCGGCGGCAGCGTCACCGTGGCGGCGGACGCGGGGGTGGTGGATGCGGGGGCGCTGGACGCGGAAGCGGTGGGCGTGGGAGCGGTGGACGGCTGGGAGGTGTCGTCCTCGTGCGACCCGGTCTGCATCGCGGCGACACTCAGCCCGGCCACAGCCAGGGCCGCCGCGAGGCCGACGAGGACGCGCCGTCCTCGACGTCCGCGACCGGTTCGCGTCCTGTCCGGTTCTCCGTTCCCCCCGTCGGCGGCGGGGCCTCGCGGGTCGGGGCGCGTCGGGGAAACCCGGGGGCCGGTCTCCGCCGAGTCGGCCGCTCCTGGCGCGGCCGGCGCGGCGGCGTCCGGCAGCGTCCGGAGCCTACGGTGCAGTTCGGCGAGTTCGGGCCGGGCGGCGGGGTCCTTGTCCAGGCAGCGTTCGGCGATGCTCCGGAGCGGTTCGGCGACTCCGTCCAGGACCGGCGCCTCGTACATCACCTGATAGCCCGTCAGGTACGGGCTGCTTCCGTCGAACGGACGGTTGCCGGTGGCCGCGTAGACCAGCAGCGACCCGAGCGAGAAGACGTCCGAGGCCGCGGTGACGTCCCGCGGCGCCGCGAACTGCTCCGGAGACATGAAGGGCGGGGTGCCGATCAACCGACCGGTCACGGTGAGGGCTTCGTTGTCGACGGCGTGCGAGATGCCGAAGTCGATGACGCGCGGCCCGTCCTCGGCCATCAGGACGTTGCTCGGCTTCAGGTCACGATGCACCACACCCGCCCGGTGGATGTCCCGCAGTGCCTCGACAAGGCCCAGCGCGAGCGTGCGCAACTCGCGGCCGCGCAGCGGGCCGTCCTTCGCCACGACGTCCGACAGCGTGCGGCCCGGGACGTACAGCGTCGCCATCCACGGCTGTTCGGCGTCCGGATCGGCGTCCACCACCGGGGCCGTGAAAGCCCCGCTCACCCGTCGGGCCGCCGTGACCTCCTGCCTGAAGCGCGTCCGGAACTCCTCGTCCTGCGCGTACCCCGCGTGCACGACCTTGACCGCGACCCGCCGGCCCGAGTCGGAGCGCCCCAGATAGACGACACCCATCCCGCCGCTACCGAGCCGGTCGACGAGCGCATAGCCACCAATGGACTCCGGATCGCCGAGGCTCAGCGACATCGCCGGTCACCTTTCCCATGTGCCGCACTTCGAAAAGCCGTTCAGGGGCATCAGAGTAGTACCGAGGTTTCCGAGCCTGTTGCGCCACATGGCTTCCACGCCTCCCCCACGCGTCGGACGAAGCGCCTGCACCGGACTTCGCGCCTGCACCGGACGAGGAACCCGGCGTCTTCACCGGCGAGTCGCCCGCTCGGGAGACCTCGCCCGCTTCCACTCTCCTGACGGGCCATCACGTAAGCGAAACGCCCGCTGTTTCCCCGACGGAGCGAGCGCGATACCACCGTCCCCGCCCAGTTGCAGCGGCCGCGTCGCAGGCTCACCATGTTGTGAAGAGGCCCACGTCGTCAGCGCCGGATGAGCGATCGCCATCAGCGCAGGTGACGACGTACGGAGGCGTGCGGAGACCGCAGCGGTCCGCCGCATGGACGAGAGCGCCATGGACGGTGACGCGGACCACGTCACCGCCCAGCCCGGTGCCTGCGACGCACTGCGCGATCGCGTCCGCCGGATCAGGTGGCGAGAGGGCGGCATCGAGAGGTCGACATCGAGATGGGTGCCCCCGTGACCGGCACAGCGGCCCGGGCGGCTCCACGGAGCGGCGGCCGCGGGCACACGGCGGCCGCGGGCACACGCCGGCCCCGGAAGCCGCCGGTCACAGCGGAGCGGCGGAAGGCGCGAGAGCCGTGCTTGGGGGGACCGCACCCCTGACCGCCGGAGGGCGCGCCGCACACGGGTGCCGTGATCCAGCGACCACCGGCACGTTTCAAGCAGGCAAGGAGGCGGTCCCATGACGACGGCGAAACGCGTATCCGAGACGGAATCCGACTACCTGTCGCAGCTGGCGATGGCCACGGAACGCTACGCGAACCGCACCGAGCAGCGGGAGAGGAATCGAACCGTACTGGACACGCGCGGTGTGCTGTACGCCGACGAACCGCAGCGAGTCGAGAAGCGGCTGGCACGGCTCGGCGCCGACTGGTCGTTGGCCATGGCGATCGAGAAGACACCGTCGGAACCGGTCACGACGGCGGGAAGCACCCTGCAGCTGCCGCCGGACAGCTTCGGCAGCGATGTGCTGGGACTGGAGCGCCTCATCGAGCGCAACAATCTCACTCCGGTCGCGTTCCTGGAGGAAGGCGCCCTGGCCGCCCGCTCCGTCGGCCGGATCACCATCAACGGACCCGGCGGCGGTCACGGCACCGGCTTCATGGTCTCCCCGTCCCTTCTGCTCACCAACAACCACGTACTGCGCAGCCAGGAGGAAGCGGACCGCAGCGTCGTCGCGTTCGCGTTCCAGACAGGGCCCGACGGGCGTCCGCTCGTACCGGCGGTCTTCCGGCTGGAGCCGCGAAGGTTCTTCGTGACCGACCACGATCTGGACTTCAGCGTGGTCGCGGTCGCCGAACACAGCGCGCAGGGCGACGCCCTCTCGGCCTTCGGCCGGCTGCCTCTCAGCGGAGCGCAGGGCAAGGTCATCATCGGGGAGTTCGTCAACATCATCCAGCACCCCAGGGGCGAGCCCAAGCAGCTCGCGCTGCGTGAGAACCAGGTCGTCGACGTGCTGGACCGGTTCCTGCACTACGAGTCCGACACCCTTCAGGGGTCGTCGGGTTCACCGGTCTTCAACGACCAGTGGGAGGTCGTCGCACTGCACCACTCGGCCGTCCCGAGGACCGACGCCGAGGGCCGGCCGCTGAGCATCGACGGAACGGTCTGGACCCCGGAGGCGGGCGAGCACCGGCTGGCCTGGAAGGCCAACGAGGGCGTGCGCATCAGCCGTGTACTGCAGGCGCTGCGCGAGATCACCCTGACCGGCACGGCGGCGCGGCTGAGGGACGAAGTCTTCACCGCCTCGGTCACCCCCTCCCCGCCGGTCGAGGGCTCGCCGTCCGCGACATCCGCGCCCTGGGCCGACGGGGCCGCGAACGGTGCCGGACCCGACGGATCCACGGCGTACGTGACGGGCGGGGCCGCGCAGCTCACCGTCCCGCTGCGGATCAGCTTCGGTATCGACGCTCCCGCGCCCCCGGCCGAAACCGTGACCACGCCGCAGCCGACCCCCACAGCCACAGCCACACCCACGCCCACGACCGTCGAGAGGGACCTGAACGCGGCCCTGGTCAACTTCCGTCTCGGGCTGGAACGGCCCTACTACGACCGGACCCGCGACCATGAGGCACGCGACGCCTACTACGCGGGCATCGACACCACCGACGGCAGGACGCTGCGCCAGGCCCTCACCGAGTTGCTGGAGGAGACCCATTCGCCCCGGCCCAGGTACAAACCGATCCGGCTGGTGTACCCGTGGGTCGACCTGCACCGGGACGGCAAGCTGCGCAGCATCTACTCCGGCAAGGCCTTCTCCGCCGAGGAGTTCATACGCGCCGACGCCGCCGTGGAGGAAGCCCGGCTGGCCCGCATGCAGGAGTTCCTCCTTCACGAGAGCGCGGCGGGCCCTGCCGAGTTCGAGGCCGAGTTCGACGCCCTCGAGGCAGCGCTGCCCTTCAACTGTGAACACGTCGTGCCGCAGTCCTGGTTCACCAAGCAGGAGCCCATGCGGGGCGACCTGCACCACCTGTTCGCGTGCGAGGTGGGCTGCAACAGCTTCCGCGGCAACTTCCCCTACTTCGACTTCCCCGGTTTCGAGGAAGCGGTCCGGGACGACTGCGGAATGCGCGAGGACGTGGGGTTCGAGCCTGCGGCAGGAAAGGGAACCGTCGCCCGGGCGACCCTGTACTTCCTGCTGCGCTACCCCGGGCTGGTCGGCGACTCCCCGGGCGAGTTCCCCAGGAACCGGTTGCCCAGTCTCCTGACGTGGCACGACAACGAGCCGGTGAGCGAGTACGAGTTGCACCGAAACGCCGCCATCGCCGAGATCCAGGGCAACCGCAATCCGTTGACAGACCACCCGGAGTGGGCCCGGAGCATCGACTTCTCAGGCCTGTGGCCATGAGCGGCCGGGGCCTCGGTCAATGACGAGACGCTCACCGACCGCGACGTCACCGTGAAGGGCGTCGGGGCGCCCGGGACGCGCGGGCGGGCCCCCCCCGGCCCCGGGGGCGGGGGGGGCCCGCGCCCCCCCCCCCCCCCCCCCCCCCCCCCCCCCCCCCCGGTCAGGTGCCGTTGTGGTGGAGGTCGGGTCAGTCCTTGCCGGTGAGCCTCCAGATCTGGTTCTTCTTGGTGGTCAGGGCGCTCGCCGCGTCGCAGGTCCACTGGTGGACGAGGGCGCCGGGTGCCGTGGAGACGGTGCTGACGTCGACGCACTTGCCGCTGTGCACGGCGACGAGCTGGTAGTCGTGGCTGTTGCCGAGCGCGGTCACCGGCCTGAGCGTGAAGCGCTGGTTGGTGCCGTTGAGGCAGGTCCACTGCTGGACGGCGGCCCCGTCGGCCGTCGAGAAGGCCGAGACGTCCAGGCACTTGCCGCTGGAGTGGTTGACGACGGTGTAGGTGCCGGTCGCGCCGGCGACGGGGTGGAAGTCGAAGACCTGCTCCTGCCCGCTTCCGCAGGTGTTCTGCCGGTACTGGATGCCGTCGGCGGTGGACTGGGCGGGGTCTTCGAGGCAGAGCCCGCTGTGCTGGGCGACGGCCGTGGAGGAGAAGCCGGCCGAGGCCCCGATGTGCAGGCCCGCGGGTGCGAAGGAGACCTGGTCGAGGTGGGGCGCGGAGCTGGAGCGCATGGGCTGTCCGATGTCGCTGCCGCCGCCGGAGTAGACCACGCCGATGGTGGTGCCGTCCCAGTTGTACAGCTGTGAGGCGGTGAACTTGACGGTGTTGGCGCCCTTGGTGAGGGTGACGGGGACGGTGTAATCCTCGAACTGGTTCCAGTGCAGGGTGCTGGCGAAGTTGACGCGGGTGGCGGTGCCGCCGTTGACGCTGACGTCGGCGTGCTCGGCGTACAGGTCGGGGTTGTAGTGGTTGGAGGGCAGTTCCTCGGCGTTGGCGAAGCGCATGGTCATGGCGTAGGTGCCGGCTGCGGGCGCGTTGACGTCGAGGGTGAGGGAGTTGGCGGTTCCGTTGCCGATGCCGGTGACGACGCCGCCGTTGGCCTGGCTGTAGGTGGTGTCGACGGCCGCGGTGCCGGTGAGGGTGCCGTTCTCGGCCTGGTAGGTGACGACGTTGCCGGTGGTGACGGGGTCGGTGGCGCTGAACGGGGTGACGGCCAGGTCGTCCAGGGCGAGGGTGCCGCTGCTCCCGGTCACCTTGACCTTGTTGATGCCGCCGTTGAGGTGGACCCGGTTGGTGGAGGTGGACCAGGCGCCGGTCGTCGCGCCGGAGAGGGTCTGGTCGTTGACGGTCCGGCCGTTGACGGTGAGGGCGGCCTGGCCGGTGTTGCGGTAGCGGACGGTCAGGTCCGCGTATCCGTCCCGTGCGGAGTAGACCCAGAAGGTGGCGGACTTGCCGGAGGTGAGGTTCACCGCGCCCGCGCCGGACTGGCCCTGGGCGGTGTAGGTGGCGGTGCCGCTGTCGGACAGGGTGGCCTGCTCGGCCTCGTAGAGCGTGGTGCCCTGGACGGCGGCGTCCTGGTACTGGAGGTCGATCTTGTCGATGATGGCGTCGCCGACGGTCGTCGCGCCGTTGTCGCCGGTGGTGGCCAGGGTGATGGTGTGGCTGCCCGCGGTGAGATGCACGGTGGCGTCGCTGTGCCCCCACACGACCCACTGGAAGCCGACCGGTATGTCGATCCTGGCCGACGCGCCGCCGTCGACGCGTGCGTACACGTTCGTCGGGCCCTTGACGTCGGCGTCCTTGGCGTAGCTGTTGCCGAACACCGAGAGGTTGTAGTCGCCGGTGGTGGGGACGGAGACGGGGAAGGAGATCACCGTGGTGGATCCGGTGCGCAGGCCTCCGACGTCCTTGGTGCCCGAGGTGGCGAACTTACTGACGTTGCCGGTCGTGCCCTCGGTGTTGATGTTGTAGCCGCTGCCGCTGAGCGTGGCGTTCTCGGCCTCGTACGTGGCCCGCCAGGTGCTGTCGGAGGCGGTGGCGGAGCCGGTGCCGCCCGGGGAGACGATCACCTGGTACGCGGACATCGCGTCGAGGGTGATGGGGACGGTGATCGATCCGTCGGCGGCCACGGCCACGTCCGCGTCGGAGAGCCGGGTCGGGGTGGCCGCAGCGCCGATGTAGCCGCTGTAGCGGTCCTGGAACACGCTGACGTGCACGGTGCTGCCGAAGACCGCCGGGTCGATGTTCTTGATGACCGTGCTGGAGTCGCCGCTGGTGCCGCCCCCGGCGAGGATGACACGGGCCTGCTTCTTGGCCGTGTCCAGACTCGCCAGGCCCTGGAGGGTGTACGCGGCGTTGTTCGCCGCGCCGGTGACCTTGACGGTGTTGCCGCTCATGGAGCTGTACCAGTTGTACAGCCACCACTGGGCGTTGGGGGTGTTCTGGGCGGCGGCGGAGTCGCCGAGGTTGCCGTTGATGTTCCAGTACGGCAGGTTCCCGTCGATCTTCTCGTCCTCGATGCCCGCCATCCACTGGACCATCTGGCCGGGGTCGGTCAGGTGGTAGCGGTGGGCGTACTCGTTGAGGTTGACGGTGATCGGGGAGGTGATTCCCGCGGCGGCCTCGACCGCGCGGTAGGAGTCGACGGTGCCGCGGACGTCCGCCGGGCTGCCCAGGGTGTGCCAGGTGACGACGTCGGGCAGGCAGTTGTTGGCCTTGCAGTACGTGAGGAAGCCGCTGAGGGAGGAGCTGGTGTAGCTGGAGGTGTTGGGCCCTGCCAGGCGTGCCGCCGGCCAGATGCCCTTGATGAAGTTGTAGGTCTGGCGCCACTCGGCGTTGAAGTTGGCCAGCGCCGTCGCGTTGGTGCGCATGCCGCTGAACCAGTTCAGGTCGGGCTCGTTGTAGGGGATGAAGACGATGTGGCTCGCATAGGGGCTGGCCATCGCCTGCTCGACCTGCGTCCTCATGGCCGTCTGGTAGGCCGCGTAGCTGGTCCGTTCGTAGTTGGCCCGGTACACGTCCGTCATGTAGATGAAGACGTCCCCGCCGCCGCTGTCCACGAACGGCTTGGCGATCTCCAGGGCGTCCGAACCGGGGTGCTGCTGTCCGTCCTGGTACTTGGTGTTGGTGGTCTTCAGCCCCATCCCCTCGATGAGGTTGTTCGTCGGCACGTCCTGCCCGTACAGGCCGTACAGCGCTCCCGACGCGCCGCCGCGGAAGGCTCCGGTGGTGGTGCCCAGGTCGACGGTGAGGGTGGGGGTGGCGGCGGAGGCCGGCGTCGCCGTCAGGGTGGAGACACCGGCTATGACGGTCAGCGGGAGCAGCGTCCTGGTGACGCCGCGGAGAAGGCGTCTCGTGGTCGAGCGTCTTTGCCCGATTCTTGGCATGTGCTTACGTCCCTTCAGGGATAGGGCTGGTTGGTGCTGCGCCGGCCCCCGTGCCGGACGTGTGGGTGCTCGTGAAAGTCGTCGGCCGTCAGCTCTTGCCGAGGAGGCGCCAGGCTGCGGCGAGGTGGTGGCATGGCACGCCGAACGGCGGCGGGGGCTGGGTGCCCGGTGCGAGGAGGAAGGGAGGGAGGAAAGAAGGGAGGACGGGGTTGGTGATGGGCGGTCAGGCGCGCGGGATGTCCGCGGTGGGGGTACCGCCGGCGGGTCCGGTGCTGGCCCGCAGGGAGATCGGGGGTGCGAGGAGGTGGTGCCGGGGCGGCGCGGTGGGGTGGTCGAGCCGTTCGACGAGCAGGTCGACGGCTCGGCGGCCCATCTCCTCCGCCGGCACGTCCGCCGCGGTCAGCTGCGGGGTCACCGTCTCCGCCCACCGGCCGGCCACGACCCCCGTGACGGAGAAGAAGTCGCGCGGCACATGGCGGCCGGCCTGGGCGAGCCCCCGGTACAGGCCCCCCAGGGCGGCCTCGTTCAGCGTGACCACAGCGGTGGTGGCCGGGTCGTCGTGCAGGATCCGCTCCATGCACGCCTGACCCGAGGCGGCGTCGTCCCCGCAGCAGTACGTCCGCACCGTCAGCCCGCGCTCGGCCGCGGCCTTGGTGAAGCCCTCCAGGCCCCGGTGCGCGGACTCGTACCCCGCCCGCAGCAACTGCTCGGGACGGTTGACGAAGGCGACCCGGCCGTGGCCGAGATCCGCCAGATGGTGCACGCAGGCCGCCGCCAGCGCGGTGTGGTCCAGACCCACCCACCAGCCGTCCTCCGGGCGGGCGGTACGGCCGATGGCGACCGCGGGGAAGCCGAGTGCGGCCAGGTGATCGACCCTGTCGTCCGCCAGCCTGATCTCCATCAGGATCGCCCCGTCGACCCGCCGCTCCCCCAGCAGCCGCTGGAACGAGCGGTCGCTGTCCACCCCGCTCGGCGACAGCAGCACGTCGTAGTCGTGGGCCGCGGCGGCCTCCACCACACTGCCGATGAAGTCCAGCTGCATCCCGGTGTAGTGGTTCCCGGCCGGCGGGAAGACCAGCCCGATCGTGCTGGTCCGGCCGTTGGCCAGCGCCCGCGCACTCGCGTTGGGCCGGTAACCCAGCTCGTCGATCACCCGCTGGATCTTCTGACGGGTGTCCTCGGACACGGGCCGCTTGCCGCTGAGCGCGTACGACACCGTGCTCCGCGAGACACCAGCCCGCTGGGCAATCTCACCGATGTTCACGGGCACTCCTTGCT
>NZ_JBNCAQ010000002.1:234485-402892 GCF_049808595.1 Streptomyces aurantiaciflavus | reverse complement strand
CGCGTCAACTGACGAGCACGCCGGCGGTGTCGCCGCCTTTTCCAGAGGTGACGTTCATTCCATGAAGTGACGGCCCGCGGCGCTCACGCGCCGCGGGCCGGTCGTCGTCGCCGGTCAGGTCTCGTCCCCGGCGCCGGGTCGGTCCTCCCGGTGCCGACCGCCGGGCAGGAACTCCTGGACCTTGGCCTTGAACCCCTGGCGGACCATGGCGGCGCGGTCGCTGTCGCCCTTGAGGACGGCTGTCGCCGCGGCCTCGATCTGGTCCAGGGAGGCGTGCGGCGGGATGGGGGGCACCGCCGGGTCGGTGACGAAGTCGAGCACGACGGGCTTGTCGGCGGCCAGCGCCGTCTCCCAAGCGCCCCGCACGTCCTGCGGCTTCTCGATGCGCAGGCCCTCCAGACCGGCCAGACGGGCGACGTCGGCGTAGCGGAAGTCGGGGATCGACTGGGAGGGCAGGAACTGCGGGGCCCCTGCCATGGCGCGCATCTCCCAGGTGACCTGGTTGAGATCCTGGTTGTTCAGCACGGCCACGATCAGCCGCGGATCCTCCCACTCCCGGTAGTACTTCCCGATGGTGATCAGCTCCGCCATGCCGTTCATCTGCATCGCCCCGTCCCCCACCAGCGCGACGGCCGGACGGTCGCCGTGGGCGAACTTGGCGCCGATGACGTACGGCACGCCCGGCCCCATGGTGGCGAGCGTTCCGGACAGCGAGCCGCGCATGGCGCCGCGCAGCTTGAGATGGCGGGCGTACCAGTTGGCGGCGGAGCCGGAGTCGGCGGCGAGGATGACGTTGTCCGGCAGCAGGTCGTTCAGGGCGTGGGCGACGTACTCGGGGTTGATGGGGTCGGCGTCGACGGCGGCGCGTCGCTGCATGACCTCCCACCAGCGGGCGACGTCCTTCTCGACCTTCTTGCGCCAGCTGTGGTCCTTGGCCGGTTCCAGCAGCGGCAGCAGCCTCGTCAGCGTCTGGCGGGCGTCGCCGACGAGGTTGGCCTCGAACGGGTAGCGCATGCCGACCATGTGCGCGTCGATGTCGATCTGCACGGCCCGGGCCTGCCCGAACTTCGGCAGGAACTGGGTGTAGGGGAAGGAGGAGCCGATGACGAGGAGCGTGTCGCAGTCCATCATCAGCTCGTACGACGGGCGCGTGCCGAGAAGACCGATGGAGCCGGTGACGTACGGCAGGTCGTCGTCCAGGGCGTCCTTGCCCAGCAGGGCCTTGGCGACGCCGGCACCGAGCCGCTCGGCCACCGCCATGACCTCCTGCCGTGCCCCGCGGGCGCCCTGCCCGATCAGGATCGCGACCTTCTCCCCGGCGTTGAGCACCTCGGCGGCGCGGGTGAGGTCCTCGTCGGACGGCACGGGCGCGTAGTGGGGCATGCCGAGACTGGAGGGGACCATCTTGAAGGCGTGCTCGGGCGGCGAGTAGTCCAGCTCCTGCACGTCGGCGGGGATGATGACGGCGGTGACCGAGCGGCGCGACATGGCGGTGCGCATCGCCCGGTCCAGCACGTTGGGCAGCTGTTCGGGGACGGTCACCATCTCGCAGAAGTCGGAGGCGACGTCCTTGTACAGGCTCAGCAGGTCGACCTCCTGCTGGTAGGACCCGCCCATGGCGCTGCGGTTGGTCTGCCCCACGATGGCGACGACGGGCACGTGGTCGAGTTTGGCGTCGTACAGGCCGTTGAGCAGGTGGATGGCGCCCGGTCCGGAGGTGGCGGCGCACACGCCGACCCTGCCGGAGAACTTGGCGTAGCCGACCGCCTCGAAGGCGGCCATCTCCTCGTGGCGGGCCTGGATGAACCGGGGGTTGTCGTCGGCCCGGCCCCAGGCCGCCAGCAGGCCGTTGATGCCGTCACCGGGGTAGGCGAAGACGTGCTGCACGCCCCAGTCGCGCAGGCGCTCGAGAACGTGGTCGGAGACCTTCATCGACATGTGAGACCTTTCCGGTGTGTGCGTTGCGGGTGTGGTCAGGCGCGGCGGTTGTGCGAGCGCAGGGCGGTGCGTCCGGCCGCCGCCGCGGCGGCCGCGGTGACAGCGGCGGCGGACGCGGCGGTGGCCCACCGGGCGGCGCGCGAGGGCTCCTTGGGCCGCTGGGCCAGTCGTTCGGGGTGCTCGCCGGGCAGGGTGCCGTCCAGGCCGAGGGCGAGTGCCTCGGCCAGATGCAGGGCGCGGCGGCCGGTGCCGCCCTGCTCGATCTGGGTGCGGCAGCTGAAGCCGTCGGCGAGCAGCAGGCTGCCGGGGGCCGCGTCGCGTACGGCGGGCAGGACGCCCTGTTCGGCGACGGCCATGGAGACCTCGTGGTGGCCGCGTTCGAAGCCGAAGTTGCCGGCCAGACCGCAGCAGCCCTCGTCGAGGACGTCGGCGTCGAGGTGGGCGCGGCGCATCAGTTCCTCGTCGGCGTCGAACTTCGTGATCGCGTGCTGGTGGCAGTGGGTCTGCACGGTCGCCTGCCGGGCGAGCCGGGGCGGTCGCCAGCCGTCGGGGGCGTGGTGGACGAGCTGTTCGGCGAAGGTGCGGACCTGCCCGGCGAGGCGCTTCACGTCCTGGTCCGCGGGCATGAGTTCGGGTGCGTCGGAGCGGAAGACGGCGGTGCAGGAGGGTTCCAGCCCGATGATGGGCGTCCCGTGCTCCAGATAGGGCCGCAGCACGCCGAGGGTGCGTCGCAGCACCTTCTCGGCGACGGTGAGCTGCCCGGTGGAGATCCAGGTCAGCCCGCAGCACACCGGCCGGGCGGGTACGGCGACGTCGAAGCCCGCGTCCTCGAGGACGCGTACCGCCGACTGTGCGATGGAGGGGTGGAAGTAGGTGCTGAAGGTGTCCGGCCACAGCACCACGGTCCGCGGGTCGGCCGGGTCCGGTTCGTCGGCGCCGCGGGCCCGCCACCACTCGAGGAAGGACTCCGGCGCGAACACCGGCGCCTCGCGGGCCGTGTCAACGCCCGCCAGCCGCTTGCCGGCCCGCGCCAGGCCGGGTGCGTGCAGCACGGTGTTGACGAGCGTGGGGGCGATGCGGGAGAGCCGGGCCCACAGCGGCAGCCAGCCCATGGAGTAGTGGGCCGCGGGGCGCAGCCGGCCGGAGTAGTGGTGGGCGAGGAACTCGGCCTTGTAGGTGGCCATGTCGACGTTCACCGGGCAGTCGGACTTGCAGCCCTTGCAGGCCAGGCACAGATCCAGCGCATCGCGGACCTCGGTGGAGCGCCACCCGTCGGTGACCGCGGAGTCGGCGTGACCGTCGAGCATCTCGAACAGCAGCCGGGCCCGGCCGCGTGTGGAGTGCTCCTCCTCCTTGGTGGCCCGGTAGGAGGGGCACATGACGCCACCGGAGTGGCTGCGGCAGTTGCCGATGCCGACGCAGCGCATCACCGCGCGGGTGAAGGAGTGGTCGTCCTCCGGATAGCCGAAGTGCGTCTCCGGTGTGGCCGGCCTCCAGGTGGGGCCGAGGCGCAGCTGTCCGTCGACCGGGTTGGGGTCGACGACCTTGCCCGGGTTCATCCGGTTGCCGGGGTCGAACAGCGCCTTCATCTCGCCGAAGGCGTTCACGAGCCGCTCGCCGAACATCCTCGTGAGCAGCTCGCCGCGGGACTGGCCGTCGCCGTGCTCCCCGGACAGGGAGCCGCCGTAGGAGGCGACGAGGTCGGCGGCGCGCTCCAGGAAACGGCGGAAGACCGCCACGCCCTCGGCGGTCTTCAGCCCGAACGGGATCCGGGTGTGCACGCAGCCCTGGCCGAAGTGCCCGTACAGCGAGGGATGGTCGTAGTCGAACTCCTCGAACAGCTGCTTGAGGTCGCGCAGGTAGTCGCCGAGCCGTTCCGGCGGGACGGCCGAGTCCTCCCAGCCTTCCCAGGTCTCGCGGTCGTCCGGCGGCCGCGCCGTGACGCCGAGGCCGGCCTCGCGGGCCTTGAGCATCTTCTGCTCGCGGGCGGGATCGTCGGAGAAGGCGACACCGGGGTCCTTCTCGCTGCGGCCCAGGGCACGCAGCAAGGTGTGCGCCTGCTCGTCGACCCCGTCCTGGCTGTCCCCGCTGAACTGCAGGAGCAGCCAGGCATCGCCCTCGGGCAGGACGTCGAGGGAGTCGAGGTAGGCGCCCTCCTCGCGCATCAGTTGGGCCATCCGCCCGTCCAGCGCCTCCAGTTGGGTGGGCGAGCAGTGCTCCAGCAGGTGCGACACGTCGTCGCCGGCGCGGCAGATGTCGTCGTAGCCGAGCACCAGCAACGACTGGTACTCCGGCACCGGCACCAGGTCGAGTTCCGCGCGCAGGACGGTGACGAGGGTGCCCTCGCTGCCGACCAGGGCCTTGGCGACGTCGAAGCCGTTCTCCGGCAGCAGCGAGTCGAGGTTGTAGCCGGAGACCCGGCGCGGGATCTTCGGGTAGCCGCGCCGGATGTCCGCGAGGTACTCGGTGACGATGCGGTCCAGGCCCTCGTGGATCTCGGCCCTGCGCCCGCCCTCGGCGGCGATCCGGGCCCGTTCGGCCTTCGACGTCGGTCCCACCCACATGCGCAGCCCGTCGTAGGTGAGGATCTCCAGCCGGCGCACGTTGTCGACGGTCTTGCCGTACGCCTGCGCGGAGGCGCCGCACGAGTTGTTGCCGATCATGCCGCCCAGGGCGCAGTGGCTGTGGGTGGAGGGCTTCGGCCCGAACTGCAGGCGGTGGTCGGACAGCCGCCGGTTCAGCTCGTCCAGGACGATCCCCGGCTCCACCACACAGGTACGCGCGTCCGGGTCCACCGAGATCAGACGGTGGCAGTACTTGGTCCAGTCGATCACGACGGCCGTGTTGGTCGACTGGCCCGCCAGGCTGGTGCCGCCGCCCCGCGAGAGGACCGGCGCCCCGAACCGGGCGCACACCCGCACGGCGAGTGCCCCGGCTTCCACGGTGCGCGGAACGACCACGCCGATCGGCACCTGGCGGTAGTTGGAGCCGTCCGTGGCGTAGGCGCCTCTGCTGCCGGCGTCGAACCGTACCTCCGCATCGACCTCGGCGCGCAGCGCCGCCTCCAGACCGGCCACGTCCACCGCGGAGGAGTCGTAGGAAGCTGTGCGTGTCATCGAGGGAGAACCGCCTTTCCCGGACCGTGCAGGATTTCTCACCCGGCGGTCGGCGCTCCGGCCGCCGCCGCGACGACGAGTACCCGCTCTTGCGTGTGCCACGGGGTCTGTTTCGCGGGCACGGACAGCAGGTGGTCCGGCGCCGGGAGGAGCGCCTGCCGGACCGGCCCCACGCCGTCCGGCACGACGCCCCGCCCGGCCGCCGCCCGCGCCGCGGTCATCGGCCGCGACCGCGACGTGCCTGCTGATGGCGACATCACCGGCGGCCCCAGTGCCGGGCGGTGGCGAGGCCTGCGCTCGCCGGGAGGGCGGCCGGGCGGCATCCGCTGCCGCGCGGCCCTGCCGGCGGTCATCGGCCGCGGCCGGGGCGAGCATTCCGGCCGCGTGCGGGACGTCTGCGACACCGCCGACGGACAGCACCCGGGGGTGGGCCGCCGGGCGGTGACAGCGGCCTGGATCGGATGCCGGGCGCCCGGGAGGCGCATGACACGCCGTGGCCCCGCGGCGGTTCGCCGGTGGTGACCGCCGTCGGCGACGGCACCGGGCGCGGCCGGCAGGAGCGTGGCCCGGGCTGCCCGCGGAGCGGTGAGCCCGGTCGCGGCCCGGTCATGTCCGGTGCCCGCTGCCCTTGCGGCCGGAATCCTGGCCGCCGGCCTTCGTCTTCCCGCGGCCGCGGGGTTCGCCGCCGCCCCGGTGGTGGCCGGGCCCGCCGCCGTCGGTGAGGTTCTGGGCGGTGATGACCAGCGGCACGTGGGAGAAGGCCTGGGGGAAGTTGCCGATCAGCCTCCCGTGGCTGGTGTCGTACTCCTCGGAGAGTAGGCCGAGGTCGTTGCGCAGGGCCAGCAGCCGCTCGAACAGGGCCCTGCCTTCCTCTGTGCGGCCTTGCAGGATGTAGTTGTCGGCCAGCCAGAACGTGCACGGCAGGAAGACCCCTTCACCCGCCGGGAGGCCGTCGACGGCCTCGGTCCCGGTCGTGGTGTAGCGCTGGACGAAGCCGTCCTGGCACAGCTCCTTCTCGATCGCCGAGACGGTGCCCTTCATCCGCTCGTCGGTCGCGGGCAGGAACCCCATGGACGGGATCAGCAGCAAGGAGGCGTCCAGGGTCCTGGAGCCGAAGTGCTGGGTGAACGTGCCCCGTCGGGCGTCGTAGCCGTGTTCGCACACCTCGTCGAAGATCTCCTGCCGCAGCCGCTTCCACCGGTCGGCCGGGCCGTCGAGGGAGAAGTGGTCGACGGCCTTGACGGCCCGGTCGGCCGCCACCCACGCCATGATCTTGGAGTGGGTGAAGTCGTGGCGGGGCCCGCGCATCTCCCAGATGCCGTTGTCCGGATCCCGCCAGTGCGCTTCGAGGTGGTCCATCAGCGCACACTGGATGTCCCAGGCGTCCTGCTGCGGGGGGACCCCGTGCATCCGGGCCTGGTGCAGGGCGTCCATGACCTCGCCGTAGACGTCGAGCTGGACCTGCCCGGAGGCGGCGTTGCCGATCCGCACGGGTCGTGAGCCGGCGTAGCCCGGCAGGTGATCGAGGGTCGACTCGGTCAGGCGGCGCTCACCCTCGACGCCGTACATGATCTGCATCTGCCGCGGTTCACCGGCCAGTGCCCGCAGCAGCCACTCCCGCCAGGCGACCGCCTCCTGCTCGTAGCCCGCGTCCAGCAGGGCCATCAGGGTGAAGGTGGCGTCGCGCAGCCAGCAGTAGCGGTAGTCCCAGTTGCGCACGCCGCCGAGCTGCTCGGGCAGCGAGGCGGTCGGCGCGGCGACGATGCCTCCGCTGGGGGCGTAGCTGAGGGCCTTCAGCGTGAGGAGGGACCGCACCACCGCCTGCCGGTGGTCGCCGCGGTAGGCGCAGCCCTCCACCCAGTGCTGCCACCACCGCTCGGTGGCCGTGGCCGCCGCTGTGGCCCGCTCGGCGTCGAAGGCGCCGGGCGGTTGCCGGCGCGGCCCGCACCAGGCGATCCGGAAGGCCACTCGTTCGCCCTCGCCGACGGTGAAGTCGGCGGTGCAGGTGCCGGCCTCGGTGCGGCAGTCCACGTCGGCGTCCATCACGACGGTGTCGGGGCCGGCGTACGCGTAGCGGCGGCGCCCGTCGCCGCGGATCCACGGCACGACGTGCCCGTAGTCGAACCGCAGACGCAGCTGCGAGCGCATGTCCACCCGGCCCTCGAGGCCCTCGACCACGCGGATCAGCACCGGGTGTTCCTCTCGGACCGGCATGAAGTCGGTGACCCGCACCCGGCCGTCCGCGTTGGCGTGGTCGGTTTCCAGGACGAGGCTGTCGCCGCGGTAGCGGCGCGCCACGGCCCGCCGTTCACCGGCCGGGGCCAGCAGCCACCGGCCGTTCTCCGGGCCGCCCAGGATCGCGGCGAAACACGCCCCGGAGTCGAACCGGGGCAGGCACAGCCAGTCGATGGACCCGTCGTAGCCGACCAGCGCGGCGGTCTGGGTGTCGCCCAGCAGCGCGTAGTCCTCGATGCGCAGCGGCACGGCACTGCCCCCTTTCCTGACGGAGCGACGGTCAGCCGCGGGCGGCCCGGGTGGCCAGGGCGCCCGCCGCGGCCGCGGCGACCACCGCGGCGGCGCCGAGCAGGCCGTGGTGCTGGGAGGCCCACAGCTGGTAGCTGCGCCGGGTGGACGTGTCGTCGAAGATGCCGTGGGCGCCGAAGTCGCGGCCGTCGTCGCTGTCGGCCGGCTCCCACAGGTTGGCCGGCTGGTCGGGATCGTGTGGCCGTCCGGTCTGCTGGGAGCCGTATCCGGTGCGGGCCAGATAGCGGTCCAGCAGGCCCGGCGCGAACTTGTTGGCGATCAGCGTCGCCGCGGTGGTGCCGCCCACCCAGTACTCGCGCCGCTTGGGGTGGTCGGCCGCGTACAGCACCGCCTTGGCGGCGACCTCGGGCTGGTAGATCGGCGGTACGGGCTGGGCCTGCCGCGGCAGGCGGGAGAGCACCCAGCTGAACTGGGGGGTGTTCACCGCCGGCATCTGCACCATCGTCACCCGCACGTTGCTCTTGTCGTGCAGCAGCTCGCAGCGCAGCGAGTCGTGGAATCCCTGGATGGCGTGCTTGGCGCCGCAGTACGCCGACTGCAGCGGGATCCCCCGATACGCGAGGGCGGAGCCCACCTGCACGATCGTCCCGCGATCCCTGGGGAGCATCACGTCCAGTGCCGCCCTGGTGCCGTGGACGTAGCCGAGGTAGGTCACCTCGGTGACCCGTTTGAACTCCTCCGGCCGAACCTGGGTGAACGGGGCGAACACCGAGGTGAACGCCACGTTCACCCACACGTCGATCGGCCCGAGCTCTTCCTCGATCCGCCGCACCGCGCCCTGGAGGTCCTCGAAACGGGAGGTGTCCACGGTCAGCGGCAGTGCCGTGCCGCCCGCGGCCCGCACCTCCTGCGCCGCCCCCTCCAGCCCCTTCTCACCGCGCGCGAGCAGCGCCACCTTCGCCCCTCGAGCACCGAACGCCCGTGCCGTGGCCCGGCCGATACCGCCGCTGGCGCCCGTCACGACCACAACCTGCGGATCCCTTCCCATATATGCGATCCTCCGCCAGATAGAGATGCGACGCCCTTTTCGGGCACCACAGGCAGTACCCCTATCCGCGCCCTTTATCGCCGCTCAGGTGTGTGGTGTCCCTCGTCACGGCTCACTCGCTCCGCGGGTCCGTGCCGCCGGCCTCCGGGCGGCCGGGCGCGTCCCGACCGTCGCCCGCGACGACGCGCGGGGCCGAGTGGACGCCGAAAGCCCGGTCCTTCAGGCCCTTTGAGGGGTCGTCGAACACCGATGGCTTATTGCATATCATGCGCAGATGCATGACTACCGCATCAGGACGGCGACCCCGGACGACCTCGGCGAGGCGCGCGCCGTGATGCTCGACACCGTCTACCGGGACTTCGGCACCGGGTTCGTGCCGCGCTGGCACGCCGACATCATCGACCCGGACTCCTTCTACCTCGCACCTTCCCGGCACACCCTGCTGGTGGCCGTCAGCGAGGCGGACCAAACGGTGGCCGCCACCGCCGCGCTCGACTCGCGCGGCCCCGCCCATCCGCCGAACCCCCGGTGGCTGGCGGAGCGTTACCCGTCGGGCGAGACCGCCCAGTTGCGGCGGGTGTACGTGCGCCCCGAGCACCGCAGGCGCGGCCTCGCGCGCCGACTGGTCGGCGAACTGAGGGAGTTCGCCCGCGCCGACGGCGGCTACCGCTCGGTCTACCTGCACACCGACCCGACATCACCGGGCGCGGAGGCACTGTGGCGGGCACTCGGCGAACTGGTATGCGACGAACGGGAGCTGGCGGACAGTCAGGGAATCCTCCACTTCGAGGTCCCGATGCCATGACCCGCCGCACGCCCCACGACTCCGACTTTAAATAAAAACGATAATCATTTACCCTTCATTGACTTCGATCATGCCTTGACCAGCACGAAAGATCAAGAGACACGACCATGACACCGCCCCGCCGTCGGCTGACCGCCGGCCTGCTCCTCGCCCCGCTGCTGACCGGGTGTTTCGCGTCCGACAGCGACGACACCTCCACGGACTCCTCCGGCTCCGGCACCGGCGGACGGCTGAGCGTCGCCCTCGCCTTCCAGCCCGCGGAGAACTACTCGCCGTACGGGCTGGACGCCTTCATCCTCTCCCGGCTCGGGGTGGCCGAGGGCCTGACCCACCTGGACGCCAACGGCACCGCGGTGCCGGCCCTCGCCGAGTCGTGGAGCAGCGAACAGGGCGGAAAGAGCTGGGTGTTCACGCTGCGGGACGCCAGGTTCCAGGACGGGACGGAGGTCACCGCGAAGGCCGTCGCCTCCGCCCTCACCCACGCCGTGGCGGCCAAGCCCGCTCCCGCCGCCGTCTCGGGGGTGCGGCTGACCGCCGAGGCCGTGGGCGAGGACCGGGTCAGGGTCACGACCGACCAGGCCGACCCGGTGCTGCCGCTGCGGCTGACCAACCCCAGCCTGGCCGTGTTCTCCGCGAAGGCGTACGGGAAGGACGGCAAGGTGAACCCGATGGGCACCGCCACCGGCCCCTTCGCACTCACGAAGACCACCGGCGACACGGCCGCGGCGCTGGACCGCTTCGACGACTACTGGGGCGGACGCGCCCAGGCCTCCGGCATCGACGCCAAGTTCGTCTCCGACGGCACCGCCCGCGCCAACGCCCTGCGCACCAAGGACGTCGACATCGCCGAGGCGCTTCCGGTCGCCCAGGTCGCCTCCCTGGACAAGGACACCGTCCACGAGACCAACACCGCCCGCAACACCAGCCTGTACCTCAACACCAGGTCCGGCGTCTTCACCGACGCGGGCCTGCGGGCCGCGGCACGGGAGGCGATCGACACCTCCGCCGTCGCCAAGGGGGTGTACGAGGGATACGCCGAGCCCGCCCGGGGCCTCTACGGTCCGGCTCTGACCTGGGCGGCCGGCAAGCGCGCCGAGCCGACCGGCCGGGCGAAGGCCACCGACCCCCGGGGCAGGAGCATCACCGTCGCCACCTACAACGACCGGCCCGAGCTGCCCGAGACCGCCCAGGTCCTCCAACAGCAGCTGCAGAAGGCCGGCTTCGCGGTGAAGCTGGAGGTACGCGCCTACGCGCGCCTGGAGAGCGACCTGCTGGCCGCGAAGTTCGACGCCGCCGTCGTCTCCCGCAACATGATGCTCGACACCGGAGACCCCGTCACCGTCCTCGCCGGCGACTACACCTGCGACGGCGGCTACAACCTGTCGTTCCTGTGCGACAAGGACGTCGACCGGCTCGTGGACGCGGCCGCGGCCGAGGCCGACCCGGCCGAGCGGCAGGACGCCGCGATGAAGGCGGAGGCCGCCGTCCTCCGCACGGACGCGGTGATCCCCCTCGTCCACCTCAAGGTCGTGACCGGGGTCGGCGCCTCCGTGAAGGGCGCGCTGCTCGACCCGTACGAGCGGGACTTCGTCGGCACCGGGACCCGAAGCTGAAGCCCGTAGCCTCTCCCCGGAACGGTCGCACCGCCGCCCTGCGTGGTCTCGCGCGGGGCGGTGGCCCCACGCTGGTGTGGCGGACCGTGCTCACCGCCGCCCTGGTGTGTGCCATCGGCCTGCTGCCCTGGCTGTCGCGTACCGATCCCGCGCTGACCGTGCTCAAGGCCCGCTCGGCGGAGCGCGATCCCGACCCCGAGACGCTCCGCGCCGTCCGGGACGGACTCGGCCTCGACGACGGCCCGCTGCGCCTGCTCGGCCAGTGGCTCGGCGGACTGCTGCACGGCGACGCCGGCCGGTCCTGGGTCTCCGGCACCGAGGTACTGCCGGCCACGGCGGAGGCGTTCGGAGCCTCCCTGCTGCTGATGACCGGCGCTCTCGCCGTCGCCGTCGTCACCACCGCGGCCGTGTGCGCCCGCACGCTCCGGCTCGGCTCGCGGCGCCGCCTCGGCGGACGGGGTCCGGGTGGGACCGGGTCGGCGGTGCTGGCCGCGCTGCCCGAGTTCCTCGTCGCCTCCGTGCTGGCCTCGGTGATCGGCGTACAGCTCGGCTGGCTGCCCGCCCTGGGCTGGTACGGCCCCAGGTGGATGGTCCTGCCCGCCGTCGCCCTCGGTCTGCCCGCCGGAGCGGTCCTCGGGCGCATGCTCGACGACCTGCTGCCCGCCGCGTTCGCCGAACCGTGGGCCCTGGCGGCCGCCGCCCGAGGCGTCCCGCCGGGGGCCGTGGCCAGGCAGGCACTGCGCCGCTGCGTCCCCGGGCTCCTGCCCAACGCGGGTCTGTTCGTGGTCGGTCTGACGGGCGGATCGGTCGCCGTGGAGCAGATCTTCGACATCCCCGGCCTCGGCCGGCTGACGCTGCGGGCCGCTGTCGCGCAGGACCTGCCCGTCCTGCAGACCGGCACCCTCGCGCTCGTCCTGCTCGCCGCGGCCGCCGCGCTCCTGGCCCGCCTCGGGGTGCGCCTGATGATCGGCCCCGCACTGCGCGACGGCGCCCTGAACTCCCTGCACCGGCCCGCCCCGCCCGCCCGCCGCGCCCTGCCCCTGCTGTACGGAGGTCTGCTCCTCGCGGTCATCGGGCTCGGCCTGCCCCGCGACCCGCTCGCCCTGGACCCCCTCGCCCGGCTTCAAGGGCCTTCCGGGGCCCACCCGTTCGGCACCGACGGCCTCGGCCGGGACGTCCTGGCCCGTGTGGCGCACGGCGCGCTGAACACCCTGGGAACCGCCCTCGCGGTGAGCGTCGCCGCCCTCGTGACGGGCGTGCTGCTGGGTCTGCTGCCCCGCCTGTCCGGCCCCCTGGTCGACACGGTCACCGCCGTACCGCCCGTCCTGGCCGGTCTCCTCGTCACCGGTGTCGCGGGCAGCGGCCCCTGGACGCCCGCGCTCGCCGTGGCCGTCGTCGCCTGGTCGCCCCTGGCCACCCACACCTCCGCCCTCCTGCGCCAGGAGCGCGCCACCCTCCATCTGACCGCCACCCGCGCGCTCGGCGCGGGCCCCTGGTACGTGCTCCGGCACGAACTGCTGCCGGCCGTTCTGCCGCCCGTCGTCCGCCACGCCCTGCTGCGCGTGCCCGGTGTCGCCCTCAGCCTGGCCGCGCTCGGCTTCCTCGGCCTCGGCGCGCAGCCGCCGTCGCCCGAGTGGGGCCTGCTGCTCTCCGAGAACCAGCCGTACGTCGAGCGCGCCCCCTGGGCCGTCCTCGCCCCGGCCGCCGTCCTCGCGCTGCTCGGTGCGCTGGCCGTGACGGCGGCGGGCGGCATACGCCTGCCCCGGCTGAGGCGCCCACCGGCACCGACGGGAACACCGCCGACGGCACGGCGGGGCGGGCCACGACCGGCAACCGCTCCCGAGCCCGCTCAACTCACCACCTCCACGGACGCCTTGTGACCGAACCGATGTCCAGCACTCCGGCCCGCCGCGCCACCAAGAGCGCGAAACCCCCGCGCGAGCGCGTCTGGAAGGACCTCACCCCGCTCCTGCGCCTGCTGATCCTGACCCAACTCGCCTTCAACGTCGGCTTCTTCGCCGTCCTGCCGTTCCTCGCGGAGCACCTGGGCGGCGCGATCGGCATGGCCGGCTGGCTGGTCGGCTTCGTCCTCGGCCTGAGAACGTTCAGCCAGCAGGGCCTGTTCGTGGTCGGCGGCTGGCTCGTCGATCGCCACGGCGTACGCCCGGTCGTCCTGACCGGCTGCGCGCTGCGCGTGGCCGGGTTCGCCTGGCTCGGGTTCGCCGAGGCGACCTGGGCGGTGATCGGCGCGGTGCTGCTCATCGGCTTCGCCGCCGCGCTCTTCTCACCGGCGGTGGAGTCGGAGGTGGCGCGGCAGGCCGTGGTGTGGGAGCGGGAAGGGCACGGCGCCCGCACCGGCGTCCTGGCCCTGTTCACCGTGGCGGGCCAGGCGGGCGCCTTCGTCGGCCCGCTCCTCGGCGGCCTTCTGCTCGCCGTGGACTTCCGCACGGCCTGCCTCGCCGGGGCCGGGGTCTTCGTCCTCGTGCTGGCCGGGCACGCCCGGCTGATGCCGCAGCACATCCCGGGCCGGGTCCGCGTCCGTGAACGCGGCGGTGTCCGCATCCTGCTGCGCAACCGGCGCTTCCTCGCGCTGTGCTGCGCGTACGGCAGCTATCTGCTCGCGTACAACCAGCTCTACCTCGCCCTGCCCGACGAGGTGGAACGCGCGACCGGTTCGCAGACCGCGCTGTCCTGGCTGTTCGCCCTGTCCTCCCTGCTGGTCGTGGCCGCCCAACTGCCCGTCACCCGCTGGGTGGACGAGCGGCTCGACCTGCGCCGGTCCATGACGGCCGGACTGCTGATCATCTCCGCCGGGTTCGCGGTCGTGGCCGCCGCCCGCCCGGCCGGCTGGACCGGCCCGGCCGGACTCCTGCCCGCCGCGGGGTACGTCGTCCTGCTCACCCTCGGCCAGATGCTGGTCGCCCCGGCCGCACGCGCCTGGGTCCCGGACCTCGCCGAGGACGGCCGGCTCGGCCTGTACACCGGCGCGCTGTCCTCCGTCTCCGGCCTGATCGTCCTCATCGGCAGCTCGGCCACCGGTTCCCTCCTCGACCTCGGACTCCCGCCGGCCGTGCCGTGGCTGGTCCTCGCCGCCGTCCCGGCCTGGGCGGTGACCCTGCTGCCCCGCCTCCGGGCGAACTGAAGGGCTCCCGCGAGTCACGTCCTCACGGGAGCCCTTCGTCCTACCGCCTGCAAGTGAAGGTTGAGAAGACGATCACGAGCAGGACGACTGTGTGCGCCGTACGGTCAGGGCGCGAGGAGCAGGCTGTCGCCCCGCTCCTTGGCGGCGGCGTAGCGCCTGGCCACGTCCTGCCAGTTGACGACCTGCCACATCGCCTCGATGAAGTCGACCTTCTGGTTCCTGTACTGCAGGTAGAAGGCGTGCTCCCAGGCGTCGAAGACGAGGACCGGGGTGGAGCCCTGGCCGACGTTGCCCTGGTGGTCGTAGACCTGCTCGACGATCAGCCGGCCGCTGAGCGGCTCGTAGGCGAGCACGCCCCAGCCGGACCCCTGGGTGGTCGCGGACGCCTTGGACAGCTGGGCCTTGAAGTTCTGGAACGAGCCGAAGGACTCGGCGATCGCGTCGGCGAGTTCGCCCACGCCGTCCTTCTCCAACGGCTCGCCGCCGCCGTCGCCCGTCATGTTCTGCCAGTAGATCGAGTGCAGGATGTGGCCGGAGAGGTGGAAGGCCAGGTTCTTCTCCAGGCCGTTGATCGAGCCCCAGGACTCCTTGTCCCGCGCTTCGGCGAGCTGCTCCAGCGTGTCGTTGGCGCCCTTGACGTACGCGGCGTGGTGCTTGTCGTGGTGCAGCTCGATGATCTCGGGGCTGATCACCGGGGCGAGCGCCGCGTAGTCGTACGGAAGTTCCGGGAGCGTGTAAACAGCCATGTCCAACGTCCTCCGACGTTATTGCGAATGATATGCAGCTGCACGCTAACAGTACTAGCAATCCTCTGCCGATCAGGCATTGGACCTAGGACCTCGGTCGTGTCGGGGGACGGGTGCACGGTGGCGGGACCGCGCCACGTGGGTATGCTCGCCGCCGTGTCCACAGCTGATCTCCGCCCATCGCCCCAGGCCACAGCGGTCGCACGGGCGGGCGGTGACGCCTGCACCGGGTCGCCGCGACCGCACGCGGCGGACGACGGGACGCCGGCCCGAGTCCGCATGCCGGGCGGCGCCCTGACCGCCCGTCAGGGCGAGGCGCTCGGGGACGACCCCATGGCGCGGGGTGGTCGTTCCGCCGCGCGGGGAACGGCGGAGTCGCTCGCCCGGCTCTCCGCCGCCGGTCTTACACCGGCCCCGCCTAGCCCTGACGGCACGTGGGCGCCTGCGTCGGGACACCCGGGTGCGCCTGAGCCCACGCCGACGTACGTGTCGAACCCTTCCCGACCCGCCACCGCCCTGGCGGCGATCACCTCATGAGCCGTACCACGACCAGCGAGAGCAGCGAGACGAACACCGTGACCAGCTATGACTACGAGAAGGACGGCGCGGCCATCTACCGTCAGTCCTTCGCCACCATCCGCGCGGAGACCGACCTCACGGGCCTGCCCGCCGACGTCGGCCAGGTGGCGGTCCGGATGATCCACGCCTGCGGAATGGTCGACCTCGTACGGGACTTGGCCTACACGCCGGCCGTCGTGGCCGCCGCCCGCGAGGCCCTGCGCGCCGGTGCGCCCGTCTTCACCGACGTCCAGATGGTGGCCAGCGGCGTGACCCGCAGGCGGCTGCCCGCCGCCAACGACGTGCTGTGCACCCTGTCCGAGCCGGGCGTGCCGGAGTTGGCGGCCAGGCTGGGCACCACGCGCAGCGCCGCCGCGCTGGAACTGTGGCGGGACCGGCTGGAGGGCTCGGTGGTCGCCGTGGGCAACGCGCCCACCGCGCTCTTCCGGCTGCTGGAGATGATCGAGGAGGGCGCGCCCCGCCCCGCCGCCGTCATCGGCGTCCCGGTCGGTTTCGTCGGGGCCGCCGAGTCCAAGGAGGCGCTGGCCGCGAACCGGTTGGGGCTGGAGTACCTGGTGGTGCGGGGCCGTCGGGGCGGCAGCGCCATCGCCGCCGCCGCGCTCAACGCGATCGCGAGCGAGGAGGAGTGAGCCGCCGCCTGTAGGGGCGGTGCCGCCGGGCGGCGGGGGCGCCGCGTGCGTCAACTCCGCTCGGAGGGGGCGGGCTGCGCCAGGCCCGCCGTCCACTTCTCCTCGATGCGGCCGACCTTCCACACCACCAGGGCCACGATCCAGGTGGCGAAGAACAGGCCGACGATGACGTATCCGACGATGTTCAGGTCGAGGCCGGAGACCCAGTCCCAGAACGGTCCGTGCAGGTCGGCCTTCTCCGCGATCAGGCCCAGCAGTTCGACGGTGCCGATGATGAGGGCGACGGCGACGGACAGGCCGGTGACGGTGAGGTTGTAGTAGACCTTGCGGACCGGCTTGGAGAACGCCCAGCCGTAGGCGAAGTTCATGAACGAGCCGTCGATGGTGTCGAGGAGCGACATGCCGGCGGCGAACAGGATCGGCAGGCAGAGGATCGCGTACCAGGGCAGGCCGGAGGCGGCGCCCGAGCCGGCCAGGACGAGCAGCGCGACCTCGGTGGCGGTGTCGAAGCCGAGGCCGAAGAGGGCGCCCAGGGGGTACATCTGCCAGGGCTTGGTGATCGACTTCATCAGGCGGCCGAGGATGCGGTTCATGAAGCCGCGCTTGTCGAGCTGCTCCTCCAGGGCGGCCTCGTCGAAGTGTCCGGAGCGCATCTCGCGGAAGACCCGCCAGATGCCGGCCATGATCACGATGTTGATGAGGGCGATGGCGTAGAGGAAGGTCCCCGAGACGGTCGTACCGATCCAGCCGGTGACGCTGTGCAGCGTGGAGTCGTCGTTCTGGACCGGTCCGGCCAGCTCCTTCACTCCGAGGGAGAGCAGGACGGCGAGCGCGAAGACGATGCTGGAGTGGCCGAGGGAGAACCAGAAGCCGACCGAGAGCGGGCGCCGGCCGTCGTTCATGAGCTTGCGGGTGGTGTTGTCGATGGCGGCGATGTGGTCGGCGTCGAAGGCGTGCCGCATGCCCAGGGTGTAGGCGGTGACGCCGATGCCGATGCCGAAGGTCTTCGTGCCCAGGCTGTAGTGCTCCGGGGCGACGATCGCGACCAGGACGAACCAGCCGATGACGTGCAGCGCGAGGATGAAGGCGGCCATTCCGCCGAGGCTCAGCCACTCCTTGCGGGTCATCGAGGTGCGGACGCGGTGCCACGACAGCCCGCGTGCACCGGCTGGGGAGGCCGGAGCGGCGGAGGCGGAATCGGGAGCGATGGTCATGGAGGGCGTGGGCCTTACTTCTCGGCGAGCGGCTGCTTTCAGCCGCGCCCTCCAGGTTTCTGCGAAGTTGTTGCAGGTACAATCCACAGGCGGCAAAGCCCGGGCCAGGTTTCAGTCAGCGCGCGGAAAAGGGCGCAGGCCGAAGCGATCCGCCAGCCAGCGAGCCGCCCCCTCCGGGTCCGGTACGACCGGAACGCTCGCGGGGACCGGCGGTCTGCGCACCACGACCACGGGCAGCCCGGCCTCCCGGGCGGCCGTCAGCTTCGGCGCGGTGGCCGCTCCCCCGCTGTCCTTGGTCACCACGACATCGATGCGGTGACGGCGCAGCAGCTCGCGCTCCCCGTCGAGGGTGAAGGGGCCCCGGTCGAGCAGCACCTCCGTGCGCGGCGGCCGCGGGGGCTCGGGCGCGTCCACGGACCGCAGGAGGAACCACAGGTCGGCGAGGTCCGCGAAGGCGGCCAGGCCCATCCGTCCCGTGGTGAGGAACACGCGCCGGCCGAGCGCGGGCAGCAGCCCCGCGGCCTCCTCCAGGGAACCGGCGTCGTGCCAGCGGTCGCCCTCGACGGGGGTCCAGCCGGGGCGGCGCAGGGCGAGCAGGGGAACTCGGGCGGTCGCGGCTGCCCGTGCCGCGTGGAAACTGATCGTGCCGGCGAAGGGGTGGGTGGCGTCGATGAGCGCGTCCACCCTCTGCTCGCCCAGCCACGCGGCCATCCCCTCGGCCCCGCCGAAGCCGCCCACGCGCATCTCGCCCGGGGGCAACCGGGGGCCGGCGACCCGTCCGGCGAGGGAGCTGGTCAGCCGCAGGCCGGGCGTGTCGTGGAGCAGTTCGGCGAGGCGGCGGGCCTCCGTGGTGCCGCCGAGTATCAGTACGTGCACGGGAGTCCGGGTCCGATCATGAGCAGTGAGGTACAGGGTGCCGGCAAGGCGGAGGGGGCCGTCGTGCCCTGCCGGAGCACACGGGCCCGCGGCCCGGCCGGACCACCGGCGCCGGTGCGACGGCGGCCACGACGGCCGCGTACACCGCGCTGCTGACCGGCGGGTTTCCCGGCCCGGTGGCGATCACCCTACCCAAGGGGCGGACACCGTCCCTCGCGCTCGCCGCCGAGGAACTGACCGGCGCGACCGCGATGACGGAGTGGTCGAGGACGCGGGCGCGGACCAGGACGTCACGCGCGGCGCGCCGATCGGAGCCACCGCCCGGGCGGCTGACCGCCGGGGCGGTACGTCGATGACGGGGACGCCGTCACCTCGGCCGGGGTGTCGGCCGGCATCGACATGGCTGTGCGTCCGGTCCGCCAGGTCCCACGAGAAGTGCGTGGCGCGCGCCTCAGCGAGACGCGTGGTCGGCCGGGCCGCCCTGCCGACGGACATCCCGCGGCAGGGCGACGTCGGCCTCCTACTCGCTCCGGGTTCCGGCGGAGCGGCCGCGCAGGACGGCGAACACCGCGGCGGCCAGACCCAGCAGGCCCACCACCAACCCGGCGGCGCCGAGTCCGCGAGCGGTGGAGTCACTGTCGGCCTCGGCAGACGCGGACGTGGACGTGCTTGCGCTCTTCGTGTTCGCCGACGGGGCCGACGTCGCGTCGTCGGCCCCGTCCTGCGCGCCCTTGGCGGTGAGCCTGACGACGGGCGCCGGGTTCTCCGGCTCCTCGTCGCCCGGGGCCGCGTCCTCGATCCAGCGGACCGTCTTGCCGTCGGAGTAGGTCTGCAGGGTCTTGAACGTCAACTGGTCGGCGTCGTCCGGGAGTTGCCCGAAGGCGACGTCGAAGTCCTCGTACTGGCCGGCGCCGATCCTGCCGCCCGTCCAGGTGATTTCGGAGGCCGCCTCGGTGATGGCGCCGTCGTCGGTCTTGACCGGCGTCTTCAGCTTCGTGGTGGTCACCTTGGCGGTCCAGCCGTCGTGCGGCGAGACGAGCACGCCGAGGACGGGGTGGTCGGTGGGCAGGAAGACCTGGACCTTGGTGGTACCGGCCGTGTCCTCCTCATTGGGGACCCGGAAGGTCAGGACACCGTCCGTGGCGCCCTTGGCGTAGCTCTCGGGGTGGACGGTGACATGCGCGGATGCGGCGCCGGCGGCGGCGAGGACTCCGGCCGCGGCGAGCGCGGTGACGGCGCCGGCCCGGCGCAGGGTGGAGATACGCGTGATGGACATGGGTGAGTGGATCTCCGTACTCGGGAAGGGATGTCGAGGTTCAGAACGCGTACGACATCCCCGCCGGCGGCCCGCGCCGGTGTACGGCGTACCGCAGCCGCGCCTGCCGCGGCGACCGCGTCTCCTCGGCGGCCCGGCGCCCGGGGCGCGGCACGACCGGTACGCCCCGCGCTCCCCGCGCCACCTGCCACCAGGCGGCGAGCCCGGGCACGAGGGCGACCGCCCACCGCAGCAACGACCACAGCGCGGCCTCGCCCCGCCGCAGCCACCAGGTCAGCACGAGGGCCGCCGTGAGGTGGACGGCGGTGGCGTGCGGCGTGAGCGCGTGGGCGGAGGAGTGGGACATGCGCATGCCGTGCACGGCCATCACGGCGTGCGGCCGGGTCGAGGCGGTGGCGAACGCGAAGTGCAACCCGCCCTGGGCCCCCAGCGTCCCGCCGGCGATGCCGGTCAGCGACCGCTCCCGCCCGCCCAGCAGGAGGCCGGCCGCGAAGACGGAGACGCCCCCGCCGACCTGCGTCCACACCGGCGGTGCCACGCCCGTGGCCAGCACATGTCCTCCGGCGGCGAGCAGCACGCACAGCACGGCGAACACCGCCGCGCGCAGACTCCGTACCCCCGGGGACGCCCTCACGGCACCCGATGCTGTCACGCAGCCGGAAGATCTCTCCCCCCGCCCACGCATACGCACCACCGCCCGCGGCCCTCCGTCGCCGAACCCTGCCTCCTTCTTACGGGTCGTACGACGGTGCCGTTCAGTTCCCGGCCCCTCGGCGAGAGTGCGGCGCCCGGGCCGCACCGTCAGCGCAGGACGACGGTGCGCCTGCCCTGGACGAACACCCGGCCTTCGCAGTGCCATCGGACCGCTCGGGCCAGGGCGGCCGACTCGGCGTCGCGGCCGATGGCGGCCAGGTCGTCGGGGGTGTGGCTGTGGTCGACCTGGATGACTTCCTGGGCGATGATCGGGCCTTCGTCGAGGTCGGCGGTGACGTAGTGGGCCGTCGCGCCGACGAGCTTGACGCCGCGCTCGTGGGCCTGGTGGTAGGGCTTGGCGCCCTTGAAGCTGGGCAGGAACGAGTGATGGATGTTGATCATCCGGCCGGCCAGTCGGGTGCACAGGCCGTCGGACAGCACCTGCATGTAGCGCGCGAGCACGGTCAGGTCGACGTCGAGCGAGTCGATGATCTCCAGCAGCCGGGCTTCGGCCTGCGGCTTGGTCGCGGCGGTGACCGGCACGTGGAAGAACGGGATGTCGTGCCAGGCGACGAGCTCCTCGTGGTCGCGGTGGTTGGAGACCACCGCGACCACGTCGACGGGCAGGTCGCCGCTGCGGGTGCGGAAGAGCAGGTCGTTGAGGCAGTGGCCGTAGCGGGACACCATGACCAGCACGCGGCGCCGGGTGCTGACCGGTTCGAGGTGCCACCGCATGGCGAACGGGGCGGCCACGGCGGCGAAGTCGCGGCGCAGGGTCTGTGTGGCGTTCTCGCTGCCGGAGGTGGCGAAGTGCGTCCGCATGAAGAAGTGGCCGTCGCGACGGTCACCGAACTGCTGGTTGTCGATGATGTCGCTGCCGTGTTCGACCAGGAACCGCGAGACGGCGAGGACGATGCCGGGAGCCTCGGGACAGTCGAGGGTGAGGACGTGCTCGGCCGGCGCCGTGGCGGGATCGGTCGGCGAGTGGGCGGGGGACGTGGCAGAAGCCGGGGAATCAGTCATGGTGTCACCGTTCGATGACGTCGGCGGCGAGGCCGCCGAGCGCGGTTTCGTTGTCCTTGGCGTACGTGACCTTCCTGTCCCGGCTCAGGGCACCACCGGGCCGCGGTACTCGCTCATCGCGTCGATGAGCCAGCGCGCCAGGTAGTCGGCGAACGAGGAGCGCGGGAACAGGCGATACGTCGGCGCGTCGTCGACCTGCCAGAGCAGTACGGCGACGGGGCCCACCGTGGTCGACACCGCCCGGCCGGGACCGAAGGCCCGGGGGTGCAGGTCCAGCGGGCAGCCCTTCTCCAGCACCTGCCGGGCGGACGGGCCGCTCAGCTCCAGCGTGGTGCGGTTCGCCGAGACGTCCACCACCGAGCCCGGGTCCGAGCCGAGCGCCTCCCGCAACTCGGCGGCCACGGTGGGCGCGTCCGCCTGGGACAGCACGAGCCACTCGTCGGGGCCGAGCCAGACGACCGTGTGGGGGCCGGATGCGGTGGTGTGGCCGCACCGCCGCGGGAGCGGTGCCCCCAGGGTCTTCCCGATGCGGTCGGCCGCTTCGGAGCCGGGGTCGACGCGCAGGTTCACCATGGTGACGAACGGCCACTCGGTCAGCGACACGCCGCGCGCGCCGGTGACGGAGGCGGCGCGCATCCGCTCCGCCAGGTGTGCCAGGGGGCTCGTGCGCAGTGCCACCGGGCCTGAGCCTGCGTCTGTGCCTGCACCCGTGTCGAACGTGGGCTCAGCCATCGCGCTTGGTCCCTTCGGGGTCGTAGAGGACGAAGTCGGTCACCTCGACGGGCACCAGGTCCTCGCCCACCGGGGCGAGCAGGGTCTCGCCGATCCGCGCCCGCCCGCCGGCGACGAGGGCGAGGGCGAAGGGGCGGCCGAGGGCCTGGCTGTGGTAGCTGGAGGTGACGTGGCCGAGCATCGGCACCGGCCCCGCCTCGGGGGTGACGGGCACGTCCGGCGCGACGAGCTGGGTGCCCTCCGGCAGCCGGGTCGCGCGGTCGCTCGGCAGCAGGCCGACCAGTTGCCTGCGGTCGGTGCGGGAGGTGTCGGCGCGGGCGTGGGACCGCTTTCCGATGAAGTCCTTCTGCTTCGAGACCACCCAGGACATGCCCGCGTCCTGCGGGGTGACCGTGCCGTCGGTGTCCTGGCCGACGATGATGTAGCCCTTCTCCGCCCGCAGGACGTGCATGGTCTCGGTGCCGTACGGCGTGATGCCGTACGGCCGGCCGATCGCGTACACCTCCTCCCAGACGGCCAGGCCGTACCACGCGGAGACGTTGATCTCGTAGGCGAGTTCGCCGGAGAAGGAGATCCGGCAGATGCGGGCCGGGACGCCGGAAGCCAGGGTCGTCTCGCGGAAGGCCATGAACGGGAACGCCTCGGCGGACAGGTCCACGTCGGGGGCGAGCTGGGCGACGACCTCACGCGACTGCGGGCCGACGACGGCGATCGTCGCCCACTGCTCGGTCACCGACGTGCAGTGGACGTCGAGTTCGGGCCACTCGGTCTGCAGCCACTCCTCCAGCCAGTCCAGGACCCCGGCGGCGCCGCCGGTCGTGGTGGTCATGAAGTAGCGGTTGTCGTCGAGGCGCAGCGTCACGCCGTCGTCGAAGATCATGCCGTCGGGCTTGCACATCACGCCGTAGCGGGCCGTGCCGGGCTTGAGCTTCTTGAAGGCGTTGGTGTAGACGCGGTTGAGGAACTCGCCGGCGTCCGCGCCCCAGATCTCGATCTTGCCGAGGGTGGAGGCGTCCATGAACGCCACCCCCTCACGGGCCGCGCGGCACTCGCGGGCCACGGCCGTGTCCATGTCCTCACCGGGCCGCGGGTAGTACCAGGGGCGCTTCCACTGCCCGACGTCCTCGAACATCGCCCCCTGCGCGACATGCCAGCTGTGGATGGAGGTCGTGCGCTCCGGGTCGAACAGCTCGCCGCGCTCCCGCCCGGCCAGGGCGGCGAACGCCACCGGGGTGTACGGCGCCCGGTAGGCCGTGGTGCCGATCTCGCCCGGGGAGGCGTCCACGCCCAGGGCCTCGGCGATCACACCGATCGCGTTGACGCCGGACGTCTTGCCCTGGTCGCCCGCGGTGCCGAGCGAGGTGTAGCGCTTGACGTGCTCCACGCCGCGCATGCCGGCGCCGGTGGAGCGCCGGACGTCGGCGACGGTGACGTCGCGCTGGAGGTCGACGAAGTGGGTGTCCCAGGTGCCGGGTTCGCTGTCGGGGCCGGCACCGGGTGCGGGGACCAGCCACAGGGCGCGCACCGGTCCGGCTCCGGAGCGCGCGTCGCCGGGCGCCGGTACGGGAACCGGGAACCCGGCCTGCGTCGCGGCCCTCGCACCGGCCCGCGCCCCTTCCGCCAGACAGCCGTCGAGGTCGTACGTCCCGCGGGCCGCACCGACGACCTGCTGGTCGCGTACGGTGCCGTCGGGGACGAAGGCGACCAGGTCCTCGTCCCAGCGCAGCCGTCCCTGGCGCTGGCTGTGCAGGTGCACCACCGGGCTCCAGCCGCCCGAGACGGCGAGCAGGTCGCAGTCGAACGACTCGGGGTCACCGGTGAGCCGGCCTGCGGCGTCGAGGGCCTGGACGGTGACGCCGGTGAGCCGGCCTTCGCCCGCCGTGTCGACCACCGCGCTCCCCGTCAGCACCCGCACCCCGGTCGCCACGGCGACCTCGGCGGCCCGGTGGGACAGTTCGGGGCGCGCGTCCACGACGGCGGCGACGCCGATCCCGGCGGCGCGCAGGTCGGCGACCGTGTCGTAGGCGCTGTCGTTGGTCGTGCTCACCACCGCCCGCGTGCCCGGGGCCACGGCGTACCGGTTGAGGTACGTGCGCACGGCCGCGGCGAGCATCACCCCGGGGCGGTCGTTGCCGGCGAAGACCAGCGGACGCTCGTGGGCGCCGGTCGCCAGGACGACTCGGCGGGCTCGGATGTGCCACAGCCGCTGGCGGGAGACGCCCTCGGACGGCGCGGGGGCGTCGGCTCCGAGGTGGTCGGTGCGCCGCTGGAGGGCCAGCAGGTAGTTGTCGTCGTACGACCCGAACGCCGTGGTGCGCCGCAGTACGACGACCTCCGGGGCGGCGTCGAGGGCCGCGCGGACCTCGGCGACCCAGTCGAGGGCGCTCTGCGCGCCGACCTGCTCGGTGCGCCCGGAGAGGAGCGAACCGCCGGGCTCGGGCTGGTCGTCGACGAGGATCACTCGGGCGCCGGAGCCCGCCGCGGCGGCGGCGGCCGCGAGTCCGGCGGGTCCGGCGCCGACGACCAGGACGTCGGTGTGCGCGTACTTCTTGTCGTAGACGGCGGGGTCGGGCGTCGGGTCAAGCTGCCCCATCCCGGAGAGGGTGGTGGCGGTCAGGCCGTCGTGGAGCTCCACGGTCGTGGCCGGGAGCATGCCCTCGGAGCATGAACCGTCGATCTGCAACAGGGCGTTGGGTTCCTCGACGCCCGCGGCGACGATGCCGCGCGGGCGGCCGCGGTAGAGCGACGGAGCGACCTCGACGAGGCCGTTCGCCAGCATCGCCGAGGCGACGGTGTCGCCGGGGTGCCCGGTCAGTTCCCGTCCGTCGACGGTGAACCGCAGCACGGTCCCGCGGTCGACGCGGCCCCCCTGCCGGAGCCGGAAGTGCTGGTCGGTCATCGGATCCCTCCGGCCTGGGGCAGTTCGGGGCGCGGCTCGTCGAGCCGGTAGACGGCGAGCACCTCGTGGGTGGCGGTGTCGCGCAGGACGTTGAACCAGCGGCGGCAGCCGGTGCTGTGCACCCACCGCTCGGCGAAGGGGCCCTTGGGGTTGTCGCGGTAGAAGACGTACTCGGCCCACTGTTCGTCGGTGAGGTCCTGGGGGTTCTCGGGATGGGGGACGTGGGCCTGTCCGCCGTAGTGGTACTCGGTCTCGTCACGGGGACCGCACCAGGGGCAGCTGATCAGCAGCACGGTGTCCTTCTCTCAGCAGGCTCTCAGTGGGCCACGGCCGCCGCGCCGTGTTCGTCGATCAACGCGCCCGTCGTGAAGCGTTCGAGGGCGAAGGGTGCGTTCAGCGGATGCGGCTCACCGGTGGCGATGGTGTGCGCGAAGGTCCAGCCGGCGGCCGGGGTGGCCTTGAAACCGCCGGTTCCCCAGCCGCAGTTGACGTAGAGGTTCTCGACCGGGGTGGTGCCGATGATCGGGGAGGCGTCCGGGGTGACGTCGACGATGCCGCCCCAGGTGCGCAGCACGTGAGCGCGGGCGAAGACCGGGAACAGCTCGACGGCGGCGGCCATCTGCTGCTCGATCACATGGAAGGAGCCGCGCTGGCCGTAGCCGTTGTACGCGTCGACGCCCGCGCCCATCACCAGCTCGCCCTTGTGGGCCTGGGAGACGTAGACGTGCACGTGGTTCGACATGACCACCGTCGGGTGCACCGGCTCGTGCAGTTCGGAGACCAGGGCCTGCAGCGGATGGGACTGCACCGGCAGGCGGAAGCCGGCCAGCCGTGCCAGCACGCTGCTGTGCCCGGCGGCCGCGAGGCCGACCCGGCCGGCGAGGATGCGGCCGCGGTTGGTCTCGACGCCCACGACGCGCTCGCCGTCCTTGAGGAAGCCCGTGACCTCGCAGCCCTGGATCAGGTCCACGCCCATCTCGTCGGCGCGACGGGCCAGCGCCCAGGCGACGTGGTCGTGCTTGGCGATGCCGGCCCGCGGCTGGAAGGTGCCGCCGAGGACCGGATAGCGGGTACGGGACGAGACGTTGAGGATGGGACAGACCTTGGCGACCTCGTCCGGTTCGAGCCACTGGGCGTCGACTCCGTTGAGGCGGTTGGCGTTGACGCGGCGCACGCCCTCGCGGACGTCCTGCAGGGTGTGCGCGAGGTTGAGGACGCCGCGCTGGCTGAACAGGAAGTCGTAGTCCAGCTCCTCCGGGAGCCTCTCCCACAGCTTGAGCGCGTGCTCGTAGATCGCCGCGCTCTCGTCCCACAGGTAGTTGGAGCGGATGATCGTGGTGTTGCGGGCCATGTTGCCGCCGGCCAGCCATCCCTTCTCCAGGACGGCGACATTGGTGATGCCGTGGTTCTTGGCGAGGTAGTAGGCGGTGGCGAGGCCGTGGCCTCCGGCGCCGACGATGACGACGTCGTACGAGGAGCGCGGCTCGGGGTTGCGCCACAGGAAGTCCGGGTGCTCCGGCAGCGGCTCGGCGGTCATGCCGCGTCTCCGTTCAGGTGGGGGTAGAGGGGGAAGGCGGACGCCAGCTTCTCGACGCGGTCGCGCAGTTCGTCGTCGGCCTGTTCGCCCTTCAGGGCCTCGGCGATGATGTCGGCGACCTCCCGGAACTCCGCCTCGCCGAAGCCGCGGGTGGCCAGGGCGGGGGTACCGATCCGCAGTCCTGACGACACCATCGGCGGGCGCGGGTCGAACGGCACCGCGTTGCGGTTGACGGTGATGCCGATGCGGTGCAGCCGGTCCTCGGCCTGCCGCCCGTCGAGCGCGGAGTTCCGCAGGTCGACGAGGACCAGGTGGACCTCGGTGCCGCCGGTCAGGACGGTGATCCCGGCTTCGGCCACGTCGTCGGCCAGCAGCCGTCCGGCGAGGATGCGGGCGCCGTCCAGGGTGCGCCGCTGGCGCTCCTTGAACTCCTCGCTCGCCGCCACCTTGAAGGCGACCGCCTTCGCCGCGACGACGTGCTCCAGCGGGCCGCCCTGCTGGCCCGGGAAGACCGCCGAGTCGATCTTCCTGGCCAGGTCGGCGCGGCTGAGGATCACGCCGCCGCGCGGGCCGCCGAGCGTCTTGTGGGTGGTGGTCGTGACGACGTCGGCGTACGGCACCGGGCTCGGGTGCAGGCCCGCGGCCACCAGCCCGGCGAAGTGCGCCATGTCCACGAGCAGGTACGCGCCCACCGCGTCGGCGATCCGCCGGAACGCGGCGAAGTCCAGTCGGCGGGGGTAGGCCGACCAGCCGGCGACGATCATCTTCGGTCGGTGCGCGAGCGCGAGCTGCTCGACCTCGTCCATGTCGATGCGCAGGTCGGACTCGCGCACGTGGTAGGGCACGACGTTGTACAGCTTGCCGGAGAAGTTGATCCGCATGCCGTGGGTCAGGTGACCGCCGTGCGCCAGGTCGAGGCCGAGGATCGTGTCGCCGGGCTGGAGCAGTGCGAACATGGCGGCCGCGTTGGCCTGGGCGCCGGAGTGCGGCTGCACGTTCGCGGCCTCGGCGCCGAACAGTTCCTTCACCCGGGCGACGGCCAACTGCTCGACGACGTCGACGTGTTCGCAGCCGCCGTAGTAGCGGCGGCCCGGGTAGCCCTCGGCGTACTTGTTGGTCAGGACCGAGCCCTGCGCCTCCATGACGGCGGCCGGGGCGAAGTTCTCCGAGGCGATCATCTCGAGCGTGGACTGCTGGCGGCGCAGCTCGGCGTGCACGGCGGTGGCGACGTCCGGGTCGAGCTCGCCGAGCGGGACGGAGAGAGGGGAGGCGAGCGTGGTGAGCGGCGGGTTCGTTGCCATCTGTGCACCCTCCTGGGAGCCAACTAATGAGCAACTGATATATCAGACTGTGCGGTACGGTATGGGAGTTCGCCGGACAGGTCAAGGGGGCATCCATGCAGCAGACGGCGACCGAGCCCGACAGCGAGGAGCTGACCCTCGCCGAGCGCGCCTACCGCGCCATCCGTGACCGGCTGGTCATGCTCGAGATCCGCCCCGGCGCGCCGATCAACGAGGAGCAGCTGGGACAGTCCCTCGGCGTCGGACGCACGCCGGTCCGCGAGGCCCTCAAGCGGCTCCAGTACGAGCGCCTGATCACGACCTATCCCCGGCGCGGCACCTTCGCCACCGACGTCAACATCACGGACCTGGCCCACATCTCCGAGGTGCGACAGGAGCTGGAGCCCCTGGCCGCCGCGCAGGCCGCGCGGCGCGCGACGGCCGCGGACCGGGCGACGCTGGCGGCGCTGCGACGGGAGCTGGAGAGCGCGGATCCCGGCCCGCAGGACGCCACCGAACTCATGCGTCTGGACCTCCGGGTCCACCGCGCCGTCTACGCCGCCGCGCACAACCCGTACCTGGAGGACACCCTCGTCCGCCACGACAACCTCGCCACCCGCATCTGGTGCCTGTTCATCGACCGTCTGTCCGACATGGCCGGCCATGTCCAGGAGCACGGATCGTTGATCGACGCGGTCGTCGCCGGTGAACCCGAGAAGGCGGCGCGGCTGGCCCGCGGTCACGTCGAAGGGTTCGAACGGGCCATTCGCGCGGCCATCTGACCCCGAGCGGTCCCGGGACCTCAGTGGGCGGCGCCCCGCGCGTCCTCCCGGCCCGGGCGAGGCCTGCCCGCGAGGGTCGTCCACAGGTACGGGGCGATGTCGTCCTCGGGGAGCCGGGCGATCATGTACCGGACACAGCGCTCGATCTTGACCCGCCACAGGCGCGCCGCCTCGTTCCCGTCGGCGTCGCGCAGGGCGTCGTGGACGACCGTGTCCTCGTCGAGGATCGTGTCGAACGCCTGGCTGTAGTCCATGTCCAGCACCGCGACGAACATGCGCAGACGGGCCGTGAGACGTTCGAAGGTCCGGGCGGCCTGCGGGAGGTCCGCCGTGCGGGCGAGAGCGTCCTGGAACCGCAGGTCGACTTCACGGATGCGGACGGGATCGTGGTCCCGGGCGGCGGCGCGGACCTCCGCCAGGGCCGCTGTGGCCAGGGCGAGGTGCTCGGGGCCGAGCATGGCGACGCGACGGATGAGCAGCGCGCCGAGGCTGGCGCGCAAGGCGTAGAGATCGAGGACGTCCTTCGCCGTGACGGCGGGGACGGCGGTCGCGCCGCCCGGGAGCAGATCGAGCATGCCCTCCTCGACGAGCGCCCGCAGCCCGGCACGGACGACCCGGCGTGAGAGGCCGAGGCGCACTGCGAGCGGCGCCTCCCTGACACGGTCACCGGGCCGGTGGCCGCCGGCGAGGACGGCTTCACGCAGCAGGCCCACGACGGGATCGGTGGTGACGGGGGCGCCGGGCTGGGCGTCGGGGACTGTGACCCAGGTCGCGGTGGGGAGGCCGAGCTCGCCGAGTGCGCGCGCGTTGCGCGCGTTCGAGTCGTTGTCACGGCCGCAGATGGCGGGGGTGTCGTACGACGGGCGCGGAGCGGCCACCCGGGTGAAGGGGACCGCGGACGGGGTCCATGTGGTGGACCAGCTCAGCAGGGCGTCGCGCAGGCGGTGCGGGTCGGACGGGACCTCACGCCCGACGTGAGCGTCCGCGGCGAGGAGGCGTCGGGTCTCGTCCGTCCATGCCGTCGCGTCGGGTGCGCGGTGCCAGCGCAGGCGCGGGGACACGGCCGTGTCCGGTCCGTCGAAGGCACCGCTTGCCGGAGCCGGCATGCCGTGCGCCAGCAGGTGTACGACCACCGCGGCCCCCGCCGCCGACCGCACCTGGTGCAGAAACGGGTCCAGGTCGAGGGGGCCCGCTGTCCGCCCGTTGCCCCGCAGCGCCGCGAAGGCGCAGGCCACGGCCAACACCTGGGGCGCCTGCGGGTCATGGCCGAACAGGCGGCCCGCGTCGGTCGCCGCAGAGGTGCGCACGGAGCGGCCCCGTCCCGTCCGGGCCGTCACGGCGAGCACGCACACCGGTGGGGCGATGAACAGACCGACCACCTCCTCGGCGTGGTCCGGCAGGGACCAGGCCTGGCGCGGCCCGGCCGTGGCGCGCGCTCCCGGCTGGACGCCGTACGTCCGCCAGATCCGGTTCACGGTGCTCTGGCTCAGGCCGGTCTCGGCGGCCATGGAACGGGTCGACCAGGCCTGCCTGGCGCCGGGCGGCGGTGGGGTGAGGGTACGGACGAGGACGTGCGCCACGGTGTCGTCGTCGGCGATGGGAGGGCGTCCGGGACGGGGCTGCTCGTCCAGGCCGCCCAGTCGCTCGGCGAGGAAGCGGGCGCGCCACTTGCCGACCATGTCCCGGGAGATGCCGAGGCGTCGGGCGACGGCGGTGTTGGTGGGCTCGTTCTCGCAGGCCAGCACGATCTGCGCGCGCTGGGCCAGGGCCCCGTCGTCGACCAGGTGGCCGGACGTGTGCCGGTGATCGCGCAGACCGGTGCGCTGAGCACCAGGGAAGCGATCGAACTGTCCCGCCACGCGCAGGCCGCCGGAGCGTCGGTGCTGATGGTGGTCACGCCGTTCTACGAGCCGCTCACGCTCGGCGAGACGCTGCAGTATCTGCGCACCGTCGCCGACGCCGTGGACGTTCCGATCATGCTCTACAACCTGCCTGGGGCCACGGGTGTCAATCTCTCGCCGGACACGGTCGGAGAGCTCGCCCGCGAGGTCGAGAACATCCGGTACATCAAGGACACCAGCGCCGACATGGCACAGGCCGGACAGCTGATCCACCGCTACGGCGACGTCATCTCCACGTTCGTGGGCTGGGACAGCCTTCTCCTGCAGGCCGTCGCCGAGGGCGCCGCCGGCGTCATGGCCGGGACCGCGAACGTGATGCCGGCCGAACTCGTCTCGATCCACCGTGCGTTGGTGGGCGGCGAACTCGACCGCGCGCGAGCCGAATGGGCGCGGATCTACCCGCTGATGGACGCGATCATGTCCGCTCCGTTCATTCCGGCGGTCAAGGCCGCCCTGGACGCGGCGGGCCTCCCCGTCGGAAGTCCGCGTGAGCCGGTGCTCGGCCTCGACGCCGCCACGACCGCCAGGATCTCCTCGCTGGTCCAGGCCCTTCCGCGACTGTCGGCCACACGCTGACGAAGGGGGCGTCGGCCGTGCGATTCCTCGACGAGCACGACGTCCGTTCCGTGTTCGCCTCAGTGAGGACGACATCGTCACGTACCCCAGCGCCGGCCTCGGCGTTCAGGAAGCGGCAGCGGCCTGGAGCGTCCACCGGCGGGCCGAAGCGCACGGCGTCGGCCGCGGAGATCGACGCTGGTCCTGTCCACCACACTCAGAAAGTCACCGATCATGACCACTGCCGCCGCCCCCACGACAGCCACGGTTCGTCGCGCAGCGGACGCACCTCCCCTGATCACCGCGGCCGACCTGCCCCCGGTCCGGCATCTCATCGACGGAGAGTTCCTCGACGGATCACCCGAGCGCGTCATCGACGTGGTCGACCCGAGCACCGAGAACGTCATCGCCCGGATCCCCGAGGGCACCGCCGAGGACATCGACCGAGCGGTGGCCGCCGCGGTCGCGGCCAAGGACCAGTGGGCGCGGCTGGTCCCCAAGGAGCGCTCGGAGCTGCTGCACGCCGTCGCCGACCGGGTGGCCGAGAACGCCGAGCTCCTCGCCAGGCTGGAGTCCGCGAACACCGGTAAGCCGCTCGCGGTGTCACGGGACGACGTCGGCATGACCGTCGACACCTTCCGCTTCATGGCCGGTGCGGTGCGCGCGACCACCTCCATGGCCGCCGGCGACTACGCCGAGAACCACTTGTCGGTCATCCTGCGGGAACCGCTGGGCGTGGTCGGCGTGATCACCCCGTGGAACTACCCCCTGCTCATGGCGGCCTGGAAGATCGCGCCCGTCGTCGCCGCCGGCAACACCCTGGTCATCAAGCCGTCCGAGCAGACCCCGCTGACCACCCTGAAGTTCGCCGAACTCGTCGCCGGTCTCCTGCCGCCGGGAGTGGTCAACGTCGTGAACGGGTACGGCGCGGTCGCCGGTGCCCGGCTCGCCGAACACCCGGACGTGGACATGATCGCCCTGACCGGTTCCGTCTCCAGCGGTCGCGCCGTCGCCCGGGCCGCCGCCGACACCCTCAAGCGGGTGCACCTCGAACTCGGTGGCAAGGCCCCGGTCGTGATCTTCCAGGACGCCGATCTCGCGGCCGCCGCGTCGGCACTGCGCGTCGCCGGCTTCTGGAACTCGGGCCAGGAGTGCGGGGCCGCCTGCCGCGTACTCGTCCACGAGTCGGTCGCCGAGGAGTTCGTCGAGCGGCTCGTCGGCGAGGTCCGGGCCCTGGTCGTCGGTGAGCCGACCGCCGGGGAGGACGCGAGGTCGGCCCCATGGTCTCGAAGGCCCACTTCGACCGTGTCACGGGGTACTTGGAGCGCGCGAAGAAGGAGGGCGTCCGCGCGGCGACGGGAGGCGGCGCCCTCGACGGGCCCGGCTACTTCGTGGCCCCGACCGTGCTGGTCGACGTACCCGAGGGCGCCGAGGTCGCCCGCGAGGAGATCTTCGGCCCGGTGGTCACGGTCGAGACCTTCACCGACGAGGAGGAGGCGGTACGGCGGGCCAACGACGTCCCCTTCGGCCTGTCGGCATCGGTGTGGACCGAGAACGCCCGCCGCAGTCACGACGTCGCCGGGCGCCTCGACTTCGGCACCGTCTGGGTCAACTCCCATCTCGTGCCGGCCAGTGAAGTCCCCTGGGGCGGGTTCAAGGGATCCGGCTACGGCCGTGATCTGTCGATCTACGCGCTGGACGACTACTCGCGCACGAAGCACGTCATGCACCACCACGGGCGCTGATCCCGTCCTGGGGAGGGCCCCGGCGGCGGGTCACGGTGTCTTCTCCGCCGGGACCTCGTCCAGGAGCTCCGGGCCGTTGTTGCGGACGTTGTTCACGGCCGGGGAGACGGGCCGGGCCTGCAGGTGACCGTTTCCCGGCCGGGTCAGCAGCGCGCGCAGTTCGTCCGGGTCCCGGTGGTGGGGGTCGAGCCAGGCGCCGTAGTGATCGGGGTCGAGGGCCAGCGGCATGCGGGGGTGGACGCGGCCGGCCTCGTCGGTGGCCTCGGTCGTGAGGACGGTGCAGGTCATCAGCCAGGCGGCGGGATCGTCGTCCCGCTTCACCGACGGGTCGCGCCAGTACGCGTACAACCCGGCGAACGCCATCACCTGCTCGTCGGTGGGACGGATGAGGTACGGCTGCTTGCGGGTTCTGCCCGTGCCCTTGTCCTTGATCTGCTGCCACTCGTAGAAGCCGTCGGCCGGCAGCAGGCAGCGGTGTTCGACGAACGCGCGGCGGAAGGCGGGCTTGTCGTGCACGGTCTCCATCCGGGCGTTGATCATCCGCGCGCCGATCTTCACGTCCTTGGCCCACGAGGGCACCAGACCCCAGCGCAGCGGCCGCAGCTCCCTCCGCGCCGGCGCGGCGGCTTCCTTCTCGCGCGGGGTGCGCTCGAGGACGGCCCACACGTCGTCGGTCGGAGCGACGTTCCAACTCGGCGGCAGCGCGTCCTCCGGGCGCCACTCGGTGACCCGGAACAACCGGACCAGGTCCTCCGGGCCGCGCGTGGAGACGTAACGGCCGCACATACGGCCACTGTGCCACCGCGGGCGCCGGCCGTCGCCACGGGTTGGCCCGGACGGCCGGTGTGGGACGGCCCGGTGCGGGCCCCGGAACACACCGCGGCCCGGCCGGCGACGCCACCCCCAGGCTCCACACCCGGCAGGCGATCTTGGCGTGGGTCCCGCAGGATGGTGCCGGTTGCCCTGCCGTGAAGGCCACCGGGGGCAGCCGTCCGCCCTGTGCGGCGCGATGCCGCCCGATCGTTCAGTCAGGGAGCCTCGTATGGCTGTGATGACGGAGACACTCCTGCCGGCGCTGGATGACGCGTGCCGGGCTCATGCCGCCGTCCTCGACCGTTTCCGGGCGGACGCGACGGTCACGCCGCCCGGTCCGTACCGGCAGATGCTCGAACGCCAGGCCGCCGAGGTCCAGGTCGGTCTCCAGCGCATCCAGCGTCAGACACGCGATCTGCGGCCGCGGGGCTTCCTGGACACCGCGGCCGGTCTGACGTGGGCCGTCTCGCGGGGCGCGGTGCGCACGGCGATGTTGCCGCTGTCGATCGGGGGGAAGATCGTGCGGGGCGTGCTGCCCGGCGGGTACCCGGCCGATGCGCGACAGCTGCTGCGGAACGCGGAGGACGAGTACGCGGCCGCGGCGCGGGCGCTGGCGGCGTGCCGGGCCGGGGAGGTCCTCGCCGAACTGGCCGACGACCAGGCCACCGCGGAGTTGCTCGGTTCACTGCGCCGCCAGGACGAGGAGCTGCTGCGGGCCCTGAGGGACAGCCTCGCCGAGCAGGCGCGGGCCGTGGTGGCGTCCGCCCACGGCTTCGGTCCGGACGAGAGCCGGAACGGCGGTCTGGCCGACGCGGCGGCCCGCATGATGCGGACCGCTTTCGACCGGGCGCGCGCCCTGGCCGAGCGCGGTGGCGCGCGGGACGAGTACGCGGCCGAAGGCGCGGTGCCGAAGACACCCGAGGCCGGTTCCATCGCCGAGGAAGTCCTGGGAGCGGTCCGGCGGGAGGAGGACCTGCCGATTCCCGGGTTCAGCCTGCTCGGCGCGGACGAGATCGAGAGGCGGCTGCCCTCGCTGTCCCAGTTGGAGCTGACGGTGGTCGAGGGCTACGAGCGCGCACACGACCGCCGCCGGAGAGTCCTGGACACCATCGAGCGGCTGCGCGGAGAGGAGCCGTGGACCGGCTACGACGCCATGGACTCCGGCGAGATCACGAGGGACCTGCAGGACGCTCCCTCCGGCCAGGCCCGTCAGGTGCTGGAGTACGAGCGGCGCCACCGGCAGCGCCAGGAGGTCGTCTCCGCCGCCGAGGCACGCGTCTTCGTCTGACCGGCCACTGCCGCCAAACACGCCCTAGGCGCCCTGGTGAGCGACCGCGCCGGTCACCGCAGGCAGAAAGGGTTCCCGGGACCTACGGTGGTCTCAAGGACCGGCAAGCCGAACCCTCGTCGGGGAGGAGTCCGCGATGGAGGAGCACTTCGTCTGGGTGACGACACGCCGCATTCGGCCGGGGACCATGGAGGAGTTCGAGGGGGCGTGGCGCCCGGACCCCTACCCGCAAGGCCTGCGCCGCGCCTTCGCGTACTGGTCCGAGGACGGACAGGAGATCACCGGGGTGTCCTTCTGGGACTCCCAGGAGGCATGCGACGCCTGGCGGACCTCCGAGCCGGAGACGCAGCGGCGCGCGAACATGGCCCCGTACGTCGAGGAGGAGCGGGAGGGCTTCTACCGGGGCCGGGAACTCGCCGTCCCGCAACGGTAGAAGTTCGGGTTCACCGCAGGGCGTCGCATCACCGCCGGGCCGCGGTCCGTCTCCGCGGCGCCTGCGGCGGATCAGCCGGCATCGACCAGGGAGGAACACCATGCGCATGCGCTGGGACGAGTTCCTGGCAGCGGTCCAGGAGCGGGGCGAATACGGAACACCGCAGGAGGCCGAGCGAGCGGCCCGAGTCGTGCTCGCCCTCCTGGGCGCACACCTGGTGGGTGAGGCACGGGCCGAGTTGGCGGCGCGGCTTCCCGAAACGTTCGCCATGGTCCTGCTCAACCCTCTCCAGGCGCACGAACCGCTCTCGCCCGAGCGGTTCATCCGGGCCACAGCGGCGTGGATCGAGGGGGCCACCGAGCGGACCGCGACCTGGGACGTCAGCGCGGTGCTCAGCGTCGCCGCCGACGCCGCGGGCGAAGACCTGTTGGGCAGGGTCCTTCTGCAGCTCCCTCCGGGCTATGACCTGCTCTTCGGCCGACCGCAGCCCTCCACGCCCCGGGACGACGAGCCGGAGCCCTCGTCGGCCTCCCGGAACGAGCAGTGACCAGAGAAGCACGAGGAGATCGGTTCGTGGGCGGCGGGGGCGGTTTCACCGGCTCGCCGCCTCCGGGGACCGGCCGTGCCCGGGTTCCGATACCGCTCCGGGCCGGCGGTAGACGTACGCGGGCGGCTCCTGGGCGGGGCCGGTGTCGGTGAGAGCGCGGACGAGGTGGTGGTCGGGGGACAGCGCGCACGCCGGGTCGGTGCGGGTGGCGTCGCCGGTGAGCGCGTACGCCTGGCAGCGGCAGCCGCCGAAGTCCTCCTCGCGGCGGGGGCAGCCGCCGCAGGGGCCGGTCATCCAGTCGGTGCCGCGGAAGCGGTTGAAGGCCGGAGAGTGCTCCCAGATCCAGTCGAGCGGACGGTCCCGGACGTTGGGCGCGTCGAGGTCCGGCAGGGAGGCGGCGGCCGGGCAGGGCAGTACGGTGCCGTCGGGTGCGACGGTGAGGGAGACCGCCCCCCATCCGCCCATGCAGGGCTTGGCGACACCGTCGAAGTAGTCGGGGACGACCCAGACCAGGTCGATACGGCCGGCGAGCCGCTCCCGCAGGCGTTCCACGGTCTCCCGGGCCTGAGCCAGCTGGTCGCGCGTGGGCAGCAGCGCGGCGCGGTTGAGCAGACCCCAGCCGTAGAACTGGGTGTTGGCCAGCTCGATGCGGTCCACGCCCCAGGCCTCGCCCAGCTCGACGACGGCGTCGACGGCGTCGAGGTTGTCGCGGTGCAGCACCACGTTGAGGCCGAGGGGGAGCCCGGCGCGGCGGACGAGGGCCGCGGCCCGTTCCTTGGCGGCGAAGGAGGACGGGCGGCCGGCGATCCGGTCGTTGGCCCTGGCGTCGGCGTGCTGGACGGAGAGCTGGACGCTGCGCAGCCCCGCCGCGCACAGCGCGCTCAGCCGGGCCTCGTCCAGTCCGGTGCCGCTGGTGACCAGCTGGGTGTAGATCCCGGCGGCCTCGGCGGCGGCGACGATCCGCTCCAGGTCGGGACGGAGCAACGGCTCGCCGCCGGAGAGGTGGGTGTGCACGACGCCCAGCGCGGCGGCCTGACGCAGCACGTCCGTCCACTGGCCGGTGCTCAACTCGGTGGACCGGCGTGCCAGTTCCAGCGGGTTGGAGCAGTACGGGCAGTGCAGCGGGCACGCGTGGGTGAGTTCGGCGAGCAGGGCCCACGGGCGTGCTCCGTTCACCGGTGCCTGGTGGGTGGTCACTTGAGCCAGCCCTCCTCGTGCAGGCGGTCGAGGAAGGCGGGGACCTCGGTGGCCACCGGGGCCCCCGGGAAACGCCCGGCCAGCTCCTCGACGATCCCGCGCACGGTGCGCGTACCGTCGCAGAGGCCCACGACCTGGCCGGCGCGCCCTTCGAGGACGACGACGCGTTCGGGCAGGACCAGCAGATCCGTCCCGCGGACACTGTCGTGCCGCAGCATCAGGGCGGGCGCGAGGGCGGGACGCCACTCGCTCTCGGGCACCGGCATCACACCTGCCCCCACCGACTACCCGGCCACGACCGACCACCCAGCACCGACAGACCCTCCCGCCAGGGCCGACTGTCCGACCCCGCCGGGCTGTCCGCCTCCGGCCGGCCGTCCGACTCCGGTCGGCTGTCGCGCGCCGCCCGCCCCTCCCGCCACGGACGACTGTCCAACTCCGGCCCGCAGTCCGCCCCTGACCGACGGTCCCTCTCCGGTCCCGGTCGGCCGTCCGACTCCGGCCGGCCGTCCCGCGCCGCCCGCCCCTCCCGCCACGGACGGCTCTCCAACTCAGACCGACCGTCCGCCTCTGACCGACCGTCCGGCTCCAGCCCGCTGCCCCGCGCCGCCCGCCCCTCCCGCCACGGACGACTGTCCAACTCCGGCCCGCAGTCCACCTCCGGCCGACCCTCCGCCTCCGGCCGACACTCCGGCTCCAGCCCGCTGCCCCGCGCCGCCCGCCCCTCCCGCCACGGACGACTGTCCGACTCCGGCCGGCGGTCCGACCCCGGTCGGCTGCCCCGCACCTGCGGTCCGCCGATCCGGGTCCGGCGTCCGGCCCGGCTCTCCGCCTCGGCCTCGTCCTCTTCCTCCCCGGCCTGCTGCACCGCGTCCAGCAGCGTCCACAGCACGTCGCACTTGAAGGTCAGCGCGGACACCGCCCGTTCCTGGTCCTCACGGGTGCGTGCCCACTCCAGGACGAGTGGGAGTGCCTCGGCGCTGTCACGTCGGCCCTGGTCGACGCGGGTGCGGAAGTAGGCGAGACCGAACGGCGCGATCCAGGGGTAGTGGCGCTCGAAGGCGTCGATGCGCCGGCGCATCAGGTCGGGCGCGGTCAGCTCGGTGAGCGAGGCGGCGACCGCCTCCAGCGGGGGGCGCAGTCGGCAGAAGTTGACGTAGCCCTCCACCGCCAGCCGGACCCCCGGCAGGACGGAGTCGGCCGCCAGCAGGCTCCCGCGGTCCAGGCCGGCCGCCTCGCCGAGCCGCAGCCAGCGCTCGATGCCGCCCTCGCCCTCCCTGCGTCCGTCGTGGTCCTCGATGCGCCGCAGCCACATGCGGCGCAGTCGCGGGGAGTCCAGCTTCGCGGTGATCAGGGCGTCCTTGACGGGGATGTGGCGCTGGTAGTGGAAGCGGTTGGCGATCCAGCGGCGCACCTGCGCCGGGCTGAGGTCGCCTTCGTGCATCCGTACGTTGAAGGGGTGGCGGTCGTGGTACCGCTCCCGGCCCACCGCGCGCAGGCGGGCCTCGAACTCGGTGGGGCTCCAGGGCGCCGTCGGGGCGGCGAGTGCCGTGGTCACAGCTCGATCACCATCTTGTCGTCGGCCACCTCGACACCCAGTCGGGCGAGCTGCTTGTGCTGTGCCGCCGTGGGGTCGACGAGGGGGTTCGTGTTGTTGAGGTGCGTGTAGAGGCAGCGGGCGGACAGCGTGGCCAGGATGCCGGCGGTGCCGCCCGGTCCGTCGATGGGCAGATGGCCCATGCCGGTGGCGGTGCGGGAGGAGATGCCGGTGCGGCGGGGCTCCTCGTCGTCCCAGAAGGTGCCGTCGACGATGACGCAGTCGGCTTCGGCGGCGGCCCGGTGCAGTGCCTCGGACCAGACGGCCACGGCGGGCGCGTAGAGCGCGCTCTTGCCGGTGACCGGGTCGTACAGGCGCAGCGCGACGACCCAGGCGTCGTCCTCGGGGGCGTCGGCGGCGTACCGGGGGCGCTTCGCCGACACGGGGACGGCGCTGATCCGTACGCCGTGGCCGGACGGGCCCGCGGTGTCGCCGCTCAGTGGCCGCGCACCGTGCGGTGGCAGCTCCCGCCAGGTCAGGTCGGTGTACGGACCCAGCACCTCGCCGAGGCGCAGGCGTTCCTCGAGTGCCCGGCGGACCGGGGCGGTGGCGAGGATCTCCAGGCCGTCCGCCTCGCGCAGCCGGGCGATGCCCAGGGTGTGGTCGAGTTCGGCGTCGGTGAGGACCACTCCGGCGATCGGTGTCTGCCGGGGCCCGGGCCCGGGGTGGAGGGCCGGGTGGGCCTCGATCTGGTCGCCGATGTCGGGGGTGGCGTTGACGACGTACCAGCGGCCCTCGCCCGTACGGACCGCGAGCGAGGCGTGCCGGCGGCGGCGCTCGGGACACGCGCGTGCCCCGGAACATCCGGGGCACGCGCAGTTCCACTGCGGGATGCCGCCGCCGGCCGCGGTGCCGAGCACCTGCAGCAGCATGGCGGCGGACTAGCGGGTGGAGAGGGAGTAGGCGGTGACCTCCAGGGCGGTGTCGACGACCGTGTACCCGGGCGTATGCCAGGCGCTCCGGTCGCTCTGCTCCGCGGTGGTATCGGCCGGCTGCCGGGTCTGCTCGGCGGATTCGGTCATGGTGCGTACCTTCCTTTCGGGGAGGTGGGTTCACCCCTTCGTGAGAAGGGGAGTGGGAGGACGGGCGTCACCTGATGGTGATCTTGAGGATGCGGTCCCTGTTGTCGCCGCGGTCGGTCGTGCCGAGCCAGAGCTCGTCGGCGCCGGGAACCTTGGCCAGCGCCCGAAGTCGGCCGTAGGCGCCGTGGTAGTACGACGTCGCGGTCCCGACGTCCTTGCCGGTGCGGTCGATCGGCAGCCGCCAGAGCCGCTGGCCGAGCAGGGTCGAGACGTACAGGACGTCGCGCTTGACCGCGATCTGCGCGGGCACGCCTCCCTCGGACGGTTTCCAGACCTTCTTGGGGTCGGTCATTCCCGCCTTGGAACAGGAGCCCTCACATCTGGGCCAGCCGTAGTTGGCGCCCGGGGTGATCAGATTGAGTTCGTCCCAGGTGTTCTCGCCGATCTCGGTCTCCCACAATCTGCCCCGGGCGTCCCAGGCGAGGCCCTGGGGATTGCGGTGGCCGAGGCTGTAGACGCGGTTGCCGAACGGGTTGCCGGGCGCCGCGGCACCGCTTTTGGTGATGCGCAGGATCTTCCCGTTGAGCGAGTTTTTGTCCTGAGCGAGATTCCGCTTCAGCGCGTCGCCGACGGTGACGTACAGATAGCCGTCGGGGCCGAAGGCGATCTTTCCGCCGTTGTGGTCCCCGCCTCGGGGGATTCCGCCGATCAGAACGGTGTAGTCGCGCAGGGAGGTGCCGTCGAAGCGCATTCTCACGACGCGGATGTCACGGGCGGCCGTGTGGACGAAGAAGACGTCCTTGTCGGTGGTGCCGTTCCAGGTCGGTGAGGGTGCGACGCCCAGCAGCCCGCCGCCGGCCACTCCTGGAGTGGGGGACGGCGCGACGGTGTGCGGCACCGTGCCCACCTGCTTCTTGGATCCGTCACTCCGCTGGACCCACACCTTGGCGTTGAAGCGCTCCGTCACCAGCGCCTTCTTCCCGCCCGGCAAGAAGGAGATGGTCCAGGGCCGCGTCCACTGGCCGGAGAGCACGGAGACGCCCGACGGCGCGCCGTCGGCCCGGGCATCCGCCCTTTTCTCCGCCCGGACCGCGGAGTTCCCGGCCGCCGCGGCCTGCGGCGTCGGCTGCAGGACGCAGGCGCCGAGGACAGCGATGACGGCAGCGGCGACCGCGGCCCTTCCCGGACGGACTCCGTACAGCGCCGAATGCGCCGAGTGTGCCATTCTGTTGCCTTTCCTGTCGTGGGGCGACCGGCTGAAACGCGAAGGGAAATCCGCCGAGGGAAGCAATACACCCGGTGCCGCCCATTGCCGCGCCGTACCGTGACGCGCCCTCGGAATGCGAGGAACGGGGCGGGAACCGAAGCGTGGAAATGACTCCTGCAAGGAGTATTGAGCGCTGTCTTTCACACGGGCCAGCCGGACTCCCCCATCCTGCTGAAGGACCCGCTGAAGGACCCGATGAAGGACCGGATGACGGACCCGATGAAGGACCCGATCGTGGCAACCGGGCGGGTCGGGGGCCTGTCCGCCGGAGGGGCCATAAGCGAGGGAAGCCCGGGCCGCCGTCCGCCGTGTGGGGCATGGATGAGGACCCCGGCCGTATCCGGCCGAGTCGGCGAAAACGACGCGCGGAGGCGAGTGATGAACGAACGATCCGATCAAGCCGACCAGAAGACCCACGAGGTGCCGGTCCTCATCGTCGGCGGATCCCTGGTGGGGCTGTCGACTTCGTTGTTCCTGGGGCGACTGGGGGTGCGGCACACCTTGGTGGAGCGCCACTCCGGTACCTCCATCCACCCCCGGGGCCGCGGCAACAACGTACGCACGATGGAGCTGTTCCGGGTGGCCGGCGCCGAGCCGGCGATCCATGAGGCGGCGGCCACGCTGGCCGGCAACCACGGCATCCTGCAGACGCCCACCCTGGTGGGCGACGCGGGCGAGTGGCTGTTCCGGCAGATCGACCCGGGTGGCGGACTGGCCCGCTTCAGCCCGAGTTCATGGTGCCTGTGCAGCCAGAACGACCTGGAGCCGGTCCTGCTCGACCACGCCGTCGGGCTCGGCGGCGATCTGCGCTACTCCACCGAGCTGATGTCGTTCGAGGCCGATCGCACCGGTGTCACCGCGGTGGTCAAGAGCCGGGAGACGGGTGAGCACACCACCGTCCGGGCGGCCTACCTGGTCGCCGCCGACGGCCCGCGCAGCCCTGTGCGGGAACAGCTGGGCATCGGCCAGAGCGGTCCGGGCGACCTGTTCCACAACATCAGCATGACCTTCCGTTCCCGCGGTCTCGCCGAGGTGGTGGGCGACCGTCACTTCATCGTCTGCTATCTGACCAACCCGCTGGCCGACGGAGCGCTGCTGCCCGTGGACAACCTCGAACACTGGGTCTTCCACGCCCCCTGGCACCCCGAACACGGCGAAACCCTGGAGGACTTCACCGACGAGCGCTGCATCGAGCACATCCGCCGCGCGGTCGGGGTTCCGGACCTCGACGTGCAGATCACCGGCCGGGCTCCCTGGCACGCCGCCCAGCGGGTCGCCCGTACCTACCGGGCCGGACGCGTCCTCCTGGCCGGCGACTCGGCCCACGAGATGTCCCCGACCGGGGCCTTCGGCTCCAACACCGGCATCCAGGACGCGCACAACCTCGCCTGGAAGCTGGCGGCGGTGCTGGGCGGCTGGGCGGGAGACGGACTGCTGGACACCTACGACCTGGAACGCCGTCCGGTGGCCGAGGCCACCAGCGCCCGCGCGGCCGCCCGGTCGATCGAGCACAGCCACCCCGGCTACGCCCCGCCGCCCGGCACCGGCGGCGCACCTCAGCGCGGCATCCTGAACGTGACCCTCGGCTACCGCTACCCGCAGGGCGCCGTCGTCGACGCCGACCCCGCGACCCCGGTCGTCCCGGACCGGCTGGAGCTGACCGGAGAGCCCGGCAGCAGGGCGCCCCACCTGTGGGTACGGCACGAGGGCAGGCGCATCTCCACCCTCGACCTGTACGAGCGGTCCCTGGTCCTGCTCAGCGACGCGGACGAGTCGAGCGGATGGCACAAGGCCGCGAGCCTCCTCGCCGAGCAGATGTCGCTCCCGCTCGCCTCGTACCGGGTGGGGACCGGCGCGGACTCCGAGCTGGCCCCCGAGGACGACGCGGACTGGGCGGAGCGCCACGGCACGACCCGCGGAGGCGCGGTACTCGTACGGCCCGACGGGTTCGTCGCATGGCGGTCGCCGGGTCCGGTCCGGGACGCCGAGGCGACTCTGCGCCAGGTCCTCACCTCGGTGCTGGCCCTGACCTGACCCGCTCAGGCGGTGCGAGCCGCACCTGATCCTCCGCTACGACGCTCAGCAGTCGCCGACTCGGCTGCTGAGCGTCGGCATGTCCGGACCCCAACTGCCCTGCGATCGTTCCCTGTTGGAAACAGGCCGCCCGCTGCCGGAAGGCCGCGCCCTACCCCCGTTCGCGCGATGCGTTCACTCGCCTGAGCTCCCCGAGTGGTGCGAGCCCGAAAGCTGGCTGACGGTGGATCACGTCAAGGCCGGGTTACCTCAGCTGATGCGATGTCGGCTGCTCGGGCCATGACGGAAGGAACTTCTCCTATGCGCTCTGCTCGCTTGCTCCTGGCCACCGCGGCGGCCACGGCAGCCCTCGCCATCTCCGGACCCGGCGCCTTCGCGGCCGGAAACGACTGGGAGCACGACGACTCGTCCTACAGCAAGGAGCACGACAAGGAGCAGGACAAGGGGTACGGCAAGGACGAGGACAAGGACAAGGACAAGGACTACGGCAAGGACAAGGACAAGGACGACTACGGCAAGGAGAAGGACGACTACGGGAAGGACAAGGACTACGGCAAGGAGAAGGACGAGCACAAGGACAGCAAGTACGACAAGCCCCACGGCGGCGTGCACACCGGCGGCGGCGCGCTGACCCTGCAGAACGCGGACGACTACGACAAGGACGAGGACAAGGACAAGGACAAGGACAAGGACTACGGCAAGGACGAGCACGACAAGGACTACGGCAAGGACAAGGACAAGGACTACGGGTACGGCAAGGACGAGGACAAGGAGAAGGACAACGGCTACGGGAAGGAGAAGGACGACTACGGCAAGGAGAAGGACGACTACGGCAAGGACAAGGACGAGCACAAGGACAGCAAGCACGACAAGCCCCACGGCGGCGTGCACACCGGCGGCGGCGCGCTGACCCTGCAGAAGGCGGACGACGGCTCCCACAGCTCCAAGCACGACTCCGAGTCCTACAAGGACGACAGCGGCAAGGACTCCTGGTCCAAGGACAAGGACGACTACGGCAAGGACAAGGACTACGGCAAGGACAAGGACGACTACGGCAAGGACAAGGACTACGGCAAGGACGAGCACGACAAGGGCTACGGCGGCTACGACAAGCCCCACGGCGGCGTGCACACCGGCGGTGGCGCGCTCGCCTCGCCCAGCGTGACCGCGGGCGGGATGGCCGTTCTGGCCCTCGCCGGCGCCGGCCTCTACGCCGCACGCCGCAAGAAGTCGGCCCACGGCCTGGCCTGAGCCATGCCGGACGCGATAGCAGCCGCGGCCGCCACCGGCGCACGACCGTGTGGCGGCCCGGCCCGCTGTCCGTCCGGCGGCTCACCTCCCGTCCCGCCCCGCCCGCCTGCTGCCATGCGCTAGTGAGGTGTTCCCCCGATGGCAGTCCCCCCCTCCGCCCCCACCGCCGACGAACCGGTGCCGCCCGGCCAGGGGTCTCGTGGAACCGCGACCCTCCTGTGCGCTGCGGCTCTCCTGCTCCTGGCGCTGAGCCTCTTCGGCGGCCACGACACCTCCTCCGGCCCGGCCGTCACCGCCCGCCCGCCGCACGCCCCGCAGGCCGCCCCGGCGACCTCACTTGCCGGGGAGCCGGTGGGAAAGCACCTGCCGCGGTCCAGGCCGGTGCGGCTGATCATCCCGAAGATCTCGGTGGACGCCCCCTTCACCGACCTGTCCATCGCCCCCAACGGACAGCTCGAAGCCCCGCCGCCCAACAACACCAACATCGTCGGCTGGCACGCCGAGGGTCCCTCACCCGGCGAGACCGGCACCGCGATCATCGCCGGGCACGTCGACACGGCCACCTCCGCCGCCGTCTTCGCCGAACTCAGCGAACTGGACAAGGGGGACGTCTTCCACGTCACACGGGCCGACGGGCGCAAGGCGTCCTTCGTCGTCGACGACAAGGAGACCTTCGACAAGGACCACTTCCCCAGCACGCGTGTGTACGGCGACACGCGCCAGGCCGAGGTCCGGCTCATCACCTGCGCGGGCGACTACGACCGCGCGGTCCGGGACTACACGGCCAACCTGGTGGTCTTCGCCCATCTGAGGTGACCTCACCACCCGTCCCGGCGGCACCGGTCACTCGCGCAGTCCATCCGAATCGCGCACCGGTGGGGACCGGCTCACGATCGAGGCACGTCGCATCGCACGACCGCAAGTGAAGTCCACCTCTCTGCTCTCCCCCGCTAAGGAGATGTGCCCAGCATGACCACTACGTCCGCCCCTTCCTCCCGACCGCTGACGCGACAGGTGTCGCACCGCGTGTCCCAGTCCGTCTTCGACGGTTCCCGGCTCCGGGTCGTCCTGCTGGTGGACGTCAACGACGGAGCCCAGCAGCAGTTCCTCGAGGCGTACGAGCAGCTGTGCAGCCAGGTCGCGTCCGTTCCCGGGCACGTCAGCGACCAGCTGTGCCAGTCGATCGAGAACCCCTCCCAGTGGCTCATCACCAGCGAGTGGGAGAGCGCCCCGCCGTTCCTCGCCTGGGTGAACAGCGAGGAGCACGTACAGATGGTGGAGCCGCTGCACAGCTGCGTCCGGGACACCAGGTCGCTGCGCTTCCACGTCGTCCGGGAGACCGGCGGCCCGGCGGCGGGCGCCGAGTCCGGCAGGCGCCGGCTCCAGGCGTCACCCCGGATCGGTGACGGCGTGATCCGGCACGCGCTGACCTTCACCGTCAAGCCGGGCAGCGAGCAGAAGGTCGCGAAGATCCTCTCCGACTACGCCCCGCCCGAGCCGAAGGTCGACGACACCACCCGGCTGATGCGCACCTCCCTGTACATGCACGGCAACCGCGTGGTGCGGGCCATCGAGGTGCGGGGCGACCTGCTCGCGGCGCTGCGCCACGTCGCCCGGCAGCCCGAGGTGCGGGCCGTCGAGGAGGCCATCAACCCGTATCTGGAGCAGGAGCGGGACCTCGACGACCAGGAGTCCGCCCGGGTCTTCTTCACCCGGGCGGCGCTGCCCGCCGTACACCATGTGACGGCGGAGCAGGAGGACCCGGACGCGGAGCGGCACGCGTTGTACTACCCGGCGCGGCCCGGGCGCGGTATGGAGCTGGCGCGGCTGCTGGCCCAGCAGGACGAGGCGGCGGCGGACGATCCGCGCAATCCGGTCCTGTGCAGCACCATCTTCCAGCGCGACGACGTCGTGGTGCGGCTGATCGACGTGCGGGACGGCCTCGACGCCGGCGACCCCGCTCTCTCCCTCGGTCTGCTGGACCCCGCGAAGGCGGCGGAGCTGACGACGTTCGCGGACGGTTTTACGCCGCGGGACGGCGACCTCACGCGCCGCCTCCTCAAGCTCGCCCGCATGGACCTCGTCACCGACCGCCGCTCACCCCGCGGCTGATCCGTCCAGCACGCGGGTCGTGGCGCCACCCGGCCCTCACGTCGACACAGCACACGATCGGAGCAACGTCGTGATCACATCCCGTCCAAGAATCGTCGATCTCAGCGAGGTCGAGCCCAACACCCGGCGCGGCGGCGATCTGCGCGCCATGCTCACGCCCGCCACGGTCGGTTCGACCAGCGGCTTCATGGGCGTGGCCATCGTGCGGCCCGGTGACCGCATCGGTGAGCACTACCACCCGTACTCCGAGGAGTTCGTGTACGTCGTCTGCGGGCAGTTGGAGGTCGACCTGGACGGCGAGCCCCACCCGCTGCGGCCGGAGCAGGGGCTGATGATTCCCATCAACATGCGCCACCGCTTCCGCAACGTCGGCAACGTGGAGGCCCGCATCGTCTTCCACCTCGGCCCGCTGGCCCCGACCCCGCCGCTCGGCCACGTCGACACCGAGGAGACCGTCGCCGTCCCGGAGGGGGCCGGTGCGGGTGCGGCCGTCCGAGGAAAGGCCGGCTCATGACCAGGCGTGTGGCCGTCACCGGCATAGGCATCGTCGCCCCGGGCGGCATCGGCGTTCCCGCGTTCTGGGACCTGCTGTCGAACGGGCGTACGGCGACACGGGGCATCACCTTCTTCGACCCGACGGGGCTGCGTTCCCGGATCGCCGCCGAGTGCGACTTCGACCCCGCCGCCCACGGGCTGGACCCGGAGGAGACCGCCCGGTCCGACCGGTACATCCAGTTCGCGCTGGTCGCCGGGGAGGAGGCGGTACGGGACGCCGGCCTGGACCTGGCCCGGGAGAACCCCTGGCGGGTCGGGGTCTCCCTGGGCACCGCGGTCGGCGGCACCACCCGCCTCGAGCACGACTACGTCCTGGTCAGCCACAAGGGGCAGCGCTGGGACGTGGACCACCGGGAGGCGGAGCCGCACCTGCACCGCGCGTTCGCGCCCAGCACGCTGGCCTCGACGGTGGCGGAGCGGTTCGAGGCGCGCGGCCCGGTGCAGACGGTCTCCACCGGCTGCACCTCGGGGCTCGACGCGGTCGGGTACGCCTTCCACACGATCGAGGAGGGCCGGGCCGATGTCTGTATAGCCGGCGCCTCGGACTCCCCGATATCCCCGATCACCATGGCCTGCTTCGACGCGATCAAGGCCACGTCGCCGAACAACGACGACCCCGCCCACGCCTCGCGTCCCTTCGACGCCGACCGCAACGGGTTCGTGATGGGCGAGGGCGGTGCGGTGCTCGTCCTGGAGGAGCTCGAGCACGCCCGGGCCAGAGGCGCGCACGTGTACTGCGAGCTCAGCGGCTACGCGACCTTCGGCAACGCCTACCACATGACCGGTCTGACCAGGGAGGGCCTGGAGATGGCCCGCGCCATCGGGGTCGCCCTCGACCACGCCCGGCTCGACGGCACGGCGGTCGACTACGTCAACGCCCATGGATCGGGCACCCAGCAGAACGACCGTCACGAGACGGCGGCGGTGAAGCGGGCCCTGGGGCAGCACGCCTACGGCACGCCCATGAGCTCCATCAAGTCCATGGTGGGCCACTCCCTCGGCGCGATCGGGGCCATCGAGGTCGTCGCCTGTGTGCTGGCCCTGGCCCACCAGGTGGTACCGCCCACCGCCAACTACGAGACCCCGGACCCCGAGTGCGATCTGGACTACGTCCCGCGGGTCGCCCGCGAGCGGAAACTGAACACCGTCCTCTCCGTGGGCAGCGGGTTCGGCGGCTTCCAGTCCGCGGTGGTCCTGAACCGGCCGAGAGGGAGGACATGATGAGCGAACCGCATCCGCGGCGCGCGGCCGTCACCGGGATCGGTGTGGTGGCGCCCAACGGAACCAGGACCGAGTCCTTTTGGAAGTCCACCCAGGAAGGCATCAGCGTCCTCGACCGGGTCACCCGCGAGGGTTGTGAGCATCTGCCGCTGCGGGTGGCCGGCGAGATCCGGGACTTCGAGCCGACGGCGGCGATCGAGGAGCGCTATCTGGTCCAGACGGACCGGTTCACGCACTTCGCGATGGCCGCGGCCGACCTGGCGCTGGAGGACGCCCGTCTCGGTCAGGCCGACACCGGTGAGGCGCCGTTCTCCGTGGGCGTGGTCACCGCGGCCGGTTCCGGCGGCGGTGAGTTCGGGCAGCGGGAGCTGCAGCAGCTGTGGGGCAAGGGCAGCCGCTTCGTCGGGCCGTACCAGTCGATCGCCTGGTTCTACGCCGCCAGCACCGGCCAGATCTCCATCCGCCGTGGCTTCAAGGGCCCCTGTTCGGTCGTCGCCGCGGACGAGGCCGGCGGCCTGGACGCTCTCGCGCACGCGGCGCGGGCCGTGCGGCGCGGCACCGACGTCATCGTGGCCGGGGCGACCGAGGCGCCCCTCGCCCCGTACTCGGTGGTGTGCCAGCTCGGCTATCGGGAGCTGAGCACCGGCGACGACCCGGCGCGCGCCTACCGCCCGTTCACCGAGGCGGCCTGCGGGTTCGTGCCCGCCGAGGGCGGCGCCATGTTCGTCGTGGAGGAGGAGGCCTCGGCCCGGGAGCGGGGCGCGCGGGTGCGGGCCACTCTGGTGGGCCACGCGGCGACGTTCACCGGCGCCTCGCGCTGGGAGGAGTCCCGGGAGGGGCTCGCCCAGGCGATCCGCGGCGCTCTGGACGAGGCCGGCCTGGCGCCGGAGGAGATCGACGTGGTCTTCGCCGACGCGCTCGGCGTGCCGGCGGCGGACCGTGCCGAGGCGCTGGCGATCACCGACGCGCTCGGCGCGCACGGCAGGCGGGTGCCGGTCACCGCGCCGAAGACCGGGATCGGCCGCAGCTTCTGCGCGGCGCCCGTGCTGGACGCCGCGGCGGCGGTGCTGGCGATGGAGCACGGCCTGATCCCGCCCACGCCCAATGTTTTCGACATCTGCCATGACCTCGATCTGGTGACCGTCCGTGCCCGGGCCGCCGAGCCGCGCACGGCGCTGGTCCTCGGCCGGGGGCTCATGGGCTCGAACTCGGCGCTGGTGCTGCGGCACGGCGCCGCCGACGCCTCATGACGAGGCCAGGGAGCAAGGAGAGGTACCGCATGAACGACCGCATCACCGTGGAAGAGCTGGCCGAGCTGATGAAGAAGGCCGCCGGGATCACCATCGCCCCGGAGGAGCTCCAGCAGCAGTACGACACCGGTTTCGACAGCCTCGGCATCGACTCGCTGGGGCTGCTCGGCATCGTGGGCGAGCTGGAGAACCGTTACGGCGCGCCGATGCCGACCGACGCGGAACGCTGCAAGACCCCGCGGCAGTTCCTCGACCTCGTCAACAGCGCTCTGCCGGCGGGAGCGTGACATGGCCGGGCACACGCAGAACGAGATCACCATCGCGGCGCCGCTGGACCTGGTCTGGGACATGACCAACGACGTGGCGAACTGGCCGCGGCTGTTCAGCGAGTACGCCTCGGCCGAGATCCTGTCCCAGGAGGGGAACAGGACCACCTTCCGCCTGACGATGCACCCCGACGAGAACGGCACCGTGTGGAGCTGGGTCTCGGAGCGGGAGACGGACCGCGACACGCTCAGTGTGAAGGCCCGTCGGGTGGAGACCGGACCCTTCGCGTACATGAACATCCGCTGGCAGTACGAGGAGGTCCCCCAAGGGGTCCGGATGGTGTGGACCCAGGACTTCGAGATGAAGCCGGAGGCGCCGGTCGACGACGCCTGGATGACCGACAACATCAACCGGAACTCCAAGGTCCAGCTGGCCCTGATCCGGGACCGCGTCGAGAAGGCCGCCGCCGAGCGGGGGTCCGCTCCGGGCCTCACCGACTGAACCGGACGGAGGAACATCCCATGCACCACGCCCTGATCGTCGCCCGGATGGCCCCGGGGTCCGCCCCGGACATCGCCAAGATCTTCGAGGAGTCCGACCGGGGAGAGCTGCCGCACCTCGTGGGAGTCTCCCGGCGCAGCCTCTTCCAGTTCAACGATGTGTACCTGCATCTCATCGAGTCCGAGCGGGACCCCGGCCCGGCCATCGCCAAGGTGGCCGGTCACCCCGAGTTCCGGGACGTCAGCGAGCGGCTGCAGGCGTACGTCTCCGCGTACGACCCCGAGACGTGGCGTTCGCCGAAGGACGCGATGGCGCACTGCTTCTACCGCTGGGAGCGGGACGCCGGCGCCTGAACGGCCCGCTCGGCCACCGGGGGCGGGGGGCGGGGCCGGGGCGGGGGGGGCCCCCGGCGGCCGGGGGCCAGGTAACCCGGGGCGGGGCCCCCCCCCCCCGGGGGGTCCGGGGGGGGGGGGGGGGGGGGCTCCCCCCCCCCCCCCCCCCGGTCGTGCCTCTCACGCGTCAGGCAGCGGCCTCCTCACGTCCTCTCAGGAGCATCAGCACCAGGTACAGCGCCATCGAGGTGCCGAGGCCGACCGCCCAGCCGTAGTCGGCCAGCGGTTCCAGCGCCGGGACGGGCCGCCCGTCGATCAGCGGCTTGAAGCTCGCGCCGCCGACGGCGAGGACACCGCCGACGACGAAGGCGGCGACGGCCCGCCAGTTCCAGCCGCCCTCGTACCAGTAGCGGCCGCCCGTGCGGTACAGGTCGGTCAGGTCGAGCCGGGCGCGGCGCAGGATCCAGTAGTCGGCGATGAGGATGCCGGCGACCGTGCCGAGCAGACCGCCGACGAGGCCGAGCCAGGTGAAGATGTAGCCCTGCGGGTCGGAGTACAGCTTCCACGGGAAGATCAGCACACCGAGGACACAGGTGGCGAGCGCGCCGGTCCGGAAACTGATCCTGCGGGGCGCGATGTTGGAGAAGTCGAAGGCCGGGGAGACCAGGTTGGCCGCGATGTTCACCGACAGGGTCGCCACCAGCACGGTGACCAGCGCGAACAGCAGGCCGACGACGTTGTCCGTCCTGGCGGCGAGCTGGACCGGGTCCCAGATCGTCTCGCCGTACACGGCCTGCGAACCGGAGGTGACCATCACCGACAGCAGCGCGAAGAGGGTCATGGTGGTCGGCAGGCCGAGCGCCTGGCCCCAGGTCTGCGCCTTCTGGCTCCTGCCGTAGCGGGTGAAGTCCGGGATGTTCAGGGACAGGGTCGACCAGAAGCCGATCATGCCCATCAGGGACGGCCAGAACAGCTTCCAGAAGTCGCCGCCCCAGCCGAGCTTGGAGGGCTGGTCGAGCAGCGGGCCGAAGCCGCCGGCCTTGTTGCTCATCCAGATCAGCATCACCAACGCGCCGACGAGCACGAAGGGCGCCGCCCAGTTCTCGAAGCGGCGGATCGTCTCCATGCCCCGGTAGATGATCGCCACCTGGATCACCCAGAAGATCGCGAACGACAGCCACATCGTCCAGGCGTACCCGCCGATCTTCCCGGCGTCGGTCCAGCCGTTGCCGATCAGCTTGCCGGCGAGGAAGTAGATCGCCTCGCCGCCGATCCAGGTCTGGATGCCGAACCAGCCGCACGCCACCAACGCCCGTACGACGGCGGGGAGGTTGGCGCCGCGGACGCCGAAGGAGGCGCGCGCGAAGACCGGGAAGGGGATGCCGTACTTCGGTCCCGCGTGCCCGGTGAGCAGCATCGGGATCAGTACGATCACATTGGCCAGCGCGATCGTGAGGACCGCCTGTTTCCAGTCCATGCCGACGGCGATCAGACCGGAAGCCAGCGTCCACGAGGCCGTGTTGTGGGCCATGCCGACCCACAGCGCGGAGAAGTTGTACGTGGTCCAGGTGCGCTTCTCCACGGGGACCGGCAGCAGGTCCTCGTTGGCGTAGGGGCCGCTGGGCTGCGGCGAACCAGGGGCGATCTCCACCCGGCCGTCGGCGAGGGTGACTTGGGAGGTCGGCGGTATGGCCGTGGGAGCGGTGTCGGTCATGGGCAGGCCAATCAAACGAGGGGCGGATCCGGAAAGGCCGTGCGGGTCTCCGGTCCCCTCCCCCGGGAGAGCGAGGGAGGGGAGAACTGGAGTGGGGGGATGGGGAGTTGAGCGGAGTTTGCCCGGGTCGGCCGCGGACGGGCCGGCCCTGGAGGAGGTCAGCCGTTGACGGCCGGGATCACCTGCTCGCCGTACGCGTCGATGACCTTCTCCTGCGCGTCGTGCATGTCGTAGACGGCGAACTGGTCGACGCCCAGCTCGCGCAGGGCGTTGAGTTTCTCGATGTGCTTCTCCGCCGGCCCGATGACGCAGAACCGGTCGACGATCTCGTCGGGCACGAACTGGGTGTCGGGGTTGCCGCTGCGTCCGTGGTGCGCGTAGTCGTAGCCTTCGCGGGCCTTGATGTAGTCGGTGAGTTCGTCGGGCACGGCCGCCGAGTGCTCGCCGTACTTGGAGACGAGGTCGGCGACGTGGTTGCCGACCATTCCGCCGAACCAGCGGCACTGCTCGCGGGCGTGGGCGAGTGCCTCGGGCGAGTCGTCCTCGGTGACGTAGGCCGGGGCGGCCACGCAGATCCTGACCTCGGACGGGTCCCGGCCGGCGGCGACGGCGGCGTCCTTCACGGCCTTGACCATGTACTCGGTGAGGTAGAGGTCGGCGAGCTGGAGGATGAACCCGTCGGCCTCCTCGCCGGTCATCTTCAGCGCCTTGGGGCCGTACGCGGCCATCCAGACGGGCAGTTCGGCGCCGGGCCTGATCCAGGGGAACCTGACGACCGCCCCTCCGCCGAGGTCGGCCTCCTCGCCCCTGCCGAGGGCCCGGATCACCTTCATGGCCTCGCTGATGCGGGCCAGGGTGTTGGGCTTGCGGCCGGCGACGCGCATGGCGGAGTCGCCGCGGCCGATGCCGCAGATGGTGCGGTTGCCGAACATGTCGTTGAGGGTGGCGAACGTGGAGGCGGTGACCTCCCAGGTGCGGGTGCCCGGGTTGGTGACCATGGGGCCGACCTTCAGTTTCGTGGTGTTCGCCAGGATCTGGCTGTAGATCACGAACGGCTCCTGCCACAGCACGGCGGAGTCGAAGGTCCAGCCATGGGTGAAGCCGTTGCGCTCGGCCCGCTTCATCAGGCTGACGACACGGGAGGCCGGCGGGTCGGTCTGCAGGACGAGTCCGAAGTCCATGGGGTCCATCGCGCCCTTCCTAGGTGAGGTACTGACAGGTGGAGCGCGGGGTGTAGACGCCGTGACCGGCGTGTCCGGTGTACTCCCGCTCGGTGATGACGAGTTCGCCCCGTGAGAGGACCGTCTCGACGCGGCCGGTGATCCGCTTGCCCTCGTACGCCGAGTAGTCGACGTTCATGTGATGGGTCTCGGCGGAGACGATCTGCTCGGCGTGCGGGTCGTAGATGACGACGTCCGCGTCGGCGCCCGGGGCGATGGTGCCCTTCTTCGGGTACATGCCGAACATCCGGGCCGGGGTGGCGCAGGCGATCTCGATCCAGCGGCGGCGCGAGATGTGCCCGTCGACGACGGCCTGGTGGAGCAGGTCCATGCGGTTCTCGACACCCGGGAGGCCGTTGGGGATCTTGGAGAAGTCGCCGCGGCCGAGTTCCTTCTGGCCCACGAAGCAGAAGGGGCAGTGGTCGGTGGAGACGACCTGGAGGTCGTTCGTCCTGAGTCCCTGCCACAGCTTGGCCTGGTGTTCCTTGGGCCGCAGCGGCGTCGAGCACACGTACTTGGAGCCCTCGAAGTCGGGCTCGGCCAGGTTGTCGGTCGACAGGAACAGGTACTGAGGGCAGGTCTCGCCGAAGACGTTGAGGCCCTCGTCGCGTGCCTTGGCCAGCTCGGCGACCGCCTCCATCGCCGAGACGTGCACGACGTAGAGGGGGGCGCCCGCGACCTGCGCGAGCCGGATGGCGCGGTGGGTGGCCTCGGCCTCCAGCAGCGCCTTGCGGACCTCGCCGTGGTAGCGGGGGTCGGTCTCGCCGCGGGCCAGCGCCTGCTCGACCAGGACGTCGATCGCGATGCCGTTCTCGGCGTGCATCATGATCAGCCCACCGTTCTCGGCGGAGCGCTGCATGGCGCGCAGGATCTGACCGTCATCGGAGTAGAAAACTCCTGGATACGCCATAAATTGCTTGAATGACGTTACGCCCTCTTCGACCAGAAGGTCCATTTCCTTCAGCGTCTCCTGGTTCACATCGGAGACGATCATGTGGAAGGCGTAGTCGATCGCGCAGTTGCCCTCGGCCTTGGCGTGCCAGGTGTCCAGGCCCTCGCGCAGGGTGTGGCCGACGCTCTGCACGGCGAAGTCGACGATCGTGGTCGTCCCGCCCCAGGCGGCGGCCCGGGTCCCGGTCTCGAAGGTGTCGGAGGCGAAGGTGCCGCCGAACGGCAGCTCCATGTGGGTGTGGGCGTCGACCCCGCCCGGGATCACGTACTTCCCGGTCGCGTCGATGGTCCGCTCGGCCGTGAAGGCCTCGGCGGCCGGGGTGCCGGAGGCGGCGAGGGCGGCGATACGGCCGTCCTCGATCAGGACGTCGGCGTGGATCTCGTCGGACGCGGTGATGACGAGGCCACCCCGGATGACGGTACGGCTGCTCATTCTCCCTCTCCTGCCGTGATCAACACTGGTGTGGTGCAGGTCGGTCGGTGCCGCCGGCCCGGCCCCGTGTGCCGGACCGGCGGACGCCCTGGTCGGCTACGGAGCGGTCAGCGGGGGGTACGCGTCGGGACGGCGGTCCCGGTAGAACTGCCAGCGGTCGCGGACCTCGCGCAGCTTGGCCATGTCGAGGTCGCGGACGACGAGTTCGGTCTCCTTGTCGCTGGCCACCTCGCCGACGAACTGGGCCTCCGGATCCACGAAGTACGAGGTCCCGTAGAAGTCGTTGTCGCCCAGTTCCTCGACGCCGACGCGGTTGATCGCACCGACGAAGTACTCGTTCGCCACGGCCGCCGCGGGCTGCTCCAGCTGCCACAGGTAGGCGGACAGCCCGCGCGAGGTGGCCGACGGGTTGAAGACGATCTCGGCGCCCTCCAGCCCCAGGGCGCGCCAGCCCTCGGGGAAGTGGCGGTCGTAGCAGATGTAGACGCCGATCCTGCCGACGGCGGTGTCGAAGACCGGCCAGCCGACGTTGCCGGGGCGGAAGTAGAACTTCTCCCAGAAACCCTTGACCTGCGGGATGTGGTGCTTGCGGTACTTGCCGAGGTACGAGCCGTCCGCGTCGATCACGGCCGCGGTGTTGTAGAGGACGCCGGGCTGCTCCTCCTCGTACATCGGCAGCACGAGGACGATGCCGTGCTCGCGGGCGAGGGCCTGGAAGCGCTGGACGATCGGGCCGTCCGGGATCCGCTCGGCGTACTCGTAGAACGCCGGGTCCTGCACCTGGCAGAAGTACGGCCCGTAGAACAGCTCCTGGAAGCACAGGACTTGAGCACCCTGGGCGGCCGCGTCGCGCACCGCCTGCTCGTGCACCTGGATCATCGACTCCTTGTCGCCGGTCCACGCGGTCTGGAAGACGGCGGCACGGATCACTCTGCTCATCGGGACCTCCGGTCGCTCGGTGTGCGGCGAGCCTAGAAAGTCCGAAAGCGGGCTTTGAGTTGCACGGTGTCACGTCTGCGGGCGTGCGGCGTGTCACCGTGTCACGCGTCGCTCGACCCATGTTTCACCGCCGTTTTCCCAGGTCGTTCCGTGTTTCCCGGCTGTTTCCGGGGTGCCGTGTCAGCCCTGTTGGGCGTCGTGCGCGAGGAGCGCGATGTGCACCGAGGCCGCCTGCTCGAAGTCGTCGAGATCGACACCGAGCCGCGCCTGGATCGCCTCCAGCCGGCGGTACAGCGCCGGCCGGGAGACATGGTGGAGCTGAGCGGTGCGGGACTTGTTGCGGCCGGTGGCGAGGTAGGTGCGCAGCACGGCGAGCAGGTCGTCGCCGGCCGCGCACAGCAGCCCGTCCAGCTCCCGCTCCGCGAAGGCCTGCACATGCGGGTCGTCCCGCAGCAGCCGTATGAGGCCGCGCAGGTGGACGTCCCTGAGGCGGACGACGGCCGGGAGGTCGAGGGCGGCGGAGGAGTCGGCGACGGCGTCCGCGACGTGCTGTGCCTCGCGCAGTCCGGCGGGCACGTCGTCCCAGGCGATCCGGGGACCGGCCGCGGCGACGACCGTACGCGTCCGTCCCGACTCGGTGCGCAGCCGGGCCGCGAAGTGCGCGGCGAGCGCCTCGGCGTCCTGGTCGCGGGCGAGGCTGAGCAGGACGGCGGTGGCCCCGTCGGCGAGCTCGGCGACCAGGCCGGGCAGGCCCAGCAGACGGAGCATCCGGTCGAGCTGGGCGGTGTCGGCGTCACGGACGACGAGCGGGACGAAGGTGCGCCGGTTGACGGGCAGTCCGGCCGCCCGGGCCCGGGGCAGCAGCTGGCGGGCCGGCACGACGCCGGAGACCAGGTCGGTGAGCAGGCCCTGCGCGGACTGCTCCTCCCAGCTGTGGGCGGAGCCGCCGCCGAGCATGCGGTGCAGGACGAGGGCCTCGGCGGCCCGGTCGGCGAGCAGCCGCCCGCCGGCGGTGTCGCCCCGGTAGCCGCACAGCATGATCTGCCCCCAGCGTTCGCCGCGTCCGCCCAGCTCGGCGCGGATCCAGCCGTCGCCCTCGCTGCCGCCGGCCTGGCGGGCGATGCGCTCCCAGTCGCGCAGCACGTCGTCGACGGCGGGCCGCTCCCCCGCGGTGGCCAGGACCCGGTGGGCGAGGTTGGTGACGACGACGGGACAGCCGGTGTGGTGGGCGACCTCGTCCAGCAGCCGCTGCAACGGGGCGCCGGCGGTGATGAGCCCGGTGAGCGCGGTCCGTACGGCCTCCGAGAGGCTGACGGCGGCGAACTTGCGCCGCACGAGCCGGGACTGGACCTCCTCGGTCAGCTCGGCGAAGGGGAAGGGCCGGTGCAGGACGACCATCGGCAGCCCGCACCGCTCGGCCGCGCGCCGCATCACGTCCGGCGCGGCGGGGAAGGCCCGGCCGAGGCCCAGGACGACGGCGGCTGCCTCGGCGCGGTACAGGGACTGGATGTACTCGGCCTGTCTGCCCTCGTCGCCGGCGAGCAGCACCCCGGTGGTGAGGACCATCTCGCCGCCGCTGAGCATCACCCCGACATCGGCGGCCTCCGCGACGTGCACCCAGCGCACGGGCCGGTCGAGCTGGGCCGCGCCGGCCACCACCTCGGGCTCCCCGGCCAGCACGCGCTCCAACGCGAGGACCTGACGGACCGACAGGGCGGGTTCCAGGGGCTCCACGGGCCCCCGGTACTCCGAGGTGGTGGTCATGGCGTAGTTCCCTTGCTCAAGATGCTGCTACTGCGTGCTCCGCAGCGCGCTTTCGAGGATCGCGGCGCCCTCCTCGGCCTCCGCGACGGTCAGGGACAGCGGCGGCGCGATGCGCAGGGCACTGGTGCTGTGGCCGCCGCCCTTGCCGATCAGCAGGCCGTCCGCGCGGGCGGCCTCCAGGACGGCGGCGGCCCGCTCCGGGTCGGCCTGGTCGGTGCCCGGCCTGGTCAGCTCGACGCCGATCATCAGCCCGCGCCCGCGCACCTCCCGCACACCCGGATCCTGGGCGGCGACGGACCGCAGCCGCTCGATGAGCAGGCCGCCGACCCGGCGGGCGTTGCCCTGGAGGTCGTGCTCCAGCAGGTAGGTGAGGTTGGCGAGGCCGGCCGCCATGGTGATCTGGGTGCCGCCGAAGGTCGAGATGCTGTTGGAGTCCAGACAGTTCATGATCTCGGAGCGGGCGATGACCCCGCCGATGGACATGCCGTTGCCGATGCCCTTGGCGAAGGTGACGATGTCGGGCGGACCGCTCCTGTCGTGCGCCTGCCAGCCCCAGAAGTGCTCACCGGTGCGGCCCCAGCCGGTCTGCACCTCGTCGGCGATCCACAGGATCCCGTATGCGTGCAGCACCTCACGGAATGCCGCGTACAGTCCGTCCGGCGGCGACGTGAAGCCGCCGACGCCCTGGATGGGCTCGGCGATCAGGGCCGCGGGCGGCCGGGTGTGGCCGAGGAGGTCCTTGAGGTCCTCGACGCAGGCCGCGATGAACTCGGCGTCGCTGAGCGAGGCGTACGGGCCGCGGGTCCGCACGCCTCCGTGGACGTAGAGCGTCTGCAGCGGGGACAGCGACGTCGGGGACCAGCCGCGGTTGCCGGTGATGCCGACCGCGCTGAAGGAGCGGCCGTGGTAGCTGTTGCGCATCGCCAGGATCGTGTTGCTGCGCCGGTACGCCGTCGCCAGCAGAAGAGCCGTGTCGTTGGCCTCGGTGCCGGAGGTGGTGAAGAAGACGCGGGCGTCGGGGATGCCGCTCACCTGGGCGACGCGCTCGGCGAGCTCGACCATCGGCCGGTTGAGGTAGAGCGTGGACGAGTGCAGGAGCCGCCCGGCCTGATCGCTCACCGCCTTCGTCACCTCGGGCAGCGCGTGCGCGGTCATCGTGGTGAGGATGCCGCCGAAGAAGTCGAGGTACTTGTTGCCCTCGGCGTCCCAGACGTGGCGGCCCTCGCCGTGGGTGATCTCCAGCGGGTTCTCGTAGTAGAGGGCGAGCCAGTCCGGCAGGACCCTGCGGTGGCGGGCGTAGAGATCGCTCATGGCTGCACCAGCCCTTCGTAGGCGTCGGGACGACGGTCGCGGTAGAAGGCCCAGGTCTGCCGCACCCGCTCGACGAGATCGAAGTCGAGATCACGGACGACGAGCTCCTCGTCCTTGTCGCCGGCGACCTCTCCGACGAACTGCCCGCGCGGGTCGACGAAGTACGACGTCCCGTAGAAGTCGTTGTCCCCGTACTCCTCCACGCCGACACGGTTGATCGCGGCGACGAAGTACTCGTTGGCCACGGCCGCGGCGGGCTGCTCCAGCTGCCACAGGTGCGCGGACAGCCCGCGATGGGTGGCGGACGGGTTGTAGACCAGCTGAGCGCCGTTCAGACCGAGCTGGCGCCAGCCCTCCGGGAAGTGGCGGTCGTAGCAGATGTAGACGCCGACCTTGCCGACGGCGGTGTCGAAGACCGGCCAGCCGAGGTTGCCCGGCCTGAAGTAGTACTTCTCCCAGAAGCCCTTGACCTGCGGGATGTGGTGCTTGCGGTACTTGCCGAGGTAGGAGCCGTCCGCGTCGATCACGGCCGCGGTGTTGTAGTAGAAGCCGGACTGCTCGATCTCGAAGACGGGGACGACGATCACCATGCCCGTCTCGCGCGCGAGCTCCCGCATCCGGCGCACGGTCGGCCCGTCGGGAACCGGCTCGGCCCAGCGGTAGTGCTCCGGCTCCTGGACCTGACAGAAGTAGGGAGCGTTGAAGACCTCCTGGAACCCGATGATCCTCGCGCCCTGCCGGGCCGCCTCACGGGCGTGCTCCTCGTGTTTCGCCACCATGGACTCGGTGTCGCCGGTCCAGGTGGCCTGGACCAGGGCGGCACGTACGACGTTGGCCATGAGCTGCTCCTTCGACGGGGAACGTCAGAGCCTCTACGCCCGTAGAAGCAGGCTGTAGAGGCACGAACGTAAGCCTCCGGGACGGGCTTGCCAAGACCATCGTCGTCAACCCGCGAAGTCCATCGCGTTTCACACCCCGGTGGGTGAGTCGTACGGCGCTCGGCGTACCGCGAGGCGCGCGGGTCAGGTGGGGAACCCGGCGACGCGGAGGGCGTGTGCGAGGTCGCGGTGGCGGTCCTTCGAGACAGCCCGGGCGGCCTCCAGCAGCAGCGGGACCAGTGCCCGCGGGTCGGGGGCGGCGCTGCGGGCCACCTCCTCGGGGGTCCGGCCCCGGACGTAGGCGTCGACCAGCGCCCGTGCCGCACGGCGGCGGCCCTGGGTCACCAGCCCGCGGACGGCCTCCCCGATCTCCTCGGCCGGGCGGACGACGCCCTGCCGCAGGATCTGCTCCCCGTCGGCCGCGCGCCCCGCCTCGACCAGGGCGTCCGCGACGGCGACGAGCCGGTCGGCGGGCAGTGAGGCGGCCTCCCAGAGCAGGGTCGTCCAGTCGGCGGTGAGTCCCGCGCGCTGCAGTTCGGCGGCGAGCAGCGGGACACGGTCGGCGGGCCCGTACGCCAGCTCCACGAGCAGCGCGTGCGCCTCGCCGCTGCGCCCCTCACCGCGCAGCCGTACCAGCCGCTCCACCGCCTCGGCGGTCTCCCGTCGCGGCGCCGTGTCCGACGGCCCGGGCCGCGGCTCCGGCCGCGCCTCCACCGCCTCCCCGACCCCGGCGAACCGGGCCCCGCGCGGACTGCGGCGCGAGGCTGCCGCGGGCGCGGGCAGTGCCGCCTCGGCGGCGGGCGGTACGACGACGGGCGCGGCCTCCTCCTCGACCATCCCGGCGAAGCGGGCGCCGCCCCGACGGCGTCTGCGCTGCTTGGGGGCGGGGGCGCTCTCGGCCGGGGCGGGGCCCGGCCCCGGGCTCGGAGTCGGGCCGGGGGTGGGGGCGGGGCGGGCGGCGACGGGTTCCGGAGCGTACTGGTGGTCGGTCGCGTAGGCGCTGTCGACGGACTCGACGAAGGCCCGGACGTCGTCGTACGAGGAGGCCGTCCCGGCGGCCTGGGCGTCGCCGTGCGCAGCGCCTGTCCCGGCGGCCCCGACGTCCTCGTACGAGGAAGCCGTCCCCGAGGCAGCCGTCCCAGGGCCCCTCGTGTCGCCGTACACGGAGGCCGTGGCGCTCACGGCGCTGCCGCCGGCCCGGTGTGCCGGTTGTGCCCCCCGCACCGGCCCGCCCCCCGCACGGCGGTCGCACTCCGCTATCCGGTAACGGAGTTCGGCGCAGCGGGCGGTGGCCCGTTCGTGGTCGTCGCGGGCCCAGGCGAGGTCGAGGCGGAGGGCCTCGGCCTCCTCGTGGGTGTGCGCGGCGTCGAGCAGTCGGCCCAGTTCGGCCTGCCGCTCGAGGGCGTGGTGCTGTTCGCGGAGCATGACGTCGAGCCGGTCGCCGAGGGCGTCGCGGCCGCCCGGACGGTCGTCGTGGGCGGTGAGGGCGGCGAGGTGGAGGGACCGGGCGCGTTCCGCCTCCTGGGCGGCGACGGGTGTGCCGTGCTCCGCGGCGAGGTCCTGGAGCAACGCCTCCACCACGTCCCAGGGCGGCACCTCGCGCCCGTCGAGGCAGGCCCGCATGCCGTCCGGGTCGCGTTGCCAGAAGATCGCGCACCAGCCGGAGCCCTGATGCAGGCGCGCCAGCAGGCCGTCCAGGTAGTTCGCGAACTCCCGCACCTGGCCCGGGAGTCGGTCCAGAGTCATCGCCCAGCTCCCGCCCGATCCGGAACACTCCGGTCCGTAGACAACACCAGCCGTGTTACAGCTGGGCTACGGGCAGTTTTCAAAGGGGACGCGACGGCCTCAGCGCGCGATCCGGGCCGCTGAGCGGCGGACGGGTTCTCCTCCGCGTCGGGCCCCTATACGACGACGAGCGCGCACTGCCCCGCCAGCTCGTCCATCGACAGCCCGAGGGCGCCGGCGAGGGCGGCGACCGTGAAGAAGGCCGGGGTCGGGGCACGCCCGGTCTCGATCTTGCGGAGGGTCTCGGCGGAGATGCCCGCGCGCGCCGCGACCTCGGTCATGCTCCGGCCGCCACGGGCCTCGCGCAGCAGCTTGCCGAGCCGCTCGCCGCGCTCGCGTTCTTCGGGGGTCAACGGGGTCCGCACCATGACACCATTCTAATACCGGTATAGTAATTGGCATGGTGGAACTGAAGACGGACACATCGATCGATGCCATGTACGAGGCGGGCCAGGTGGTCGCGCGCGCCCTGACGGCCGTGCGGGACGCCGCCGACGTGGGCGTCTCCCTGCTGGAGCTGGACGAGCTGGCGCACGGCGTGCTGCGCGAGGCGGGCGCGACCTCACCCTTCCTCGGCTACCGCCCGTCCTTCGCCCCGACGGCGTTCCCGGCCGTGATCTGCGCGTCGGTGAACGACGCGATCGTGCACGGCATCCCCACCCGCTACCGCCTGCGCGACGGCGACCTGGTCTCGATCGACTTCGGCGCCCAGCTGAACGGCTGGGCCGGCGACTCCGCGATCAGCTTCACCGTGGGCACCCCGCGCCCCGCCGACCTCCACCTGATCGAGACCGCCGAACGCGCCCTCGCGGCCGGCATCGAGGCGGCGGTCGTGGGCAACCGCATCGGCGACATCGCCCACGCGATCGGCACGGTCTGCCGCGCCGCCGGATACGGCATCCCGGACGGCTTCGGGGGCCACGGAATCGGCCGCCACATGCACGAGGACCCCGGGGTCCCCAACGAGGGCCGCCCCGGCCGAGGCCTCCCCCTGCGCCACGGCATGGTCCTGGCGATCGAGCCCATGCTGATCGCCGGCGGTGGTGACGGGTACCACGCGGCCCCGGACGGCTGGACTCTGAAGACGAACGACGGTTCGCGAGCGGCCCACGCGGAACACACCGTGGCGATCACGGAGGCAGGCCCACGGATCCTGACCGAGCGACAGTAGAGCACCCCGCCTGAAGGGGCGCGGGGCTGCTGACCGGGCAACGGCAGGGCAGCCCACCTGAAGGGGCGCGGGGAACTGCGCGACCAGCCCCGTACCGCCCGCAGCCGCCGCACGACCCGGATCCCCACGACATGCCGCTCACCAACGACCGTGACAAGGTAAGAACGGTGCCCTCACCCACCTCACCGGTGTAAGCGCCGCAGGCAGGGGCACCCGTCGTCACCGGCAGTGCAGTCGATGGAACGGAACGCCATGACCAGCGGCTTCACCAGCCCGGAGGGCTACAACGACCCCTTCGGTGAATTCCTGGCCCGCTTCTTCGGCGGGCCCCGCCCCGGCCCCCGCCAGATCAACATCGGCCAGCTCCTCAGTCAGCCGGCCAGGGAACTGGTGCGCGGCGCGGCCCAGTACGCCGCCGAGCACGGCAGCCGTGACCTGGACACCGAGCACCTGCTGCGCGCGGCGCTCGCGGCGGAGCCGACCCGCAGTCTGCTCAGCCGCGCCGGCGCGGACCCCGACTCCCTCGCGACGGAGATCGACGAGCGCTCGGGCCCGGTCCAGCATCCGCCGGGCGAGGCGCCGCCGCCCACGTCGCTCTCCCTCACCCCGGCGGCCAAGCGCGCCCTGCTGGACGCGCACGACCTGGCGCGGTCGCGGGGCGCCGGCTACATCGGCCCGGAACATGTGCTGAGCGCCCTCGCGGCGAACCCGGACTCCGCGGCCGGGCACATTCTGAACGCGGCCCGGTTCGCGCCCACGGGCGGCCCGCCCGAGCCCTCGGACGCCACGCTCACCCAGGCCCGCCCGGAGCGGCCCTGGCCCGCCACCACGCCCACGCTGGACAAGTACGGGCGCGATCTCACCGACCTGGCCCGCCAGGGCCGTATCGATCCGGTGATCGGTCGCGACGACGAGATCGAGCAGACCATCGAGGTGCTCTCCCGGCGCGGCAAGAACAACCCGGTGCTGATCGGTGACGCGGGCGTCGGCAAGACCGCCATCGTGGAGGGGCTCGCGCAGCGCATCGCGGACGGCGACGTGCCGGACGTCCTCTCCGGGCGGCGGGTCGTCGCCCTGGACCTGACGGGCGTGGTCGCCGGCACCCGCTACCGGGGCGACTTCGAGGAGCGCCTGAACAACATCGTCGACGAGATCCGCACGCACTCCGACCGGCTGATCGTCTTCATCGACGAGCTGCACACCGTGGTCGGCGCGGGCGGAGGCGGCGAGGGCGGCTCGATGGACGCGGGCAACATCCTCAAGCCGCCACTGGCCCGTGGCGAGCTGCACATCGTGGGCGCGACGACGCTGGAGGAGTTCCGGCGGATCGAGAAGGACGCGGCGCTGGCCCGCCGGTTCCAGCCCATCCTGGTGCCGGAGCCGTCGGTGCCGGACACGATCGAGATCCTGCGCGGGCTGCGGGACCGCTACGAGGCCCATCACCAGGTCCGCTACACGGACGAGGCGCTGGTGGCGGCCGTGGGGCTGTCCGACCGCTATCTCACCGACCGCCGCCTGCCCGACAAGGCCATCGACCTGATCGACCAGGCCGGCGCCCGGGTGCGTCTCGGCGCCCGGACGAAGGGCACGGACGTGCGGGCGATGGAGCGCGAGGTCGAGCAGCTCGCCCGCGACAAGGACCAGGCTGTCGCCGACGAGCAGTACGAGCAGGCCACGCAGCTGCGGGACCGCATCGTCGAGCTGAAGCAGCGGATCGCGGCCACGTCGGGGGACGACGAGGCCGACGAGGGGCAGCATCTGGAGGTCACCGCGGAGGCCATCGCGGAGGTGGTGTCGCGGCAGACCGGCATCCCCGTGGCAAGCCTCACCCAGGAGGAGAAGGACCGGCTGCTCGGTCTGGAGGAGCATCTGCACGAGCGGGTCGTCGGGCAGGACGAGGCCGTGCGCGTGGTCGCCGACGCCGTTCTGCGCTCGCGCGCCGGACTCGCCAGCCCGGACCGCCCGATCGGCAGCTTCCTGTTCCTCGGCCCGACCGGTGTCGGCAAGACGGAACTCGCGCGCGCCCTCGCGGAGGCCCTGTTCGGCAGCGAGGAGCGGATGGTCCGCCTGGACATGAGCGAGTACCAGGAGCGGCACACCGTCAGCCGTCTGGTCGGCGCCCCGCCCGGCTACGTCGGCCACGAGGAGGCGGGCCAGCTCACCGAGGTGGTGCGCCGGCACCCGTACTCGCTGCTGCTGCTCGACGAGGTGGAGAAGGCGCATCCGGACGTCTTCAACATCCTGCTCCAGGTCCTCGACGACGGGCGGCTGACCGACTCCCAGGGCCGCACGGTCGACTTCACCAACACGGTCATCGTGATGACCAGCAACCTGGGTTCGGAGGCGATCACCCGGCGCGGCGCCGGCATCGGCTTCGGCGCGGGCGGGGCCGATGCCGACGAGGAGGCGCGGCGGGAGCAGATCCTGCGGCCGCTGCGCGAGCACTTCCGGCCGGAGTTCCTCAACCGCATCGACGAGATCGTCGTCTTCCGTCAGCTCACCGGCGAGCAACTGCGGGAGATCACCGATCTGTTGCTGGAGCGGACCCGCCGTATGGTGCACTCGCAGGGCATCGCGGTCGAGTTCACCGGCGCGGCCGTCGACTGGCTCGCCGAACGCGGCTACCAGCCCGAGTACGGCGCCCGTCCGCTGCGCCGCACCATCCAGCGGGAGGTCGACAACCAGCTGTCGCGGCTCCTGCTCGACGGCCGGCTCAAGGAGGGCGACCGGGTGACGGTGGACGTGGACGGCGGGCGGCTCGCGTTCCGTACGAGTACCGGCGAACCGCCCGCCCCCGAGCTCTGATCCCCTCCCCGCGCGCTACGGCGCCGGGTGCACCACCTGCGCCGAGCCGCCGCCGCGCCGTACGGTCTCGGCGGCGGCGAGCCACTTGCCGTTCGGCAGCCGCTGGACGCCGGTGGCCGCGCCGATCTCGGGATTCGGCTTGAACGAGTGCCCGATGGCCTCCAGCCGCTTCGCCACGTCGCTGCCGTAGAGGCCGGGTTCGAGTTCGGTCTGGGCGGCGTTGCGCTGGCTGGCGCGGGGTGCGGCGATCGCGTCGACGAGCGGCAGACGGCGGTCGAGGAACTCGGTGAGGGTCTGCAGCACGGTGGTGATGATGGTCGCGCCACCCGGCGATCCGAGCGCCACGACGGGCTTGTCGTGCTGGTCGAGCACGATGGTCGGTGAGATCGACGAGCGGGGGCGCTTGCCCGGACCGGGCAGGTTCGGGTCGTGCACGGCAGGGTTGGCCGGTGCGAAGGAGAAGTCCGTCAGCTCGTTGTTGAGGATGAAGCCGCGGCCGGGGACGGTGATGCCGCTGCCGCCGGTCTGCTCGATGGTGAGCGTGTAGGAGACGACGTTCCCCCACTTGTCGGCCACCGTCAGATGCGTGGTGTTCTCGCCCTCGTACGTCGTCGGCGCGGCCGTGCCGCCGGTGGCGCAGGCCGCCGGGTGGCGCGGGTCACCGGGCGCCACCGGGCTGGTGAGCACGGCGTCGTCCTTGATGAGGCAGGCCCGCGAGTCGGCGTACCGCTGCGACAGCAGGTCCTTCGTCGGTACGTCCTCGAAGGCGGGGTCGCCGACCCAGCGCCCGCGGTCGGCGAACGCGATACGGCTGGCCTCGATGAAGCGGTGCAGGTACTGGGTCTCGCTCGCCTTGGAAAGGTCCGTCTTCTCCAGGATGTTGAGCGCCTCGCCGACGGTGGTGCCGCCGGAGGAGGAGGGCGCGATGGAGTAGACGCCGAGGCCGCGGTACGAGGTCCTGGTGGGTGCCTGGAGCTTGGCGCGGTAGGCGGCGAGGTCCTGGGCCGACAGCTTGCCGGGACGGGCGTTCCAGCCCGACCCCGGGTCCACGGGCGGGTGGTTGACGGTGTCGACGATGTCCTCGGCGATGTCGCCCTTGTAGAGCGCTCGGACGCCCTTCTTCCCCAACTCCGCGTAGGTGCGGGCGAGGTCGGGGTTCTTGAAGGTCGAGCCGACGGCCGGGAGCTGTCCGCCGGGCAGGAACAGCTCGGCGGTGTCCGGGAAGTAGCGGAAGCGGGTCTCGTTGGCGGCGGTCTGGCTGCGGAAGGTGGCGTCGACGGTGAAGCCGTCGCGGGCGAGGCGCTCGGCGGGCTCGAGGACCGAGTCGAGCTTCCTGCTGCCCCACTTGTCGAGCGCGGTCGCCCAGGTGGCGGGCGTGCCCGGGGTGCCGACGCCGAGGCCGCTGCTGACGGCGTCGGCGAAGGCGAGGGGCTTGCCGTTCTCGAGGAACAGGCCGGAGTCGGCGGTCAGCGGCGCGGTCTCACGGCCGTCGATGGTCTGCACCTTGCGGGACTTGGCGTCGTAGTAGACGAAGTAGCCGCCTCCGCCGATGCCGGAGGAGTAGGGCTCGGTGACGCCGAGGGCGGCGGCGGTGGCGACGGCCGCGTCGACCGCGTTGCCGCCCTTGCGCAGGACCTCGATGCCGACCGCGGAGGCGTCCGCGTCGACGCTGGCGACGGCACCGCCGTAGCCGACGGCGACCGGGACCTTCTCAACGGCTGTTCGCTGGGCGGCGGGTGGCGCGGCGGCCCCCACCGAGACCACGGCGGCCGAGACCGCCAGGACCGACAGTTTCCGCGCGACAGGGCGACGCATCCGTACCTCCAGTCCGGGACCGTCAGCGCAGCGTAACGAGATCGCGGGGGCCCCGACAGCCCCCTTCCGGGCACTGTCATACGACTGGCACACTTCGAACACGGGTACGCCCCAGTCGTGTTCGACCGCTAACATGCGCGCCCATGAACGACGACGTGCGCAACATCGCCCTGGGCGTGATCGCGGCCGGCATCAGTGCCGCGCTCGGCTGGGTGGCCCGCACCTATCTGTGGAAGCGGAAACTCCGGCGCAAGCAGGCGTTCTTCGGGCTGCCGGACAACTCGGAGTCGCTGCTCGTCGTCAACCGCGACCCGGCGACCTCCGAACCGGCCGTCCACCGTTTCGACGTCTTCGCCCTCCTGGAGCTCTCCGCGCTGATCAAGGACTGCGGCGCCAACGTCCAGATGGTCACGCAGGACGCGGTCCACCAGGGGTTCGGCGAGCGCACCGAGTTCTGTGTGGGCGGGCCGGGCTCCAACCGGCGTATGACGGCGCACATGTCGGCGATGCTGCCCGGTGTGCGCGTCAACATCGATCCCGAGCCGGGGCCGGACCGGGGCGCGTTCCAGATCGGCAGCGAGCGCTACCGCATGGATCCGGGCGTCACGGAGTACGTGATACTGGCCCGGCTCACCGCCGGCCAGCGCCGTGAGACGCGGCCGGTGTTCCTGTTCTGCGGGCAGCGCGCCATCACCAACCAGGCCGCGACCCGCTACCTCGCCCGCCACCACGAGCGGCTGCACCGCAAGCACGGCAACAGCTCCTTCGTGCTGCTGCTGAAGGTGGTCAACTCGCAGGCGTACGGCCCGGACGTGGTCGAGCTGGTCGCCGATGTGACACGGGCGGCCCAGGCTCCGCTGCCGGCGCAGGCGACCGCTCCACGGACCTCCCACCGCGCGTCCTGACCCGGGGCCACAACCCGTCCGGCGCGCGGCTGACCTCCTCCTCGCCGGCGAACGACCCGTCGTACGTGTCGACTCCGCTGCGCGAGCAGTGATCTGCGGCCGCGGCCGGGCGGGTGGGGCTCGGTGAACTGCCGCCTCTGCGGCCCGGACGAACGGCACATCGTAGTCGATGTCGCCGGTGCTTGAGGATCTTGGAGGGAAAGTCCCTGGCCCGGCCGCTGTGCGGGGCGGTGAGGAACCCGCCGGGGCCGCGGCGGCGGTGATGCGGCCGCCGGCCCGGGAGGTGAGCCACCTGACGGGGGGCCGACGACGCGCGGCTCTCAGGTCTCCGCGACCTCGCCGTACAGCTGGGACAGTTCGGGAACCCCGTTCGCGGCCCATTCGTGGCCGGCCGTCACCACGTCGAACTCCCGTCCCGACGCCAGCCGTACGACGGGGCGGCCGCCCGGCCAGACCTGCCAGACGGCGCCGGCGACGGTGCGCACGATGACCGTGCCGAGGTAGAGCCCGGCGTCGTTGCCGAGGAAGGGCAGGATCTCCTCGTCGTCACGCCATCTCGGCAGGAGTTGGTCGAGGGCCTCCAGGGCGGCCACGGTGTCGTCGAGTCGGACGCCCTCCTGGGCCGCCAGGGAGCGCAGGAGCTCACATTCGGAGAGGAGTTCGGCGACCCCCTCGGGGTCCGCGGCGAGTGTCGCTTCAGCGTCCTTCTTGCGCTTGCTGCCCAGGAAAGGGATGTTCATACGCCCAGCGTGACATTCGCACCGGCGTGCGCACCACAGGCGCGCGGGCAGCCGCCTCCGGTCCGCTCCCCCTTCCCGCCCCGCGTGGCGTCCTGACCCGTACGCGACATTCGGGACTACACGTCCAGGTCGACGACGACCGGGGCGTGGTCCGAGGCGCCCTTGCCCTTGCGCTCCTCGCGGTCGACGTAGGAGTCCTTCACGGCCTTGGCGAACGGCGCGTTGCCGTAGACCAGGTCGATGCGCATGCCGCGGTTCTTGGGGAAGCAGAGCTGGCGGTAGTCCCAGTACGTGAAGGGGTGCTCGTACTTCAGCGGGCGGGGGACGACGTCGGCGAGGCCCGCCTCGCGCAGGGAGGCGAGGGCGGCGCGCTCGGCGGGGGTGACGTGGGTGGAGCCCTCGAAGGCGGCCGGGTCGTAGACGTCGTCGTCCGTCGGCGCCACGTTGTAGTCGCCCAGCACGGCGAAGGGGCGGCTGCCCGCCGCGTCGCCGGCGACGGCGGCCTTCAGGGCCTCGAACCACTGGAGCTTGTAGGCGTAGTGCGGGTGGTCCACCTCGCGGCCGTTCGGCACGTACACCGACCAGACGCGGACCGGGCCGCAGGTCGCTGAGATCGCGCGGGGCTCCGGGGCGCCGTCGTAGCCGGGATCGCCGGGCAGGCCCTTGACGACGTCCTCGACGCCGACTCGGGAGAGCACCGCCACGCCGTTCCACCGGCCGGTGGCGTGGACCGCCGCCTCGTAGCCCAGCTCGCGCAGCTGGTCGAACGGGAACTGCTCCTCGGCGACCTTGGCCTCCTGGAGGCAGAGCACGTCGGTGCCGCTGCTCTCCAGCCAGGCCAGGAGCCTCGGCAGGCGGGCGGTGATCGAGTTCACGTTCCAGGTCGCGATGCGCATGCCTCACAACCTACCCGGAGCCTCTGACAACGCGGTCCGCCAGACCTCCGTCAGACCTCCGCCGAGGCTCCCGACGCCAGCCGGTGGTGCTCGGAGCCGCCCAGATTGCCGAGGTGGGTGTCGTAGATGGGGCGGGCGAGGTCGGTGAGGAGGGCGTCGTGGATGTCGTAGACGCGTTGCGGCGCGACCTCCCTGACGTAGTCGATGACCTCGGCGATCTTGCTCCAGGGGGCCTGGACGGGGGCGAGGAGGGTCTCCACCGGGTGGTCGGGGACGGTGAGGGCGTCGCCGGGGTGGAAGACGCGGCCGCCGTCGATCAGGAAGCCGACGTTGGTGATGCGCGGGAGGTCCGGGTGGATCACGGCGTGCAGTTCGCCGTGGACCTGGACGTCGAAGCCGGCGGCGGTGAAGGTGTCGCCGTGGCCGACGGTGTGGACCCGGCCCGGGAAGGCGGCGGAGATCTTCTCCGCGACCGACCCGAGCGTCCAGATCTGTGCGGCCGGGTCGGCCTCCAGGGCCGCCCGCAGCCGCCCCTCGTCGAAGTGGTCGGGGTGCTCGTGCGTGACGAGGATGGCGTCCGCGCCGATCGCGGCGTCCTCCTCGGTGAAGCCGCCCGGGTCGAGGACGAGTGTGCGCCCCTCCTTCTCCAGGCGGACGCAGGCGTGCGACTTCTTCGTGAGCTTCATGAGCGTCATGGGTCCATCCTGCCTCCGCCGGGCACCCGGTTCACTCGATGGGCGTGGTCTCCTCGCGGATGACCTGCTGCGCCACCCGGAAGGCGCTGTTCGCCGCCGGGACACCGCAGTAGACCGCCGCCTGGAGCAGCACCTCCTTGATCTCGTCCGGGGTGAGGCCGTTGCGCAGGGCGGCGCGGACGTGGAAGGCCAGCTCCTCCAGGTGGCCGCCGGCCACCAGCGCGGTGAGCGTGACGCAGGAGCGCGAGCGCCGGTCGAGGCCGGGACGGTCCCAGATCTCGCCCCACGCGTAGCGGGTGATGAACTCCTGGAAGTCGCCCGAGAAGTCGTCGGCCTGCGACAGCGCCCGGTCCACGTGGGCGTCGCCGAGCACCTCACGGCGCACCTTCAGCCCGGCGTCGTAGGGGTCGGGGCGGCCCATGACCTGCGGTGAGACGACCGGAGCGGCGGGAGCGATCTCGGCGATGGGCGCGGACTGCGGGGGTGCGGCCAGGACCGGCTTGAGGGGGACGCCGGGGAGGGCGGTCTGGCCCGTGCTGTGGTCGTAGGCGGGCTGCCAGGCGGTGGAGAAGTGCCGCACCAGCAGGTCGGTGACGGCGGCGGGCTGCTCCACCGGGACCAGGTGGGAGGCGCCGGGGACGACGGCGAGACGGGCGTCCGGTATGCCGGCGACCAGGGTGCGTGCCTCGGCGGGGCCGGTGACCTGGTCGTCCGAGCCGACGAGGACCAGCGTCGGCACGCCGACGTGCCCGAGTTCGGCGCGCACGTCGAACGCGGCGAGCGCCTCGCAGGCCGCGATGTAGCAGCCGGGGTCGGTGGTGCGCACCATCTGCACCGCCCAGTCGGTGATCGCGGGCTGCGCGGCGGCGAACCCGCTGGTGAACCAGCGGTCGGGCGAGCTGCGGGCGATGGGGTCGAGGCCGTTGGTGCGGACGATCACGCCTCTTTGCCGGAACTCGTCCGCCGTGCCGAAGCGCGGCGAGGCCGCGATCAGCGCGAGCGAGGCGACCCGCTCGGGACGGCGCAGGGCCAGCTCGACGCCGACGGCGCCGCCGAGGGCACAGCCCGCGTAGCCGAAGCGCTGCACACCGAGCGCGTCGAGGGTGGCGAGCAGCCGGGCGGCCAGGTCGGCGACCGAGCCCGCCGGGTGGGCCGGGGCGCCGCCGTGGCCGGGAAGGTCGAAGCGGAAGACCCGCCACTGCTGGGCGAGCTCGGGGACCTGACGGTCCCACATGTGCCAGGTGGTGCCGAGGGACGGCCCCAGGATCAGGACCGGGGCGTCTTCTGGCCCGTCAAAGCGGTATTGCAGGGTGCCGGACGTACTCTCACTCACCCGACTCACGCTCCCACATCTCACAATTCCTCACGTGCTTGGGTCGGAACTCCGTGCAGGCCGTCCCACGTTGTGACAGCCTCGCGAAGATCCTCCACATCGGGTTTCACATACCACCGCGCTTGCTGGTTGCCACGTTGGCGTGTCCGGCCCACCGAGCGAGGAGGTGGTCCGGCACCCCGCCGTTGGCCGGGTACGTGAGACACGACGCGCGTGCATCGTACAGACGCATCCCGCGAAGCTTCGGAAGCGCCATGAGCCGGTGGGTCCGCCGACGGGGTCGCGGGCGCCGCGAGGGCTCCCCCGGCGCGGTCACTCGACGTCATGATCCCGCACTCCTCGTGACTTGGATCAAGGTTTCCTCTCCGCTTGACCGACGCTGTACGGGCGCTAACCGGCCCCTCGCCACTGTGGAATCGCGGGCTCCGCTCAGGTGCCCGAGCAGAGGACACACCGGAAGTGGGGACGCAGTCATGGGTAACGCCGGGCACGCACAGCGCAGGACGCTCCTGACCGGGGGGCTGGTGGCCACCGCGGCACTCATCACGGGTTGTTCGTCCAAGTCGGACGGTACGGCCACGCAGAGGACGACGGTCGCGGGGGCGGCGGCGAAGACCGCCTCACCGTCCGCGAACACCCGGCCGGACTCGCCGTCGGCGGCGTTCGCGAGACTCATGGAGGGCAACAGGCGCTGGGTCGACGGGAAGCTGCAGCACCCCGGCCAGGACCCGAGCCGACGGAAGGCCGTCGCCGAGAAGCAGGAGCCCTACGGCGTGATCCTGTCCTGCATCGACTCCCGGGTGCCGCCGGAGCTGGTCTTCGACACCGGGCTCGGCGACCTGTTCGTGCTGCGCACCGGCGGGCAGGTGGTGGCCCCCGTGGTCACCGGTTCCGTCGAGTACGGTCCGCTGACGTCGGGGACCCCGCTGGTCGTCGTGCTCGGTCACCAGCGCTGCGGCGCCGTCAAGGCGGCGTACGAGGCGATGCGCGACGGCAAGGAACTGCCCGGCACCCTGCCGTCCATAGCCCACGCCCTGCGGCCGGCGTACCGGGCGACGCTGAGGAAGCAGACCGACGACCCCGTCGACGCCATGATCCGCATCCACGCCGAGCAGACCGCCGAGGACCTGCGGGCCAACAAGGCCCTCGCCCCCCTCATCAAGAAGGGCGAACTGGCCGTCGTGAGCGCCTACTACTCGCTCGACACCGGCCGCGTGGAGACCCTCACCGGAGCGCCTTCGGCCTGACGGACGGCAGGGCGGCGTCGGGCGGGGCAGGGAGAGTCCGGGTCCCGCCCGACAGCCGTGCCACGCGTGGAGCGGTGGGGAACCCGCAGCCGTGGGCGTCGCCTGCGCCGGGGCTCGCGTAGGCGGTGCGACGGGGCGCTCAGAGATCCTCGGAGCCGCCCAGGCCCGTCAGGGCGCCCACCGGGTCGGAGTCGGGGGTGCCGCGCGGCCACCAGTCGTCGTGGCCGGGCTCGGACTCGTACGGGTACCACAGCCCGTCTCGGCCGAAGCGGAGTTGGACATGACCGCGGGGATGGGTGAGGTGGTTGCGCCAGGGACGGAAGGCGGGGAGGTCGGCGGCGAGGAGGAGCGGGCGGGCCCGGTCGAAGCGGCCGGCCGGTGGGTCCCAGGGTTCCTCCAGGACGGCGAGTCCGTCCGGGCCGCCCTGCCGCCAGGCGGCGACGGCGCGCGCCAGCTCGGCCGGGGTGCGGCCGGCGGCGGAGGCGAGGGAGGAGTACAGGGCGCGGGTGGCGGCGGTGAGCCCGGAGCCCGGACGGGAGGCGGCGATGCGTACGGCGTCCTGCCACAGGGTCAGTTCGCCGATCTCGTCGTGGCCGGTGGTGAGCAGGGCGTGGGCGCGGGCGGCCGCGTCGGTCGCGAGCTGGTCCAGCGCGAAGGAGTCGGGGCCGTTCGGGACGGAGGGGTACGCCGGGGGCTGCTCGGGGTGCGCAGGCACGGGCAACGGGGGCGGCAGCGGCGGGAGCCGGCGAGCGGGGTCGAGCGCCTCGGTGGCCCGGACGCCCGGCAGGGGCTCCGGCTCCCGCTCCTGCGCGGCACGGGCCGCTCGGGTGGCGTTGCGGCGGGACAGCGCGTCGAGCAGCTCGCGCTCGCCCCGGCCGCGCAGCAGGAGCAGCACGAAGGGGTCGGCGTCGAGCAGCCGCGCGGTCTGGTAGCAGAGGGCGGCGGCATGCTTGCAGGGATGGCCCCGGTCGGGGCAGCTGCAGTGCGGTTCGAGATCGCCGGGGCCGGGGAGCAACGGCACCCCGCACTCGGCGAGGGACTCGGGCATCTCCCTGTCGAGAAGCGCGGCGATGTGACCGGGCCGCTCCACGGCCGCCTCCAGGAAACGCTCCCAGTCCTCGTCGTCGAGGGTGCGCAGCCGCACCTGCACGCGGTACGGCCGGGGACGGCTGCCCTGCACGTACGCGAGGACGAGACCCGGAGTGACCGTGATGGCGTCGACGTTGCCCTGCTCGGCGTAACCCCGGCCGCGCGCAAGACGCTTGGCGTCCAGGGCGCCCTCCTCGAGGGCGGTGATCCAGGCGTTGCCCCACCAGGTCTCGGCGAAGCGGCCGTCGTCGCCGGTGGATCGAGGCGCGAACGGCGGGAAGGTGCGGCGGTGGTCGTTGTCCCGGGAGGGCGCGGCCATGGAGCCGGGGGTGCGGGCGGGGGTGTCTGCGGGGGTGGGCGGGGAGCTGTGGGCGGGCAGGGAGGTGTGGGTGGGCGCTGAAGTGGAGGTGGGGGCGGAGACGGGGGTGGGCGCCGAGACGGGGGTGGGCGCCGAGACGGGGGTGGGCGCCGGTGGCGGTGTGGGCGTCGGTGCCGGTGTGGGGTCGGCTGCCGGGAAGGGGGAAGTGCCGACGTCGGCAGGAGAGTTGCCCTGCTCGGTCGTCTCATCCCCGGCCGTCCCCGCCGACGGCATCCGGAAGGCGTCCGCGAGGAAGTTCCGTACGTCCCGTGCGCGGTCGTCGGCGACACGGTCACGTGGGCGGGTGGGGCGCCGGGTGGCCCCGGCGGCGGGGCCTGTGCCCGTGCGGGGGGATCGACGCGCGGTCCCGCTCCCCGGCGCGCCGGCCTCCGCCGAGCCCTGACGAGACTCCGCTCGGGCCGCCCGCAGGGCCTCGCGGGCCAGGTCGGCGGGGCGCGAACCGGCCCTGTCCCGCGGCGCACGGGGCTCGTCGGCCGCCCGAGCAGCGGCCGTCTGCGGGGCTTCCGACTGCGGGGCCCCCGTCTGCCGGATCTCCGTCTGCCGGATCTCCGTCTGAAGGGCGTCCGTCGGAGAGGTCTCGGTCTGGGAGACCTCCGTCGGAAGGGCCTCCGTCTGCGGGGCGCGCGCCGTACGCCGCAGAGCGGCGCGGGCCGCGTCACCAGGCCGGGGGGTACGGCTCGCGGGTGGCGCCTCCGACGGCCGTTCCGGGGTCTCTCCCCGTTGCTCCGCCGTCTGCGCCTGTGACGCTTCCTCCAGCTGTTCCTTCGGCCGTTCCTCCAGCCGGCCCTCCGGTTGGCCCTTGGGCTGTTCCTCCTGCTTCGCCCGCGCTTGTTCCCGAGCCTCCCGCAGCGCACGCCGTGCCGCGTCGGCGGGCCGGGCGGCGGGCTCACCCGCCTCGAACTGTCCCATCACGCCTCCCTCCGCAGCCGGACCAGGTCGGACAGCTCACGGTCCGTCAGTTCCGTGAGGGCCGACTCGCCGGAGCCGAGGATCGCGTCGGCGAGGGCCCGCTTGGACTCCAGCATCTCGGCGATGCGGTCCTCGACCGTGCCCTCGGTGATGAGGCGGTGCACCTGGACGGGCTGGGTCTGACCGATGCGGTAGGCGCGGTCGGTGGCCTGTTCCTCCACGGCCGGGTTCCACCAGCGGTCGAAGTGGACGACGTGGCCCGCGCGGGTGAGGTTCAGGCCGGTGCCGGCGGCCTTGAGCGAGAGCACCAGGACGGGGGTCGCGCCGCTCTGGAAGCGGTCCACCATGCGCTCGCGCTCGGGCACCGGGGTGCCGCCGTGGAGGAGGTCGACCGGGACCGCGCGGCCGGCCAGGTGGGCGGTGATCAGGCGGGCCATGCCGACGTACTGGGTGAAGACGAGCGCCGATCCGTCCTCGGCCAGCAGGGTGTCCAACAGCTCGACCAGGAGAGCGAGTTTGCCGGAGCGGGCGGCGAGGGCGTCGCCGGTGGTGGGGGCTTCCTCCTTGAGGTACAGCGCCGGGTGGTCGCAGATCTGCTTGAGCGCTCCCAGGAGCTTGAGCACCAGGCCGCGGCGGGCGATGCCGTCCGCCGTCTCGATGGCGAGCATCGACTCGCGCACCACCGCCTCGTACAGCGCGGCCTGTTCCCGGGTGAGGGGGACGGGGTGGTCGGTCTCGGTCTTGGGCGGCAGCTCGGGGACGATCCCGGGGTCGGACTTCTTGCGGCGCAGCAGGAAGGGGCGCACCAGGCGGGCGAGTCGCTCCACCGCCTCCTGGTCCTCGCCCGTCTCCACCGCGCGCGCGTGCCGGGCGCGGAAGGACTTCAGGGGGCCGAGGAGCCCGGGCGTGGTCCAGTCGAGGAGGGCCCACAGCTCGGAGAGGTTGTTCTCGACGGGGGTGCCGGTGAGGGCGACGCGCGCGGGGGACGGGATGGTGCGCAGCGCCTTCGCGGTCGCCGAGTAGGGGTTCTTGACGTGCTGGGCCTCGTCCGCGACGACCATGCCCCAGGGCCGGCCGGCCAGCGTCGGGGCCGCCGAGCGCATGGTGCCGTACGTGGTGAGGACGAAGCCGCCGGTCAGGTCGTCCAGGGTGCGGTCGGGGCCGTGGTAGCGGCGGACGGGGACGCCGGGGGCGAAGCGGGTGATCTCACGCTGCCAGTTGCCGAGGAGGGAGGCCGGGCAGACCACCAGGGTGGGTTCGGTGCGGGCCCGCTTCAGGTGCAGGGCGATGACGGTGATCGTCTTGCCGAGGCCCATGTCGTCGGCGAGGCAGCCGCCGAGGCCGAGGGAGGTCATGAGGTCGAGCCAGGCCAGGCCGCGCAGCTGGTAGTCGCGCAGGGTGGCGTGCAGTCCCGCGGGCGGCTCGGCGGGGCGTACGCCGGTGGTGAGGCGGTCGCGCAGGGCGGCCAGGGCGCCGACGGGGACCGCCTCGACGGTCTCGCCGTCGACCTCCGCGGTGCCGGTGAGAGCGACGGACAGGGCGTCCACCGGGTCCAGCAGGCCCAGTTCGCGCTTGCGGGCCTTGCGGACGAGGGCGGGGTCGACGAGGACCCACTGGTCGCGCAGGCGGACGACCGGGCGGTGGGCTTCGGCGAGCGCGTCCATCTCGGTCTCGCTGAGCGGGTCGCCGCCGAGGGCCAACTGCCAGCGGAACTGCAGCAGTTCCTCGCTCTCGAAGAAGCCGGTGCCGTCGGTCGCCGAGCCCGGGGCGGGCCGTACGACCGCGGCCGCGGTCAGGTCCTGGGCGAGGTCCCTCGGCCAGTGCACGGCGACCCCGGCCGCGGCGAGACGGGTCGCGGCCACGCCGAGCAGGTCGCTCAGCTCGTCCTCGGAGAGGGCGAGGACGTCCGGCGCGTCCTGGTCGGCGAGCCGGGCCAGCGGCGGCCAGACGCGGGCGGCGCGCCGGACGGCGAGGGCCGCGTCCACGCGCGCGCGGGGGCCGAAGGCGGAGTCCGCCTCGCCGGCCCACAGGGCTGTCGCGTCGGTCACCAGCGTCGGGTCGGCGAGGCTGTGCACCTGGACGACGGCGGCGCCCGCACGGCGCGCTCCCTCGGCCTCGTCGAACAGGTCGTACGCCGACAGGTCCAGCCGGAGGGAGATCCGTACGCCCGCGTCCATGCCGGCGGCGACCTCCGCCGCCCAGTCGTGGGCGCCGGGCAGCCGCTGTGGCGGGCGGTCTGCGAAGGGTTTCCCGGACGCGTACGGGGCGGCGGGGGTGCGGGGCAGGGTGTCGGCGACGGCGTCCAGGAAGGACCGCAGGAGGGCCTCCGGCTGCGGCAGCCGGAGCGGGCCGGGGCCGGGCAGCGGTACGGCGTGACCCTCGTGGGGAAGGGCCGCGGCGATCGCACGGAGGTGTGCGATGTCCTCCGGGGTCAGCGGGCCCGCCCGCCAGGCGTCGTGGCCGGTGGGGGTGAGGCCGGGCAGCAGACGGCCGCGGGCGGCGAGCCGCAGCGCGTGCAGCGCGGCCGCGCCCCAGCAGGCGGTCGCGGGGTGGGCGGCGGGGTCGCGGCGGGCGCGCACCAGGAGTGGGAGCGCCGTGTCGAGGGGCAGCGACAGCGCGGGGGCCTGCCGGCGGCGGACGGAGGCGCCATGCCTGCGTACGACGGTCAGCTCGGTGCGCTCGGTGCCCGCCGGGGCGGGCAGCGGGCCGTCGTCCGGGTCCCAGAAGGCGATCCGGCCGTCGCGCGGGAGGGGAGCGGGCAGGAAGACGGCGGCGAGGCGCACGCCGATCGGCTCCGCCGGGTGCCCGGCGACCGCAGTCGTGTCGCGCATACGCAGTGTCCACCTCCCGCCCGCGTGTCGGATCAGTTGTCTTCGACTCTACGGGCGGGGTCTGACAATCGGCCCCGGAGACCGGGAGGGGCGCCGTGCCTGGCGGCCGTCGGACCGTCAGGGGACCGTGCGGGAGACGACGTACACCATGGGGTACACCGGGTTGCCGGTGTTCACCACCACGTCCAGCGTCGGCTTGGGGTTCTTCTGCTCGTGGACGAAGCCGAAGTTGTCGCCGGGGCGGGAGCCGGGGCCGGAGAACCGCCAGCCGGTGACGTGCTGGTCGCGCTCGCCGATGGTGATGTCGTCCTTCGTCAGGGAGGCCCGGCTGAGGCCGAGCTCGGCGAGGAAGGCGTCCAGGCCGGCGTGGGTGGTCTGGAACTGCACGTAGAGACGGCTGGTCTTCCAGTTGTTCGTCTCGTAGTAGGCGACCTTGTTCGACGGGTGCGGGACCGGCACCTGGTACAGGCGGCGCTGGACCCTCGACGGCCAGCCCTCGGTCAGCCCGGTCGCCGAGTACTTCGCCTCCTTGTCCTTGCCGCTGTCGCGGCTCTGGTTGGCGGAGATCACCAGGTAGCCGGCCGGGACGCCGATGAGCAGCACGATGATGAGCAGGGTGAGCGCCCTGCGGCGGATCACATGGCCCCGGGTCTCCTGCGGGCGGGAGGGCTCGTCCCCCGGTGAGGCCTGGTGCGGCAGGGACGCCGTCATGCGGTGTCCCGGGCCCGGCGGGCGGCCTCCGCGAACCGCTCGTAGCGCTCGTAGCGCTCCACCCGGCGCCGCTTGGCGCGGCGGAAGCGGCGGGCGACCAGACGGGCCAGGTCGGCGGCGCCGACCATGCCGGCCTCGGGGCCGAGCTGGGCACGCACGATCCGGGCCTCGGGGCGGTAGCCGCGGCCGGTGAGGTGGCGCTTGAAGGCGTCCCGCGCGGGGCCGATCAGCAGGTCGTCGGCGGCCGAGACACCGCCGCCGATCACGAAGCACGACGGGTCGAGGGCGGCTGCCAGGTTGGCGATGCCGACGCCGAGCCACTGGCCGATGTCCTGGAGCAGCTCGATGCACATCGCGTCGCCCTCACGGGCCAGCTCCGTGATCATCGGGCCGGTGATGTCACCGATCTGCCCCTTGACGTGCTCGATGATCCCGTACGCCACCGGCGAGTCGGCGGCGGCCAGCTCCTTGGCCTCCCTGACCAGCGCGTTGCCGGAGCTGTACTGTTCCCAGCAGCCGCGGTTGCCGCACGGGCAGCGGTGGCCGCCGGGCACGACCTGCATGTGCCCGAACTCGCCGGCGACGCCGTACTTGCCCCGCTTGACCTGGCCGTCCTCGAGGATCGCGCCGCCGATACCCGTGCCGAGGGTGATCATGACGAGGTGGTCCTCGCCGCGGCCGGCGCCGAAGCGCCACTCCGCCCAGGCGGCGGTGTTCGCGTCGTTGTCGACGAGGACCGGCACGGAGAGCCTGCCCGAGAGGCGGTCCCTGAGCGGCTCGTTGCGCCAGGACAGGTGGGGCGCGAACAGGACGCGGTTGCGGTCGGCGTCGACCCAGCCGGCCGCACCGATGCCGACGGCGTGCACGTCGTGCCGGTCGGACAGGTCCAGGACCAGTTCGACGATGGTGTCCTCGACGACCTTCGGGCTCTTGGACTTGTCCGGCGTCTCCGTGCGGACCTTCTCCAGGATGTTGCCGTCGGCGTCGACGACTCCCGCCATCACCTTGGTGCCGCCGATGTCGATACCGACCGTGGGCACACGGGGTGCGGTCAGATGGGAGCGGCGCTCGCGGGTACCCACGGTTCGCAGGGCGGGGGCGCGGCGGGAGCCGATGGGGGCGGTGAAGGTGCCGTAGGTGCTCATCGTCGCCGATTCTGCCTCACGCCCATGGGGGGTGCCGAGCGGGGGAGTAAAGGGGCGTCCTTGTGTTGTGCCGTCCGCGGACGCGTTGTGCCTGGTCACGCGCAGGCGGCGGAGTCGCGCATCGACACGGCCCACGACCCTCGATCCCGGGGCGGCTCGTGACGCGGACCGTCCGGGTCGTTTCCGTCGGCCGTCCGGCGTGTCGGTTTCTCCGGTGTGATCGTGGTCGGCACTCGGCGTGGCCGTCGGTTCGTCGCGGATTGTCCGGACAATGCGACCAATGCGGACCCGTGCAGGCACGCCCAGGACGCGGTCCGGGCACGCCCGGCACTCCCCGCCGCGCTCAGGACCGTACGAGCAGCTGGAACTCGAAGGAGTAGCGGGTCGGCCGGTAGATGTGGTCGCCGAACTCGACCGCGCGGCCCGTGTCGTCGAAGGTCGTGCGCTGCATGGTGAGCAGCGGGGCGCCCTCGGGCTCGGCGAGCCGCTCGGCCTCGTCGGCGGTGGCGGCGCGGGCGCCGATGGACTGGCGGGCGCTGTGCAGGGTGATGCCGGCGGCCCGCATCAGGCGGTACAGGCCCGTGGCCTCCAGTTGGGCGGTGTCCAGGTCGAGCAGGCCGGAGGGGAGGTGGTTGCACAGGTACGCCATCGGCTCCCCGTGCGCGAGACGCAGCCGCTCCACCCGCTGCACGTCGCCGCCCTCCGCGACGCCGAGCGCGGCCGCGACCTCGGCGGTCGCGGGGACGACGGTGTTGACCAGGACCGTGGTCGCGGGGCGCTGGCCGGCCGCCTCCAGGTCGTCGTAGAGGCTGCTGAGCTCCAGGGGGCGCTTGACCTGGCTGTGCACGACCTGGGTGCCGACGCCCCGGCGGCGCACCAGCAGTCCCTTGTCGACGAGGGACTGGATCGCCTGGCGCACGGTGGGGCGGGACAGGCCGAGCCGGGCGGCGAGCTCGATCTCGTTGCCCAGCAGGCTGCCGGGTGTGAGGGATCCGTGCTCGATGGCGGCTTCGAGCTGTTGGGACAACTGGAAGTACAACGGCACCGGGGAGCTTCGGTCCACGCGGAGTTCCAGCTGCACGGTCGGGTCCACTTCTGGTTTCGGCACGGGCCGAGCGTAGCTCCGCGGCCGGTTGACGGGAAGTTGTGTAGTTCGATTGTCCGGACAAACGCATTGACAGGGCGCGGGCTCCGACGCCACCTTGAACACATGCGCATCGGGGTCATCGGTACGGGCCGCATCGGCACCATTCATGCGAACACACTCAGCCGTCACCGCGAGGTCGGATCCCTCATCCTGACGGACACGGAGCCCGCGCGGGCGCAGGAGCTGGCGCTCCGGCTGGGCGAGACGGCCGCCCCCGGGGTGGACGAGATCTTCCGGTGGGGCGTGGACGCCGTGGTGATCACGACGGCGACCTCGGCCCACGCCGAACTGATCGGGCGGGCCGCGCGCTCCGGCCTCCCCGTGTTCTGCGAGAAGCCCATCGCCCTGGATCTGGCCGGGACCTTAGCGGCGATCGCCGAGGTGGAGACTGCCGGAACGATCCTTCAGATGGGGTTCCAGCGCCGCTTCGACGCGGGCTACACGGGGGCGCGGGAGGCGGTGCGCTCGGGGCGGCTGGGGCGTCTGCACACCGTGCGGGCGGTGACGTCCGACCAGTCGCCGCCACCGGCTGAGTGGCTGCCGGTGTCCGGGGGCCTGTTCCGGGACGCGCTGATCCACGACTTCGACGTGCTGCGCTGGGTGACCGGACGCGAGGTGGTCGACGTGTACGCCGCCGGCTCGGACGCGGGGCCCGCGATGTTCCGTGCGGCCGGGGACGTGGACACGGCGGCCGCCGTCCTCACCCTCGACGACGGCACCCTCGCCACGGCCACGGCGACACGGCTGAACGGCGCGGGCTACGACGTCCGCATGGAGCTCGCCGGCGAGCTCGACCAGATCGTCGTCGGCCTGGACGACCGCACCCCGATCGCCTCCACCGAGCCCACCGGCCCGCCGGCCGCGGACAAACCCTGGACCGGCTTCCTGGAGCGCTTCGCCCCCGCGTACGAGAGCGAACTGAACGCGTTCGTGGACGTCATCCGGGGCGGGCGCCCCAACCCCTGCGACGGCCGCGAGGTCCTCCAGGCCTTCCGGATCGCGGAGGCCTGCGAGATGTCCCGCCGGGAGCGCAGAGCGGTGGCGTTGGCGGAGATTCCCGGAGGGACGGGACCGGGAACGGGAACGGGTGCGCGGGAACCGGTGGGGGGAGCACCGGAACCGCACGGCACTCCCCGCCCCGGCTGACACCGCAATCCCTGCTTGGCCGGCACGGCGCACCTTGCCCGGGCCGACACAGCAAGCCCTGCCTGGCCGGCACAGCACGCCCCGGTCGGGCTCACACAGCACGCCCCCGCTTCCGCTGACACAGCACGCCCCGCTTCCGCCGACCAGCACGCCCTGCCTCGCCCGACGCCTGACACGACACCCCCCGGCCTCGGCTGACTCGATGCCCCCGGCCTGGGCCGACTCGGCGCTCCCGGCCTCGGCCGGCTCGGCGCTCCCCGGTCGCGGCTGAGTCGTCTACCAGCGCACCGGCAGGCTGCGCACCCCGCGCATCAGCATGCCCGGCAGCCACTCGCCGGGTGGGCCGTCCAGGGCCAGGCCGGGGGCGCGCTCCAGGAGGGAACGCAGGGCGATGCGGGCCTCCAGGCGGGCCAGGGGGGCGCCCAGGCAGTAGTGGATGCCGTGGCCGAAGGCGAGGTGGCCGCGGGTCTCGCGGCGGATGTCGAAGCGGTCGGGGTTGGGGTGGCGGGCCGGGTCGCGGTCGGCGGCGGTGAGCCCGATCATCACCGCCTCGCCCTGTGCGATGGGGGTGCCGCCGATCTCCAGAGGCTCGGCGGCGAAGCGGAACGTCGCGTTCTCCACCGGGCCCTCGTAGCGCAGGGTCTCCTCGATCGCTCCGTCCAGGAGGGTCGTGTCGGCGCGCAGGGCAGCGAGTTGACCGGGGTGGGTGAGCAGGGCGTGGACGGCGTTGGTGATGAGGTTGACCGTCGTCTCGTGGCCGGCGATGAGGAGGATGAACGCCATGCCGCGCAGCTCGCCGGGCGAGAGCCGGTCGCCGTCCTCCGTGGTGGTGCGGATCAGCTCGCTCAGCAGGTCGCCGCCCGGCCCGGCGCCCCGCTTGGCCTCGATCAGCTCGGTGAGGTACTCGGCGAGCCGGACGAAGGCGTCGTACTCGCTCTCCGCGCTGGTGGGCGCGACGGCCTCCGTCGAGAGCTTGCGGAACTCCGTGCGGTCCATCTCGGGGACGCCGAGCAGCTCGCAGATGACGGTGATCGGGAGCGGGTAGGCCAGGGAGTCGACGAGGTCGGCGCGGCCGTGCGGCAGCATCGCGTCGAGGAGGTCGTCGGTGATCTGCTGGATCCGCGGCCGCAGTTCCTCCACGCGGCGCATGGTGAAGGCTCGGGAGACCAGCGCGCGCAGGCGGGTGTGCTGCGGCGGGTCGGCGACCAGCAGGTACTTGCCGATCAGCTCCTCGTCGAGGAACGTGACGCCGATCCGGCTGCCGTCCTTGGCCAGCCGCGGGTCGGCGAGCGCCGCGCGCGCCTCCTCGTACCCCACGACGAGCCAGGTCACGTGGTGCGCGTCCGGCTGGGGCAGCCGCACCCGGTGCACCGGGCCGCGCTCACGCAACCGCGCGTACACCGGGTGCGGGTCCCTCCGGAACCCGTCTCCCCACTCCCCCAGATCGATCACGTCGGTCATACCGCTTCCCCCCTGCCGTCACTGCCTCAACGTGCGGGACGCCCGCCAAGTGCCCGCTCTCCACGAGGGATCCCTCGATCCCGGCTTCCTAGTGCCCCTCCTCCAGCAGCCTGGCGTCGTACACCAGCAACGCGATCTGCACCCGGTTGTTGAGGTCGAGCTTGGCCAGGACGCGGGAGACGTGGGTCTTGACGGTGGCGACGCTCATGAACAGTTCGGCTGCGACCTCGGCGTTGGACAGGCCGCGGCCCACGGCGACGGCGACCTCGCGTTCCCGCTCGCCCAGGGCGGCGATGCGCTCACGCGCGCGTGCCCGCCGGGTGTCGGCGGCCGAGCCGGCCGCGTGGTCCATCAACTGGCGGGTGACGGTGGGCGACAGGACGGGGTCGCCGGCCGCGACCCGGCGCACCGCGTCGAGGATCTCGGCCGGCGGCGTGTCCTTCAGGACGAACCCCGCGGCTCCGGCGCGCAGCGCCCGCAGCACCTGCTCGTCGGCGTGGAAGGTGGTGAGGACGACGACCTGCGGGGCGTCCTTGCGGGCGCGCAGCCGCTCGGTGGCGGTCAGACCGTCCACCGACGGCATCCGGATGTCCATCAGGACGACGTCGGGGCGGGTGCGGTCGACGAGCGCCTCGGCCTCGCCGCCGTCGGCGGCCTCGCCGACGATCTCGATGTCGTCGGCGCCGCCCATCATGAAGGACAGACCGGCCCGCACCAGGGGATCGTCGTCGACGAGGAGGAGTCTGATCGCAGTCATGGCCTTACGTAATCACGGTCGCGGCCGACGAGTCGTCCGCTTCCCGGGCCGGCCACGGCAGCCATGCCCGTACCTCGAAGCCGCCGTCGTCGCGCGGCCCGTGCTCCAGGCGGCCGCCGGTCAGCGTCGCGCGCTCGGTGAGGCCGATCAGGCCCTGCCCGGAGCCGGGGACGGGCGGTACGTCGCCCTCGGGGGCGGGGTTGCGGACGGTCACGGTGAGCCCGCCGCCGGGTCCGCCGCTGACGGTGACCGCGGCCTCGGTGCCGGGGGCGTGCTTGCGGGCGTTGGTGAGGCACTCCTGGGCGATGCGGTACGCCGTGCGGCCGACGGAGGCGGGGACGGCGGCGGGGTCGGTCACGCGCTGGTCGAGGGTGACCTTCATGCCGGCCTCCCGGGACTCGGCGACCAGCGCGTCCAGGCCGGCCAGCGTCGGCTGCGGGCGTCCCGGGTCGTCGGGTTGCCCGGCCCGCAGCACGCCGATGATCTCCCGCAGGTCCTGGAGGGCCTCGTGGGCGCTCTCCCGGATCACGCCGGCCGCCCGCGCGATCTCCTCGCGGGGCGCGTCCGGCCGGAACTCCAGCGCGCCCGCGTGCACGCTGAGCAGGGTCAGCCGATGGGCGAGGACGTCGTGCATCTCGCGGGCGATGGCCTCGCGGGCCAGCCGCTGCGCCTGCTCGGCGCGCAGCCGCGCCTCCGTCTCGGCGCGCCGGGCCCGGTCCCGCAGGCTCAGCATGAGCTGCCGCTTGGAGCGGACGAACATGCCCCAGCCGATGATCGCGAGGGTGAGCAGCACGGTCCACACCACCGCCGGCCCGTACTCCAGGTCGGGATCCGGGCGCGCCCAGATGAGCACCGGGATCAGCGCGAGCTGGACGCCGCCGATCCAGGCGACGTACCGGAAGGGGCGGTGCACGGTGAGGGTGAAGAGGGCGACCACGCCGGCGCCGGCCGAGGTGGTCGCGACGAAACCGAGGGGTATCGCCGCGACGGCGAGGGCGACGGGCCGGCGGCGGCGCAGCCAGACGGCGGCGCAGGAGAGCGCGCCCAGCAGCTGGTCGGCCACGTAGAGCGCGTGCGGGAGTCCCTCCTGTGCGGGAAGGGTGTCCGCCACCCCGATGCCGATGGCGACGGCCATGAGGAAGCAGCAGAAGTCGACGATCCAGTCGCGTACGGTGCGCCGGGGCCGGCGCCCGGACGGCCCGGCGTCGGGGTCCAACTCGGCGGCCACGGCGGACGGCAGCAGCCATCGGCGCTGCGGAAAGGCCGGCGCGGTCCGCGCGGCCTGGTCGTCACCCCTCATGGTCGATGAATCTACGCAGTGGGCCCCCGCGTCACCTCGCCTCGGACGGGATCGGCGACCAAAGCGGACCGGCCGTCCACGGAAGTCGACGAGACGGTCCGTCAAAAGGCTGACGCGGCCCCACCTTTCGGCGCGGAGGGCGGGGCGCGGGCGCGCCTTCCGTCGGACATGGCTCGCCCCGCGGCCGATGTGGGTGGGGGGACCGCGGGGCGAGAGTCCTTGCCATGAAGCAGTTGTTGGAATTTCTTGGATTCCTCGCCCTGTTGCAGGGCACCGGCGGCCTGGCGTACGAGCTCACCGGCAAGCTGCGCTGGGGCGTCACGCAGCGGTGGGCGCTCCTGGACGGCTACGAGATCTATGTCAGCATCGCGTTGATCGTCCTGGCGTTCGCCCTGTTCGCCGCCGCCGAGAGCCGGAAACCCCGATGAGCTCGGACCGGACTCGCGGCCGGGTCGCGCCCTTCCTCGGGTGCCGACGCCTCAGGTGCCGGCGCCTGAGGCGTCGACCGTGAACGGCCGGTTCAGCAGTCGTAGTCGATGAGGTCGAAGCTCGCGTAGTGGTCGGCGGTGTAGTAGTCCTCCTCGTACTGCTGACCGGTCACGATGCGACGGGCGCCGCGCGTGGAGGAGCCGGGCGTCTTGACCGTGTACTCGTGGTAGTAGCCCGTGGACTGCCTGGGGAGGACGCGTTCCCGGTTCTGGAAGACCGAGCCGTCCTGCGAGTACGGGAACGGTCCGCCCTGCTCGATCAGCCGCAGCGTGGTGTACGCCTGGGAGGGCAGGTCGCTGTAGCAGATGCTGCCGACCGCCGTCGCCGCGGCGTTCGCCGAACCGGCGGAGACGGTGCCGCCGACGAGCAGGGCGGACAGGAGGGCGGCCGCGCCGCCGGTACGAGTGATGTGTGGGGGGAATCTCATGCCCTCATGATGACGCGCGTAGACGATGGCATGTCAATGACAACTCCGAGGATTCTCCCGTCAAGTCCGTTGAGTTTTCGCGAAGTTAACCCGCGGCTAGCCGTTGTCCGGAAGTTCGTACGAACCGTACAGAGGGCGGCCGTCGAGGGCGTACGTCTGGATGGAGACGCCCGCCGCGGTGATCCGGCCGTCGATGTGCCGGAAGGCGGTGGGCGGGGCGCCCTCGGCGAACAGGCGCCGGCCCGTGCCGAGCACGACCGGGAACGTCAGCAGGTGAAGGGTGTCGACGAGATCCAGCGCGAAGAGGCTGCGGGCCAGGGCTCCGCTGCCGTGGACCTGGAGCTCCCCGTCGGTCTTCTCCTTCAGCGCGGTGACCTCCTCGGCGAGGTCGCCCTGGATCGCCGTGGCGCCGGACCAGACGGGCTCGGCGAGGGCGGTCGTGGTGACCACGTACTTCGGCAGGGAGTTCAGCCGGGACGCGATCGGGTCGTCCGGGTCGGTCACCTTCGGCCAGTACGAGGCGAAGATGTCGTAGGTACGGCGGCCGAGGAGGAAGGCGCCGACGCCGTCGAAGACCTCGTTGACGAACCGGCCGAAGTCGTCGTCGCCGTAGGGGACGCTCCAGCCGCCCTGCTCGAAGCCGTCCCTGGTGTCCTCGTGGGGGCCGCCGGGGGCCTGGTACACACCGTCGAGGGTGACGAAACTGGTGAGAACGAGCTTTCCCATGGCGGGTGCTCTCCTTCTGACGCTCTGGTGGGGTCCACTGTCATCAGGGCAGACCCCACCAGGGCCCGCAACTCATCGGTTCGTCCCGCTCGGGTTCCTCCCCCTCGGCTTCGTCCCGCTCTGGTTCATCCCGCGTGCGTCGAGAACAGTCCGCCCGTGGGTCCCTGCTTGTCCCCGCCCTGGGCCTTCTTCAGGGCGTTGGCGAGGCTCTCGATGGTGAGGGACTGGAGGATCACGCTGCCGTTGCCCTCCAGGGTGGCCAGGGAGAGGCCCTCGCCGCCGAAGACGGCGTTCATGATCCCCTGGCGGTTGAGGCCGCCGACGCGCTGGACGCCGTACTGGATGCCCTCCTCGAAGGCGACCACGCAGCCGGTGTCGACCTCGATGCGGCCGCCGAAGTCGGCCGGGTCGAGGTCGATGAAGTTGCCCGCGCCGGCGATGATCACTGTCCCGTACCCGGTGAACTTCTCCAGGACGAAGCCCTCGCCGCCCTTCATGCCGGTACGGCCGCCCTGGAAGGCGATGCCGAAGTCGACGGTGGACTCGGCGGCGACGAAGGCGTCCTTCTCGGCGAACCACGCGCGCGTGCCGTCCAGCTCCAGGGCGCGCATCTCGCCCGGGAGCACGCCGGCGAAGCCGACGGTGCCCTCGCCGCCCTGCGCGGTGAAGTACTGGAACGCCAGCGACTCGCCCGCGAGGGCGCGCTGGCCGACCTGCATGGCGGTGCCCATGGCCTGGCGCAGCATGCCGCCCATTCCGCCACCCGCGCCGCCGCCCGAGCCTCCGTTCCGGGGCTGCTGACCGCCGTCGTTCGACGGGCCGCCGAGACGGGTCTCCATGGTCACGTTCGTCGTCTTGAACAGGAACTTCCCGGCCTCGCAGTACACGGTCTGGCCGGGGTTCAGATGGACGACCGCCATCTGCATGGCGTTGCCGACGATTTCTTGCTGAAGAGTCACACGGGGTGAACGTGGGAGGCGGAGGCAAGAGTTCCGACGCCGCCGCTCGGGCCTGCCACCGCGGGCCGCCGCCTCGGCCTGCCGTGCGACGAGCTCCATGTCCGTTCGCCGCCAGCGCCGGCGGCCGGCGGCCGGTGGGATGGCTCCATGACGATTTCGAACGGAACCCTCGACAGCGACGGAATCCTGGACGGCGACGGAACCCTGGACGGCAAGGTGGCCCTGGTGACCGGCGGCAGCCGTGGCATCGGCGCGGCGACGGCGCTGCGGCTGGCCCGGGAGGGCGCGGACGTCGCCCTGACGTACGTGAACGGCAAGGAGGCGGCCGAGGACGTCGTACGGGCGGTGGAGGGCCTCGGGCGGCGTGCGGTGGCGCTGCGGGCGGACTCCGCGGACGCGGCGGAGGCGGCGGCAGCGGTGGAGCGTACGACGGCGGCGCTCGGCGGCCTCGACGTGCTGGTGAACAACGTGGGCGTCGGGCTGCTCGGGCCGCTGGAGGAGCTGTCGCTCGCCGAGGTGGACCGGGTGCTCGCCGTGAACGTGCGGGGGGTGTTCCTGGCCTCGCAGGCGGCCGCCGCCCGCATGACCGACGGCGGTCGGATCATCACGATCGGCACCTGCATGACACAGCGTGTCCCGGGCCCCGGCGGCACGCTCTACGCGATGAGCAAGTCGGCGCTCGTCGGGCTGACGAAGGCGCTGGCCCGGGAGCTGGGGTCGCGCGGGATCACGGCGAACGTCGTGCACCCCGGGCCGATCGACACGGACATGAACCCGGGGGACGGACCGTACGCGGCCGGACAGGCGGCGATGACCGCGGTGGGGCGTTTCGGGACGGTGGATGAGGTGGCGTCGATGGTGGCGTATCTGGCGGGGGCGGCCTATGTGACGGGTGCCGAGTTCGCGGTGGACGGGGGCCATGCGGCGTGATGCCGTAGGGGTGTTTCGCCCCCGTCGCCCCTACCACGCGTCCCCTCCCGGGGGCTGCCGCCCCCGGGCCCCCGCTTCGGCCCCGAACGGGCCTCGTCCTCAACGCATCGGGAAGCATCCCCGGACAGGCTGGGCTGGGTTCGCCCTGACCGGCGCTCGACGGCTGACGTCGGGCGGGGTGGCCCGGCTCGCTCTTGACCCGACCGAGTCGGGGGGTGGGTGGGCATGGGCCCGCGGGTCCAGGGGCGGAGCCCCTGGCGGGGTCGAAGGGGCGGAGCCCCTGGCGAGGGGACGGGCAGGGGCGGCGGGGCGAGGACAGCCCTGTCAGCCGCCCAGTTCCTGGTGCCGCGCCGCGAGGCGCCTCGCGCCCTCCTCCGTGAGGGAACCGAACAGCCGCAGTCGCGAGATGCCGCCGTCCGGGAAGATGTCCACGCGCGCGTGGGTGCCCACGGCCGGGGTCGGCAGGACGAAGCGGTGGTTGGTGTCGGGCTGGAGGCGGGTGCGCGGGAGGATCTCCCGCCAGTCGCCGGCGTCACCGTCGTCGGCGTCCTTCACCGACACCGACGCCCAGCCGGCGCTGTTCCCCTTCAGGTACGCCGTGTCGATCTCCAGGGCGCGGATCCGGGCCTGGGCGGCCAGGCGGTAGCGGATCCAGTCGTGGCCCTGGTCGCGGCGCCGGCGTGTCTCCCAGCCGTCGTCCATCTTGCGGGAGCGGCCGGGCTGGATGGTGTTACCGGCCGGCGAGTAGAAGCGGTTGGAGGCGTCCTCGGCCAGGCCGCCGTTCTCCAGGGCGACGACGTCGAAGGTGCCGAGGACCGAGAGCCAGGCGGGGTCGGGGACGACCTCGCCGTACACGCGGAGGCGGGCGATGCCCCCGTCGGGGTGCTGGTTGACGCGCAGATGGGTGAAGCGCTGCTCCACGGCGACGGAGAAACCGTTCGCCGCGTGGCCGCCCACCGGGGTGCGCGGGACCAGCGTCGTCCACTTCACGTCGTCCCGCAGCAGTTCCTCCGGGGACGGGGAGCCGGCGACCGACGTGGCCTCGACCGACACCGCCTGCGGGTAGTTGCCGCGGAAATGGGCCGTGTCGACGACGATGCCCCGGATCACACCGGGCGCTCCGAGGCGGACCAGCGCCCAGTCGTGGTCGTCGGCCGTGGGCCAGGGGTGCTCGGCGGAGGCGCCGCGGCGGCGGCGTGTCTCCCAGCCGTCCATGATCTTGCCCTTGTGCCCGAAGTGCTCGGGGTCGAACTCGGCCCGCCCGGGCAGCAGCAGATTCTCCCGGTGGGCGAAGAACTCGTCGTTGGCGGCGATGACGCCGGCGCCGAGGTGCCGGTCGGCGAGGTTGGCGTGGTGGGTGAACGGGAAGTCGGCGGTGCGGTGGTCCGCGTACGGGTCGCCGCCTCCGTAGGGGTTCGCGTCGCCGGTGAAACGAGGTATCGCCGTCACAGTGATCAGGGCTTCCTTTCGGGAGTCGGCCGGTGCGGGCGCGGGCGCACGGGGGTGTCAGTGGGGTCTGGTGAGCAGGCGTCCCTTCGGTTCGGTGAACTCGCCGTCCACGACGATGCGTTCGCCGCGCAGCCAGGTGGACTTCACGACGCCGTACAGGGTGCGGCCCGCGTAGGCCGTGACCCGGTTGCGGTGGTGGAGGGCCGCCGGGTCCACGGTGAAGGTCTCGTCGGGGGCGAGGACCGCGAAGTCGGCGTCGCGGCCCGCCTCGACGGCGCCCTTGTGGCCGAGGCCCACGAGGGCCGCCGTACGCGTCGACATCCAGCGGACGACGTCCTCCAGGCCGTGTCCGCGCTTGCGGGCCTCGGTCCACACCGCGGACAGGCTCAGCTGGAGGCCGGAGATGCCGCCCCAGGCCGTGGCGAAGTCGCCGGTCTTGAGGTCGGCCGTGGACGGGGAGTGGTCGGTGACCACGCAGTCGATGGTGCCGTCCGCCAGCGCCTGCCACAGCAGGTCCTGGTTGGCGGCCTCGCGGATGGGCGGGCAGCACTTGAACTCGCTGGCGCCGTCCGGGACTTCCTCGGCGGTGAGGGTGAGGTAGTGCGGGCAGGTCTCGACCGTGATCCGCACGCCCTCCGCCTTGGCCTGCGCGATCAGCGGCAGCGCGTCACTCGACGACAGGTGCAGGACGTGCACGCGCGCGTGGTGGCGCTTCGCCAGCGCGACGAGCCCGGCGATGGCGGTGTCCTCGGCGCGGCGCGGGCGGCTGGCGAGGAAGTCGGCGTACTTGGGGCCGCCCCGCTGCGGGGCGGCGTCGAGGTGGTGCGGGTCCTCGGCGTGCACGATCAGCAGGCCGTCGAAGCCGGCGATCTCCGCGACGCACCGGGCGAGCCCGTCCTGTTCGAGGTGCGGGAACTCGTCCACGCCCGACGGCGAGAGGAAGGCCTTGAAGCCGAAGACGCCGGCGTCGTGCAGCGGACGCAGGTCCTTGACGTTGTCGGGGAGCGCGCCGCCCCAGAAGCCGACGTCGATGTGCGCCTTGTCGGCGGCGACGTCCCGCTTCGTACGGAGGTTGTCGACCGTGGTGGTCGGCGGGAGGGAGTTGAGCGGCATGTCGACGAGGGTGGTGATGCCGCCGGCCGCCGCCGCGCGCGTGGCGGTCCAGAAGCCCTCCCACTCGGTGCGCCCGGGGTCGTTGACGTGCACATGAGTGTCGACCAGACCCGGGAGCAGGACGTCGTCGCCGAGGTCCTCCAGGCGGGCGCCCGACGGTACGCCGGCGTCGTGGGGCAGTACGGCCGTGATCTTCCCGGCGGACACGACGACCGTGGCGGCGCGCGTCCCTTCCGGAGTGATGACGCGCGTCGAGCGCAGCACCAGTTCAGCGTCGGACACCCGGACCCCTCTCTGCCGCCGTTGCACTTCCGGGAAACGGGATCTGCTCCCGTGTGCCTTCCACGAAACGGAATTCAACGTTCTGTTGAAGGAGTCTTCACTCCCGGTCGCACGCCGTCAAGGGTGCACTTCTTCATGGTGCACACCTCGACGCATCCTGGATGTTTCCACAAAGCGAAATTATGATTCCAGCACGCAGAACGTAGCTACGCACCACCGGGGAGTCAACCGACCGCCGGGTAGGCTTCAGCTCTTCCCGCCAGTTTCGAAAGGAACGCGCCGTGCCGACGTCCAGCGCCAGCACCTCCGACTCCGCCAAGTCCACCGGCGGAGGGGTCCAGTCCCTCGAGCGCGCCTTCGATCTGCTCGAGCGGATGGCGGACGCGGGCGGCGAGGTCGGCCTGAGCGAGCTGTCCGCGAGCAGCGGGCTGCCCCTTCCGACCATCCACCGCCTGATGCGCACGCTGGTGGTCTGCGGTTACGTCCGCCAGCAGCCCAACCGGCGGTACGCGCTCGGCCCCCGCCTGATCCGCCTCGGCGAGTCCGCCTCCCGGCTGCTGGGCACCTGGGCCCGCCCCTACCTGGCCCGCCTCGTGGAGGAGACCGGCGAGACCGCGAACATGGCGCTGCTGGACGGCGACGAGATCGTGTACGTGGCGCAGGTGCCGTCGAAGCACTCGATGCGCATGTTCACGGAGGTCGGCCGCCGCGTGCTGCCGCACTCCACGGGCGTCGGCAAGGCCCTCCTCGCCGGCTTCCCCGACGACGAGGTGCGCGCCCTGCTCCACCGCACCGGCATGCCCGCCGCGACCGAGAAGACGATCACCACCCCGGACGGTTTCCTGGCGGCCCTCCAGGACGTCCGCGGCCAGGGCTACGCGGTCGACGACAACGAGCAGGAGATCGGCGTCCGCTGCCTCGCGGTCCCGGTCCCCGACTCCCCCACCGCGGCGGCCATCTCGATCTCCGGCCCGGCGGGCCGCGTCACCGAGGCCGCCACGGAGGAGATCGTGCCGGTGCTCAAGCAGGTGGCGGTGGAGCTGTCGGAGGCGCTGTCGAACCCGGGGCCGGCCGCCTAGGCACTCGGCGGCCGGCCACCCATCACCCGTGTGAACAACCCTGCGGGTCGATACACCTGAACCCGCGGCCGTCGGCAGCCGGCAGCCCCCTGGCGGATCAGCGGCGCGGCGGCTCCCCGAACAGTTCCACCGCGTTCCGCACCTCCGACAACCCCCGGGCCAGCGCGCTCACCGAGCCGATCGCGCCTGCGATCAGCAGCAGGGAGCGGCGCAGGCGGGGGATCTCCGGAACGCCGTGGGTCGCCATCGCGGCGAGGGCGGCGAGTTCGTCCTCGGCGATCACCCGGTCCGGGAAATCGGACGGGTGCGCGGCGAGTTCACGGCGCAGCCGGGACACCGCGGTCCGCAGTTCCGCCACCCTCGGATCCTCGTCGCTGCCCGTCACCGGCTTCTGCCCCAAGCTACGCAACACAGCTCTCCCCCCTCGCACGCCCCTGTGCGCAAGTTCGTGGTGCCCAGCGTGCGTCCCCATGGCGCTGGTCAGGCACACCAGGAGACGCGGGTCAGTAAACGCCACCCCGCACCGGGTTCGCCACCGCGCGGACGGAAATTCAGCCGGACGAAACCACGCGGCCGTCGCCGCGTCAGGTATGCAGAACGTATGACGCACAAGGAACACGAGGTCGCCGGGCTGCTCCTCGCGGCGGGCGGGGGGCGGCGCCTCGGCGGGCGCCCCAAGGCGTTGTTGACGCACCGGGGGCGGCCGCTCGTGGAGCACGCGGTGGAGGTGCTGCGCGCGGCCGGCTGCGCGCGCGTGCACGTGGTCCTGGGGGCCGCCGCCGACGTCGTACGGGAGCGGGCGCGGCTCGACGGGTGCGTGCTGGTCGTGAACCCGCGGTGGGAGCAGGGCATGGGGTCCTCGCTGCGGGCCGGGCTCGATTCCCTCGCCGGGACGGGGGCGCGGGCCGCACTGGTCTCGCTCGTCGACCAGCCGGGCATCGGGGCGGAGGCGGCCGGGCGGGTGCTCGGCGCGTACGAGGGCGAGTCGTCGCTGGTGTCGGCCGCCTACGCCGGGACGCGCGGGCACCCCGTGCTGTTCGGGTCCGCGCACTGGGCCGGCATCGCGGCGACCGCGACCGGCGACCGGGGGGCACGTGCCTACCTGACGGCGCACGGCGAGGCGATCACGCTCGTCGAGTGCGGGGACGTGGCCGAGCCCTACGACATCGACACGGCCGAGGACCTGGCCCGCCTGGAGTGAACCACGTGGCACGCCGGGCCGGGCTGCTCGACCCGGAGAATCTTGAGATCAACAAACCATTGAACTTCCACGATGAGGAAACTAGTATCCACTTTCCAGAGGCGCTCGGTCGGCCATCGAGTGCTCTCCGCCCTACCCGGGTCTCCTGGCACCCGGTGCCTCGCTCGCTGAAGGAAGTGACAGTTCATGTCCGCACCAGCGCCGTCCCCGCTGGCCATCGTCGACGCCGAGCCCCTGCCCCGGCAGGAGGAGGTCCTCACCGACGCGGCCCTCGCCTTCGTGGCCGAGCTGCACCGCCGGTTCACGCCCCGGCGTGACGAGCTCCTCGCCCGCCGCGCGGAGTGCCGCGCCGAGATCGCCCGCACCTCCACCCTCGACTTCCTCCCGGAGACCGCCGCCATCCGCGCCGACGACTCCTGGAAGGTGGCCCCCTCCCCCGCGGCCCTCGACGACCGCCGCGTCGAGATCACCGGCCCCACCGACCGCAAGATGACCATCAACGCCCTCAACTCGGGCGCCAAGGTCTGGCTCGCCGACTTCGAGGACGCCTCGGCGCCGACCTGGGAGAACGTCGTCCTCGGCCAGATCAACCTCGCCGACGCCTACACCCGGAACATCGACTTCACCGACGCGAGGTCCGGCAAGTCGTACGCCCTGCGGCCGAACGAGGAGCTCGCGACCGTCGTCATGCGGCCGCGCGGCTGGCACCTGAACGAGCGTCACCTCGTCGACGCGGACGGCAGCCAGGTCCCCGGCGCCTTCGTCGACTTCGGCCTCTACTTCTTCCACAACGCCCAGCGCCTGCTCGACCTCGGCAAGGGCCCGTACTTCTACCTCCCGAAGACCGAGTCGCACCTGGAGGCCCGCCTCTGGAACGACGTGTTCGTCTTCGCGCAGGACTACGTCGGCATCCCCCAGGGCACCGTCCGCGCCACCGTCCTCATCGAGACGATCACGGCCGCGTACGAGATGGAGGAGATCCTCTACGAACTCCGCGACCACGCCTCCGGGTTGAACGCGGGCCGCTGGGACTACCTGTTCTCCATCGTCAAGAACTTCCGTGACGGCGGCGCCAGGTTCGTCCTGCCGGACCGCAACGCGGTCACGATGACGGCCCCGTTCATGCGGGCGTACACCGAACTCCTCGTCCGCACCTGCCACAAGCGCGGCGCGCACGCGATCGGCGGCATGGCGGCGTTCATCCCCTCGCGCCGGGACGCGGAGGTCAACAAGGTCGCCTTCGAGAAGGTCCGCGCCGACAAGGACCGTGAGGCGAACGACGGTTTCGACGGCTCCTGGGTCGCCCACCCCGACCTGGTGCCGATCGCCATGGAGTCCTTCGACAAGGTCCTCGGCGACCGGCCGAACCAGAAGGACCGGCTGCGCGAGGACGTCCACGTCGAGGCGGCCGACCTGATCGCGATCGACTCGCTGGACGCCAGGCCGACGTACCCCGGGCTCGTCAACGCCGTGCAGGTCGGCATCCGTTACATCGAGGCCTGGCTGCGCGGGCTCGGCGCGGTCGCCATCTTCAACCTGATGGAGGACGCGGCCACCGCGGAGATCTCGCGCTCGCAGATCTGGCAGTGGATCAACGCCGGCGTCGAGTTCGAGAACGGCGAGAAGGCCACCCCCGAGCTGGCCCGCAAGGTCGCCGCCGAGGAACTCGCCGCCGTCCGGGCGGAGATCGGCGAGGACGCCTTCGCGGCCGGGCACTGGCAGCAGGCCCACGACCTGCTGCTCCAGGTCTCCCTCGACGAGGACTACGCGGACTTCCTCACCCTGCCGGCGTACGAGCGGCTCAAGGGCTGACGCTCACGCGGGCCTGTCCGAGTGGCCCAGGGACTTCCCCGGGGCCACTCGGTCGCGTACGAGCCGCTTGACCGCCGTCGGCTCCGGGAAGCCCTGCTCGCGACGGTCCCAGACGACCTCGCCGTCCACCCGGACCACGAAGACCCCGCCCCTGCCGGGCTTGAGGGCCAGTTCGTCGAGCTCCTGCTCGAAGGTCGTCAGCAGTTCCTGGGCGAGCCAGGCGGCGCGCGGCAGCCAGCGGCACTGGGTGCAGTACTCGATCTGGACGCGGTGGGCCACGTCCACGGCGGGGTCCGTCATCCCAGGTGCACCGACCAATCCTGTTCCGCGGCCGGCTTGCCGTGCAGGTCGGGAACCCGCTTGAGCCAGCTCGGCCGTCCCCGCCGGGTCCTCGCCGCGCGCAGGGCCTCCTCGGCGGCGAGCTCCTCCCGGCTGGGGAAGTCGGTGGGCAGCCAGGCCGCGGAGGCCTGCACGCGCGCGTGCAGGTGGTCCACGTACGCCGTCCGGGCGTCGTCGGGGGTCGCGAAGCCGGGTTCGTCCGCGAGCCAGGCGTCCGGGACCTCGGCGACGATCTCCCGCAGCAGCTCCTCGGTGACCTTCGGCGCCAGCTCGGCGTCGGCGGCGCGCACGTCGGGCGCGTAGTGGCCGAGGGCGTGGTGGCGGAAGTCGTAGGCCTTCGCGGGGTCGGAGCCGTCCCAGCGGTGGTGGAAGACGAGCGCGGCGCCGTGGTCGATCAGCCACAGGCGCGGGGGCACGGTGCCGAGCGTCGGCCAGACCATCAGGTTGGAGCTGTGGACCGTACGGTCCACATTGACGGTGAGGGCGTCGAGCCAGACGATCCGGCCCGCCTCCAGGGAGTCGACGCGGAAGGCCTGGGCGACCTCGGGGGTGAAGTCCTCGGCGCCCGGCAGGTAGTCCATGCCGAGGTTGACCCCCGCGCTGGCGCTGTGCAGGTCCCGCACCTCCTGGTGGGGCTCACTGTCGGCGATCGCCGGGTCGAAGTGGACCAGGACCAGCTCCGGGAAGCGCAGCCCCAGGGCCCGCGCCAGCTCACCGACGACGATCTCCGCGACCAGCGCCTTGCGGCCCTGCGCCGACCCGGTGAACTTCACGACGTAGGTCCCCAGGTCGTCGGCCTCGACGACGCCGGGGACGGAACCGCCGGAGCGCAGGGGCGCGACGTAGCGGACAGCGGTGACTTCCTTCAGCATTTTTTCCAGGTCACCCACCCTTCGGCCCTGCGGTCCACGACTGACCCCCGGATTCGCTCGACTCGGAGAGTCTGCCACGATCAGCCCCGAGGAGAACCGGGGAGCCCCGACCGGCCCGGTGATCTCCCTGCCGCCCCAGCGGTCCGTCCAGGCGGCGCGCCTCTTGCTCCGGCCACAGAAGACCCGCCTGGAATCAGCGCGGGCGGCCGCGCGACGCGTCAGGCGTCGGGTGCCGCGGCGATGTCCGACGCCCAGCCCAGTGGATGCGGTTCCGAGTCGTTCAGCGCGGGGACGAGAGGCTCGCCCCCGGCCTCGTTGAACGCGGTGAGCGCCTCGATGAGCGCCCCCCGCTGCTGAGGGGTGAGCCGCTCGACGACAGCCGCGATCTCGGCGCGTCGCCGGGCGGTGACGTCCTCGACGGTGCGCCGTCCCTCCTCGGTGAGCCGCAGGAAGGTCTCGCGCCGGTTGTCGGGGTTGGTCTGCCGATCGGCGAGCCCGGCCGCGATCAGCCGGTCCACCATGCGCATCGCCGTCGAAGGGGCCACCTGAAGCAGGTCGGCCAGCTCCACCAGCTTGGTGGCTCCCCGCGTGGACAACACCACCAGCATCCGGAACTGCGGCAGCGTCACCCGCTCCTCGACCTCGGTCAGCGACCGGGCGGAGACCGCCACCAGCAGGCGCGAGGCGGTCAGAACCGCCCGGGTGACGGCATCGACATCGTCCGTGACCCCCACGGGGGCTTGGTGCTCCGGCATGCGTCCTTTCTACCGTGCGGGAGTGCGTCCCCCGTCACCCGATGGGAACGGATCCGCCCTCTCCGTGGCCGTGATGTCGGAGCAGGAACGCCGCGTCGTCGTCGTGAGGGTGGCCCGGAGGCATCCCTTCCTGCGGCCGGCCGCCGCCGGCCCGCAGCCGGCCATGAGGTGGCGGGCGACGGCCCGGCTGCCGGCCGACTCGACCGCCGCCACCCGATCCGAGTTCCGCGCACACCGTCACGCCGTCACCGCCCATGCGGCCGAGGCGCGCGTCCCGCAGCACGGCGCACCATCGACTTGACCGTTCCTTGAACATTCGCAAGCGCCGGGCCGTACCTCTTCCTGCGTGCCGTGCCGGCCGCACCAGGTGTCCGCTCCCACCACATGGAGGAACCGCTCTCTGCTCCGAACCGGGAGACCACATGAATTCGAACCGACACGCCGTGCCGACGAGGGCCTCGACGCGGACGGTCGCGATCATCGCGGCCGTGTGCGCCGTGATCGCCGCCGCCGTCATCGCGGTCCGGGCCACGGGCGACGAAGCCTCGGCCAGTGAGACGACCGCCGGTCAGGCCCAACACGTCGGCGGGCATTCCGTCGACGCCGGCACGGCGGGGCAGGCAGCCGCGGGCCAGAGCGGATCGGCCACCCTGACCGTCACGGAAGTGGACCGCACGTTCCTGGTGAAGGTGCGCCAGGCCGGACTCTGGGAGATCCCAGCCGGACGACTGGCCCAGACGAACAGCTCCAACGAGGTCGTCAAGCGCGCGGGAGACCACCTGATCGACGGTCACAGCAAGCTCGACCAGCTGGTCCGCGAGGACGCCAGGATCCTCGGCGTCGAGCTCCCCAACGAGGCCACCGAGGAACAGCAGGGCTTCGTCAAGCAGTTGGAGGCCGCCAAGGGCGAGGAGTTCGACAAGCTCTTCGCCAATATCCTGCGCTCCACGCACGGCAAGATCTTCGCGACGATCGGTGAGGTCCGGGCCGCGACGCAGAACGACCTCATCCGCCGGCACGCCCGCCAGGCCAACCAGACGGTCATGGACCACATGGAAGTCCTCGAGGACACCGGCCTCGTCGACGCCTCGACCTTCCAGGAGATCGAGAAGGCCGTGGCCCCGAAGTAGGAGCCACGCCGACCAGCCCTTCGTGCCGCGCCCGGAGCTGCCCGTCGTCCGCGCGAAGGGCTGGTGAGCCGCCGCCATGGCGAAGCCTTGGGAGGAGCAGCCCGAAACCACTGGCTCGCCTATTTTGCACTGTGCAATGATTAACGGGGGTCAGGCTGACGGCCGGTGACCCGCCACGCGCCCGGGAGTGACACCGGCACGGTTACGCGGCACAGGGCGGCACACCGGCCGTCGGCTGACCTTCCCCGACCGCCGCGCGGGCGACAGCCGCCGGCGCCACCGCGTCCTCCGGCCACACGCAGCAACCGCTCGGTCCGCCATGCCGGGAGGCGACCCCGGTCAGCCGGGTTCGCCGGCCCGCCGAAGCCGGGAAGTCCCCGGCCGGCCGGGAATCAGGTGCGGACCAGGGGGTTCGGAAGGGGCAGGTAGCGGGCGTCGGCGCCGTCCGCGCCGGTCCAGCGCAGCAGGAGGTTGGTCTTGCCGGGCAGGGTGGGCGCGGTGAGCAGGGCGTGGACCTCGGGGAGGTCGTGGCGGGCGAGCTCGCGGCGGGCGGCGGGCCAGGGGTCCAGGCCCGGGTGGTGCTCGGCCAGGGCGGCGGCGACCTCGGTGAGGTGGTTGACGACCAGGCAGTACACCAGTCGCTCCCAGCCGGCGGCGCGGGACACGTCCGGCAGCAGCTTGACGCCCTCGGCGTCCCGGAAGAGGGCCTGCGCGGGGAGGCCGTCGGCGTCGACGGCGACCAGCGTGTTCTGCAGGTGGGCCTCGAGGACGACGCCGTGGTCGGCGAAGGCCGTGAGCGCCGGGGGGACGACGACGGCGAGGTACGCCTCCCACCAGGCCGCCGGGTCCGCCGCGCCGGCCAGGGGGCTGTCCGGGGCTCCCTCCACGAGGCCCGCGGCGAGCCACGGGGTCGCGCCGGGCAGGACGTGCTCGCCGAGCCCGTCGCGGACGAGGACGGCCAGTTCCTCGAAGGCGAAGGCGGCCGTGCGGTGGCCGCGGTCGCTCAGCCAGGCCGCCCGGCCGTCGAGCGCCGCGAAGGCCTGGGTGACGGCCGCGTCGGTCCGGCGGAGTTTCAGCAGGTCGTGGCGCCACAGCCGGCGGATGTCGTTGGTGATGCGCACGTCGAGGCTGAACTTCAGGAACAGGTCCCGCTCCGGCGCGTACACCGTGCGCACGGCGGCGGTCGGCCAGGTCTCGAACGCGGTCGTGCCGAGCCGGACCAGGCGGCCGTCGGCGAAGGCCGGCGCGAGGGCGCGGCGTGCCAGGTCGAGCTGCCAGGGGTGGGCGGGCAGCAGCCGGTAGCCGGGCGGGGCCTCGCCGAGCGCGTCGAGTGCCCGGGTGTCGCCCTCCTCGACGACCAGGTCCTCGCGCAGTCCGAGGAGGACGAGCGGGAAGCGGGCGTGCGCCTCGGGGGCGTACGGCAGCCACGCGCCGACCGGGCCGCCGCCGCGTGCCTTGGGGGCGGGGTGGTGGGGGTGGCCGGTGACGAGGGACTGCTCGGAGCGCAGGTAGGCGTCGTCGGGCGCCGTGGCACGCGCGCGTGCGGTGAGCAGGGCGGCCACCGCGTCCCTGCTGTCGAGCATCTCGGCGGGCAGCTCGTGGTTGGCGAGGCCGGTGTGGCGGCGCAGCTCCGCCGTGACGAGGGTGACGAGGCCGGCGTGGTCCAGGCGGTGCCAGGCGCCGGCCGCGTGGACCTCGGGCTCGGCGGGGCGCCGGGTGCCGCGGACCCGCAGCGTGCGGCCGGAGGGCAGCCGGTACACGAGCCGTCCGCCGTGCTCGGACAGCGGCTCGGCCACCTCCCGCAGCAGACAGTTCAGCAGCGGCGCGGCCGCGTAGGCGTCGGCGAGGCCGTCGGCGCCTGCGCGTGCGGTGAGGTCGGCGGGCGCCACGGCCTCGGCGGGCGGGGGGATGAGGTCCACGCGTTGCACTCGTTCCCTACGGTTCTTTCGGGCGGAGACGATCAGTATCGCTGGCGTCGCGGCCCGCCCTGACGCCCTACTCGTACCCGAGGAGCCCGACCGTGCACCGTCCCCCCACCGCCGAGGCCGAGCTGGCCGCCGAGCTCGCCGCCGTGCGCCCCGCGCTCGGCCCACGGTTCGCGGCCGAGCTGCCCGGCGCCCGCGCGGCCGTGCTGACGCGGCTGTGGCGGGCGCTCGCCCATGAGCCGCTGCCGTGGATCGAGCGCCGCGAGCCGGGCCGGGAGGGCCTCGCGCTGCACCTCTCCGACGGCCGCCGCCTGCACGGCCCGCCGGCCGACCCGTACGCGACCGCCGCCTACGTGACCGCCGTACGCCTGGACAAGGCGGTGAGCGGGGGGACGGCGGGCGGCGGGGTGGTGTACGACGATCCCGCGCGGCTGATGACGGAGCTGGCGGTGCCGCACGGCGCAGGCCTCGCCGCGGAACTCGCCCACAGCGTCGCGTCGTTGGCCCTGTCCCGGGCCGGCCAGGACCCTCACTCGACGGGGTGGCCCGCGCGGGACTGGGAGTGGGAGCAGCGGGTCGTCGACGGGCACCCGTACCACCCCAACTGCCGTTCCCGGCCCGGCTTCTCGGTCGCCGAGCAGCTCGCGTACGGGCCGGAGCACCGGCCGCCCCCGGTGCGGCTGGGGCTGCTTCCGGTGCCGGGCGCGGAGTGTCTCGTCGCGGGTGAGTGGCCGGGGGAACTGCGGGACGGGGAGCGGCTGTTGATCCCCGTGCATCCGTGGCAGGCGCAGCATGTGCTCAAGCGGACCTGTGAGGAGGGGCTCGCGGCGCATCCGCTGATGTCGCTGCGCACGCTCGCCGTGCCGGACGGACCCCATGTGAAGACGGCGTTGAGCGCCCGCCTGACGTCCTCCGTGCGGGACATCTCCATCGGCTCGGTGGTCTCCTCGGCGGCCCTCTCGTCGTTCGCGGAGACGCTGGCGGCGCGCACGGAGGGATTGCTCCACATGACGCGGACGTTGGGCGCGGTGACCGCCGACTCCCCCGACCTGGCCGCCGTGTTGCGCGAGTCGCCGGCCGTGTACGCCGGGCCGGGCGAGCGGGTCGTACCGGTGGCGGCCCTCGCCACCACCGAGCTGCCCGCCTCGGCCGCCTGGCTGGCGGACTTCGCGCGCCTCACGCTCACCGTCGGGCTGCGGCTGCTGGAGCTGGGCGTCGCGCTGGAGGCGCACGGGCAGAACCTGCTGGTCGTGCTGTCGGCGTCGGGCGTCCCGCTGCGGCTGGTCTACCGCGACCTCGCCGACATCCGCGTCAGCCCGGCCCGGCTGGCCCACCACGGTCTGCCGCTGCGGGAGTTGCCGAAGCTGCCGGAGCGGATCCTCACGGACGACGTGCGGGCGCTGCGGCGCAAGCTGTTCGGCTCGCTGGTGGCGGGCGCGCTGGCGGCGACCGCCGGAAGCGGAAAGGCCCTGGGGACGGCTCTGGAGGCGGCCGTGCGGGAGGTGCCGCCCACCGCGGACCTCGCCGCGCTGTGCGAGGAGCCGCTGCCGGTGAAGGCGTTGACGCTGATGCGGCTGTCGCCGGGGGTGGCCGGTGACCAGTGGGCGCAGCTGCCCGGTCCGCTCCGGGCGCGGTAGCCCCGAGGTCGTTTTGTGGCCGGACACCTCTGATCAATAAGATCCGCCGATGATCAGAACACAACGGCTGGCGGCGGGCGTGTGCGCCCTGCTCGCCGCGCTCGCGGCCGGGATCGCGTTCCCGGCCGGGGCGGCCGCCGACGAGACCACAGCCCTCGCGCCCAAGGTCGACCTGGTCCTCGACGTCAGCGGCTCGATGCGGACCAAGGACATCGACGGCGGGACGCGGATGGCCGCGGCCAAGCAGGCGTTCAACGAGGTGCTGGACGCGACCCCGGAGAACGTCCTTCTCGGCATCCGCACCCTCGGCGCCAACTACCCGGGGGACGACCGGAAGACGGGCTGCAAGGACACCGCGCAGCTCTACCCGGTCGGCCCGCTGGACCGCACCGAGGCCAAGACGGCGGTGGCCACCCTGTCCCCCACCGGCTGGACGCCGATCGGCCCCGCCCTGCTGAAGGCGGCCGACGACCTCGAGGGCGGCACCGGCTCCAAGCGCATCGTGCTGATCAGCGACGGCGAGGACACCTGCGCACCGCTCGACCCGTGCGAGGTGGCCCGCGAGATCGCGGCCAAGGGCATCGGCCTGACCATCGACACCCTCGGCCTGGTGCCCAACGTCAAGATGCGCCAGCAGCTCAGCTGCATCGCCGAGGCCACCGGCGGTACGTACACCTCGGTGGAGCACACCGACGAACTCGCCGACCGCGTCAACCAGTTGGTGGACCGGGCGGCGGACCCCGTGGTGACGCCGGTCGCCACCCAGGGCGCGGACTCCTGTGCGAAGGCGCCGACGCTGAAGTCGGGTCTGTACACCGACCGTGAGGAGTTCGGCCAGGAGCGCTGGTACCGCGTGGACGTCGACCCGGGCCAGGAGCTGCGGGCCTCGGTGAGTGTGTCGGCGGACCGGACCATGAACCCCGACTACGGGGTGCTGCTGCGGGCGGTCACGGTCCACGACCGGGAGATCGTGCGCGGCGAGGCGGCGGGCAACGGCCGTACGGACGTGATCTCGACCGGTCTGCGCTACCCGAAGGCGGAGAGCGACGAGGACGAGGCACCGGCCGAGACCGTGTGCCTGCAGGTGACCAACTCCTTCTCGGCGGCCGCCGGGGTGAAGACCACGCCCGGTATGCCGCTGGAGCTGACCGTGGACGTCGTCGACGGCCCCTCGCAGGCGAGCGACGTGGCCTCCTTCGGTCTCGGCCGCGGCTGGTGGCTGCTCGGCGCCCTGGTGCTGACCGGCTTCGTCGCGGGTCTGCTCTGGGGCTGGCTGTCCCGTTGGCGTGTCGCGGTCTGGAGGACCAACTGATGCGGATCACACGCGTGGTGAGCGCGACCCTGCTGGCGCTCGGCCTGGCGGCCGGCCCCGCCGCGGCCGACTCCACCCCCTCGGCGAGCCCCTCGGAGGACAGCTCGGCGCCGACCGAGGCGGGTACGTCGTTCCGTACGGCGACGGAGGTCGACCAGGGCCGGACGGCGACGGCGAGCGGCTCCGCCGGCGACTACCTGTACTGGTCGTTCCCGGCCGACGCCGGCCAGCGTCCCACCGTCGAGGCGAAGGTGAAGCTCCCGCAGGAGCACACCGGCCAGACCTGGCAGATCGACGTGTACGACGGCCTGCGCCGCCGCCAGGCCTGCCAGTACGGCGCCCAGACGCGTACCGCCGCCCCGGGCGCCGCCTCCCTCGAGCTGGCCTGCGTCCTGCGCACGGTCCGCGCCTGGTCCGAGCCGTGGGCGAACGACCCGCTGCCGGGCACGTACTACGTCCGCCTGACGGTCGTCGGCCTGAAGACGGCCGACCTCGGTCTCCCGGTCGACGCCGAACTGCGGGTGGACTCCAAGGACATGGGCGGTTCGGCGGCGGTGGACGGCCGGCTGGCCGAGCCGCTCGTGCCGGGGGTCGCGGTCGAGTCGGAGGCGGAGAAGGACGACGCGTCGAGCTCGGCCGTACTGTCCAGCATCGAGCCGGACGACGGCTGGTCGTCCGGATGGTGGTCGGACCGCTGGGTGTGGACGGCGGTGGGCGGTGTGCTGGCCGCGCTCGCCGGGATCGGCGGGTACGCGCTGACGCGCGGCTCGGGCCGCCCCTCACGGGTCCCGCCGACCGCCTGACACCCTCTCGGAAGGCCCACCGCATCGTGGCGGTGGGCCTTCTCTCATGCCTCCCGCAGCGCCTTGGCGAGCGTGCCGTCACCGCTCACGCCGATCCGCCCGGAGCGCACCGCGTCGCGGAGGCTCACCTCCCCCTGCGCCAGGGCCGTGCAGGTGCCGGCGTCCAGGACGAGCCGCGCGTCGGGCTCCCCGGGGGCGGGCCCGTCGCCGTACACGGGACCCTCCACCGCACCGGCGAACAGATGGAAGTCCCCTTCCTCCAAACGGACTTCGACGAGTCCGCCGCCCTCCCCCTCCAGCGCGCGCAACAGGGGCAGGGCGAACCAGTGGGCGCGCACGGCGTCGGTGGGCCGCCGCTCCCCCAGCTCCGCCTGCCCCCACGCCCCGAGCGCCTGGAGGACGGGGAGCAACTGCCGTCCCCGTGCGGTGAGTTCGTACACGTAGGCCGCGCCGGGCGGCGGCAGCCGGCGTCGGCCGAGGAGCCCGTCGCGCTCCATGTCCTTCAGCCGTGAGGCGAGTACGTCCGTGCTGACGCCCGGCAGGTCGGCGTGCAGGTCCGTGTAGCGGCGCGGGCCGGCGAGCAGTTCCCGGACGATCAGGAGGGTCCAGCGGTCGCCGACGGCGTCGAGCGCGCGGGCGGCGGAACAGTACTGGTCGTAGCTTCGGCGACGAGACATGCGACGCAGTCTAGACATGTCATTGGACTTTCCAAGCGGGAACTTGGTAAAACCAAGCAACACCAGATACCGGAGGGACGCATGGAGTTCCGGCAGTCGAACAAGCTCAGCGAGGTCTGTTACGAGATCCGCGGCCCGGTGATCGAGCACGCCAACGCACTGGAGGAGGCGGGCCACAGCGTGCTGCGCCTGAACACCGGCAACCCCGCGCTGTTCGGCTTCGAGGCGCCGGAGGAGATCCTCCAGGACATGATCCGGATGCTCCCGCAGGCGCACGGCTACACGGACTCACGCGGCATCCTCTCCGCCCGCCGGGCGGTCGCCCAGCGCTACCAGAACCGAGGCCTGGAGGTCGACGTCGACGACGTCTTCCTCGGCAACGGCGTCTCCGAGCTGGTCTCCATGGCCGTACAGGCACTGGTGGAGGACGGCGACGAGATCCTGATCCCGGCCCCCGACTTCCCCCTCTGGACGGCCGTCACCACGCTCGCCGGCGGCAAGGCGGTCCACTACCTCTGCGACGAACAGGCCGAGTGGTACCCGGACCTGGACGACATGGCGTCGAAGATCACCGACCGCACGAAGGCGGTCGTGATCATCAACCCGAACAACCCCACGGGGGCCGTCTACCCGAAGGAGATCGTCGAGGGCATCCTCGACCTGGCCCGCCGCAACGGCCTGATGGTCTTCGCCGACGAGATCTACGACCAGATCCTCTACGACGACGCCGTCCACCACTCCGCCGCCGCGCTCGCGCCGGACCTGGTGGTCCTGACCTTCTGCGGCCTGTCGAAGACGTACCGCGTGGCGGGCTTCCGGTCGGGCTGGCTGGTCGTCACCGGCCCCAAGCAGCACGCGAAGGACTACCTGGAGGGCCTCACCATGCTGGCCTCCATGCGCCTGTGCGCCAACGCGCCCGCCCAGTACGCCATCCAGGCCGCGCTCGGCGGCCGCCAGTCCATCCACGAACTGACCGCACCGGGCGGACGACTGCGCGAGCAGCGGGACGTCGTCTGGGAGAAGCTCAACGAGATCCCGGGCGTGTCGTGCGTGAAGCCGAAGGGCGCGCTGTACGCGTTCCCGCGTCTGGACCCCGCGGTGCACAAGATCCACGACGACGAGAAGTTCGTCCTGGACCTCCTGCTCCGGGAGAAGATCCAGGTGGTCCAGGGCACCGGCTTCAACTGGCCCACCCCCGACCACTTCCGCATCCTCACCCTCCCGTACGCGGAGGACCTGGAGGCGGCGATCGGACGGATCGGGCGGTTCCTCGGCGGGTATCGGCAGTAGTCCCTCGTAGCCTGAGGGCATGGGTGATCTCTTCCTCGTCCGGCACGGCGAGACCGAGTGGTCGCGGTCCGGCCGGCACACCGGATCGACGGACGTCCCGCTGACCGAGCACGGGCGGGAGGAGGCGCGGCGGCTGGTGCCGCTCATCCGCTCGCACCGGATCGGGGCCGCGTTCGTCAGCCCCCTGTCGCGGGCGCGGGAGACGGCGGAGCTGATCGGGCTGCGCTCGGTGCGGGTCGACGCGGACCTGCGGGAGTGGGACTACGGCGGCTACGAGGGCGTGACCACCGTCGAGATCCAGCGTGAGCGGCCGGGCTGGTTCCTGTTCACGGACGGGGTCGCGCCGGGGCCGCCGGAGCGTCCCGGGGAGACGCCGGAGCAGGTCGGGCAGCGGGCGGACCGAATGCTGGCCAAGGTGGACGCGGCGCTCGCCGACACGGAAGGGTGCGTGGTGCTGGTGGCGCACGGGCATTTCCTGCGCGTGCTCACCGCGCGGCGGCTCGGTCTGCCGGCCTCGCACGGGGCGCTGTTCCAGCTGGCGACGGGGACGCTGTGCCGGCTGGGCACGGAGCACGGGCGGCCGGTGATCGCCGGGTGGAACGTCCGGCTGGCGGGCTGAGCGGTCGGGGCCGACTGTCAGACCGGCGTCGTAGTCTTCGAACGGGCTGATCGCAGCGGCTGCGGGGCCCTTGGGGAAGCATGCCGGGCACCGGGAGGAGCACGCCGTGACACGACCGCCGACCGCCGCCCAGCGGCGTGTGATCGACGCCGCCGATCCCGTCACCGGGCGCCTGAGGGGTACGGAGACGCAGCTCGCGGCGCTGGTGAAGCGGGGGCTCGCCTTCCGGCACCCGCGCCCGCCGCACGACCACTTCCTGACGCCGGCGGGGCACCGGATACGGGAGGCGGCGCCCGAGCCCTCCGCGCCAGGGCCTTCCGCGTCCTCGGCCCCCACCTCCGAGGCTCCGGCGCCCGAGGCCCGGGAGGCGGACACCGGCGTGTTCGCCGCGCGGGTCGGGGGCGAGGAGCGGCCGGACACGCGGCCGTCCCGCGCACGGGAGGTGCACAGTGCCTGGCAGGGGCTGCTGGAGCTGCGCCGGATGACCAACCCGGACGGGGCCGTGGACCGGCCGTGCGGCTGGGAGCGTACGCATCTCGTGCGGGCCGCCGCGCTCGCCCTGGAGGCGGCCGGGCACCGCCCCGCCGGGCCGGACGCCGACGGCTACCGGGTGCGCGCGACGCCGCAGCCGGAGGCCGTCGCGGTGCACGGGCCGGACGACGGGACACTGCGGGCCTGTGCGACGACACTGGAAGAGGCCGGCTGGCAGGTCGGCGAGCACACCGAACCCCGCACCAGAACGCGCTATCTGCTGGCTTCGCCCCGCCGGGTGTGACGGACATGTCAAGATCGGTGGACAGGGCATCGATACTCGTCGACGAGCAGGGGAAGCAGTGAGCGAGCCGTTCTCCGTCCGGATCACCGTCCGCGGCTACGAGACCGACGTACAGGGCCACCTCAACCAGAGCGTGTACATCAACTACGCGGAGCACGCGCGCTGGTCGCTGCTCCAGGCCGCCGGCATCACCCAGGCCCGGCTGATCGGCACGGGCGTCGGACCGGTCGCCCTGGAGACGACGATCCGCTACAAGAGCGAGCTTCTCGCCGGCGACGAGGTCGACGTGACGTGCTCCTTCGCATGGGGCGGAGGCAAGACGTTCCGCATCGAGCAGACCATCCGCAAAACGGACGGCACGGTCGCGGCCGAGCTGACGGCGGTGGGCGGGCTGCTCGACCTCAAGGAGCGGCGGATGGTGGCGAACCCGCAGGACCACTTCAAGGCGCTGGCCTCCGATCCGAGCCTGTTCGGCCTCTGACCGGCGCCGGCGCCGCCTACGCGTCGACCAGTTCCGGCGCGTGCTCGTCGTCGTAGGCCGCGCGTGCCTCGGCGATGTAGACCCTGTTGCGCTCGGCCCAGTCGGTCAGGCGTTGCAGGGTCTCGTGCAACTCCCGTGCCACGGGGGTGAGTTCGTACTCCACTTTGGGCGGCACCGTGGGGTGCACGGTGCGGGTGACGAGTCCGTCGCGCTCCAGGTTGCGCAGGGTGAGGGTGAGCATCCGGCGGCTGATGCCCTCGATGCCGCGCTCCAGTTCGGTGAAGCGGATCGGGCCGTGCGCGGCGGCGACCAGGATCTGCACGCTCCACTTGCCCGAGACCCTGTCAAGAACTTCACGGACCGGGCACGCGTGCGCGTTCACGACCTGCGGGGTAACACCGGTGTTCCTCTGGGACATCGAACTGCCTCCTTACGGCCCTCCCCATGGTGACCCACCATGAACTCCGTTACAAGACGTGCACCAAGGGCACGTACGGTTCCTACGGAGAATGCGGAGGCCGGCAGGCCATGTCCCTCACGGTCGAGTCACCGAACCGGATGTCACACCCCCGAACGTACTCCCGCTGGGCGTCCCTGGTCGTCCTGTGCGCGGGCACGCTGATGACGATCCTGGACGGCAACATCGTCACCGTGGCGATGCCAGCCGTCCAGAGCGACCTCGGCTTCAGCGGCCCGGGCCTGGCCTGGGTCGTCAACGCCTACCTGATCCCCTTCGGCGGGCTGCTCCTGCTGGCGGGCCGGCTCGGCGACCTGGTCGGGCGCAGACGGATGTTCGCGGCGGGCCTGGCGGTGTTCACGGCGGCGTCCGTGCTGTGCGGGGTCGCCACCAGTCAGGGGATGCTCGTCGCGGCGCGTGCCCTGCAGGGCGTGGGCGGGGCGATGACCTCGGCGGTCGTCCTGGGCATGCTGGTCGCGCTGTTCCCCGAACCCCGTGAACAGGCCCGCGCCATCGCGGTGTTCAGCGCCGTCGGCGCGGCGGGCGGCGCGCTCGGCACGTTCCTCGGCGGGGCGCTGACGCAGGCCCTGAGCTGGCACTGGATCTTCCTGATCAACCTGCCGATCGGCGTCGCCGCCTGGCTCGCCGCCGTCCGTGTCCTCGCGCCGGACGACGGCGCCGGGCTCGGCAAGGGCGCCGACTACCCCGGTGCGGCCCTGGTCACGAGCGCCCTCATGCTCACCGTGTACGTCATCGTCGGCGCCGGCGACCGCGACGCCACCGCCACCGCACTGCTGGCCCTGCTCGCCGGCGCGCTGTTCGTGGCGTTCGTCCTGCGCCAGGCCCGTGCCGCACGCCCCCTGCTGCGCCTGAGACTGTTCGGCTCCCGGCTGCTGAGCGGCGCGAACGCCGTCCAGATCCTGATGATCGCCACGATGTACGGCTTCCAGTTCATCGGCGCGCTGTACCTGCAACGCGTCCTGGGCTACAACGAGTTGGCGACCGGTACGGCGTTCCTGCCGGCGCCGATCGCGATCGGTCTGCTGATGCTGGGCCTGTCGGCGCGGACCATCGCCCGGTTCGGCGCGTACCGGGTGCTGCTGGCCGGGCTGCTCCTGATCACCGCCGGGATGGCGCTGCTGAGCCGTGCCCCGGCCGACGGCTCGTACGCGGCGGACGTCCTGCCGCCCATGCTGCTCCTGGCCGCCGGTTTCGCCGCAGCGATGCCCGCACTGACCGGGCTCGCCATGTCCGGGGCGCGCGAGGAGGACACCGGACTGGCCTCCGGGCTCTTCAACACCACACAGGTGGTGGGCGGTTCGCTGGGTCTGGCGGTGCTCTCGGTGCTGGCGGCGAGCCACACCGACGGTCTGCTCGCCGAGGGCACGGAGCTGGTGGCGGCCACGGCGGACGGCTACCGGCTGGCGTTCCGGGTCGCGACGGTGATCGCGGCGGGGGCGCTGGTGCTGGCGGCGGCGGTGCTGCGGGAGCGGCGGCACTGAAAGGGGCCCACGGTGCCCCGTAGGGGTGGGGCGGTGGACCGTGATGTCCGCCGCCCCTTCCCGGAACTCAGCCCGCCCCGAAAGCCTCCTCGTGGTCCTCGGCCCACTCGCGGTACGTCCGTGCCGGCCGCCCCAGCAGTTCGGGCACGTCGTCCGTGACGACGGCGTTGCCGCCCCGGCGGACGAAGGCGCTGCCGGCCAGGACACCCTCCGCCTGTGCCTCTGCGAGCCCCCAGGCCAGCAAGTGCTCACGCGTCTCCTCCGGCGAGAGGTCCCGCGTCGTGACCGGCCGGCCAAGGATCTCGGCGAGGACGGCGGCCTGGCCGGGGACACTGATGGTCTCCGGCCCGGTCAGCGTGTACGTCCGCCCCGCGAGCCGGCCGTCGACCAGGACCCGCGCGGCCACCTCGGAGACGTCCCGCGGGTCGATCACCCCCTGCCGACCGGGACCGCTCATGTTGGGCACCGGCTCGCCCGCCCGGATCGCCGCCGCCCAGCTCAGCGTGTTCGAGGCGAAGGACGAGGGCCGCAGGACCGCCCACTCGGCCCCGCTCTCGCGCACGGCCCGCTCACCGGGGAGGTGCCACGCGCCGGAGGGGCCCACCTCGGGGTCGCCCGTCGCGATCGCGGAGAGCTTCACCAGCCGGCCCACGCCCGCCGCCACCGCCGCCGCGACCAGGTCCTGGTCGTACCGGGTGTCCGGCCCGGGCACGCCGACCAGGAAAGCGGCCGTCACCCCGGCCGTCGCCGCCTCCAGGGACCCGGGGTCGCCGTAGTCCCCCCGGACGAGTTCCACTCCCGAGGGGACGCGGGCCTTCGCGGGGTCGCGGGCCAGGGCGCGCACCTTCTCGCCACGCGCCGCCAACTGCCGTACGAGTTCACTGCCGATGGTGCCCGTTGCACCGGTCACGAGGATCATGGACTCCACGGTGACGGGCGGTGCCCTCCGGTCTCTAGGAAATTCCGGCACGCTTCGGCCGCCCCCGCGGGCCCGCCCCGCGCTTACGGTGAAGGGCGTGACGAACGCCCTCGCCGAGCAGTCCCTGCCCGTCCCGGAGACGGCCCGCCCCTGGATCACCGACATGGCGTCGGTGCGGGTGACCGGCCCGCTCCGGGACGCCTTCACGCACGTACCGGACACCGCGACGCAGGTGGTCTTACGGGTGGAGGACGACGGGCGGCGGGACACGCTGGTCGTCGGGCCGCGCACCCGTGCCTCGTACCACGCGGACGCGGACAGGCGGGTGGTGTCCTGCGTGCAGTTGCGCCTGGGACCGGGCGCGGCGCGCCCGCTGCTGGGCGTGCCGGCGATGGACCTCGTCGGCAGAGTCCTGCCCCTGCGCGAACTGCCGTCCGCGACAGCCCGCCAACTGGCCCGTGACCTGGTGGACTTGGAGCAGGATGAGCTCGCGACCCACCTGGCGGCCACACTCCCCTCTCCCGCCGCGCCCTCCCGCGACCGGCTGTTGCGGGCCGCCGTGGCCGCCCTCTCGACCCACCGCGACCGCACCTCCGCCCCCGTGAAGGAGGTCGCCCGCGAACTCGCCGTCAGCGAGCGACAGTTGCGCAACCTGTTCGCTGAGGGCGTCGGCGTCTCCCCCAAGCACTACGCCCGCATCCACCGCGTACGACACGTCCTGGCCCACGCGACCACCGCCCCCTGGGCCGAACTCGCCGCCGCCACCGGCTACTACGACCAGTCGCACATGACCGCCGACTTCCGCACCCTCATGGGCGTGCCGCCGGGGGCGTTCTTCACGGGCCGCCTTCCCGACGCCCAGCCCTGCCAGGCCTTGGCCCGCCGTTGACGTACGACGGTTGTCAGACTGCCGCCCGCCAGATCGTCATGTCCCCGGTCACGAAGGCGATGTTCGGCAGCGCGGTCGACTTGGTCTGGATCACGAACAGCGCGATGTCCCCGGAGGAGTGCTTGATGCAGATCTCGCTGCCGTTCGCCGTCGCGGCCAGCGGGAGACGTCGGCCTTCGGGGTCGGAGAGGGCGATACGGCACGAGTCGAGGGTGGCCCCCGGCTTTGTGTACAGCAGGGCGAACTCGCTCGTGTCGCTCTCCAGCGCGCAGGTCTGCCCGCACACGAGGCGGATGTCGCCCTTGCGGTCCTCGCGCGGGACGCGTGGGTCCTTGAAGCTCAGCGAGGTCTTCCCGTCCAGCAGGACGAGGGGGTACGGGGTGGCTTGCGGCGACTTGGAGGCGGCCGGGGAAGGCTGCGACGCTTCGGATTTCCGGCCACCGGTCCCGGATGTCTCGCCACCGGCCCCCGAGGTCGGCGCGGATGCCGCCGGCGAATCCGACGCCGACGACTGTGCGCCCTCCTCCGAGCCGGGCGTCGACGGTGCGCCCGCAACCCATTCGCGGAACCTGTGCCCCGCGTCCGTGACCGTCCACGCCAGGCCCGTCAGCACCATCGCCCCCGCCGTCACGGCCGTGGTGGTGATGAGCGCGGTACGCCGCCTGCGCGCCCGGCGCTCGTCCGGCGCCGGCGGCCGCAGCGGCGCGACCAACGGCTGCGTGTGCACCGGGGTGGGATCGGGGAGCGGAGCCGGAACCATCACCTCCGGCCCCATGACGTCCCGCCAGACGGCCGGCCCGGCGCCCGCGTCGGCGTCCGCGCCCAGCCGCTGCCGACACCACTCGACGATCTCCGCCAAGCCGGCCCGCTCCCCCGGAGCGGCGGCCAGGCACCGGGCGATCAGCGGACGGAGCTGCTCGGGTAGCAGGGACAGGTCGGGTTGGTCATGCACGATCCGGTACAGCACGCCGACCGCGGAACCGTCCCCGTACAGCGGACGGCCCAGCGCCGCGAATGCCGCCGTCTGACCCAACGCGAAGACGTCGGTCGCCGCCGTGACCTCACCGCCGGACGCCTGCTCGGGAGCCATGAAGTGGGGCGTGCCGACGGCTGAGCCGGTGGCTGTGTGAGAGCTGAAGTCGGAAGCCAGGGAAATACCGAAGTCGATCACCCGGGGCCCGTCGGCGGCCAGCAACACGTTCGACGGCTTGAGGTCCCGGTGCACGATGCCCGCACCGTGGATGGCCTGCAGCGCCTCGGCCACCCCCGCCATCAGCCACAGCACCGCGGGCACCGGCAGCGGTCCGCGCCGGGCGACGGCCTCCGTCAGGGAGGGGCCGGGCACGTAGAGCGTGGCCAGCCAGGGCGGTACGCCGTCCGCGTCGGCGTCGATCAGCTCGGCGGTGTACGCGCCCCGCACCCGCCGGGCCGCCTCCGCCTCCCGGCGGAATCGTCGCCGGAAGGCCGGATCGTCGGCCAGTTCCGGCCGTACCACCTTGATCGCCACCGGTCGGCCGCCCTGCGTGTGCGACAGATAGACCCGGCCCATGCCCCCAGCGCCGAGCCGAGCGGCCAGGCGGTAGCCGGCCACGACGGGCGGGTCGTCCGCCTGCAGTGGCTGGAACACCTCGGTCGCGTTGTTCATCGGCCCGCTTCCCCCCTCATCCCCTGAATCCCTGGTCAATCGTGAGTTGACCGAGGCAGAAGCCTAAGCGGAATTCGGATGCGGAAAGCTCCGATCAACTGGGCGAGATGCCCCAGTCCAGGACGATCGGGTGGGCCGACGGCTCCCGCGTACATGGCGGCCACGTGCTGCAGGCCGGTGGTCGCCATCTGCACGGCGGGGAGTTTCTCGTCGACGGGGTGGACGTCGTCGCTGGGGTGGGTGTCGTCGACATTGCGGGCGGCGGGGACACGGCGGCTCCTCCGGTCGGTTAACACGTCGGCTCTGACATGGGTTTCATGAAGGTGGTGCGCGGTCGTGCGGGACCGAGGGAGGGGAGCTCCCGGGGCGCGTGCGTCCAGCACGCACCCCGGGCACGGCCGCCATGGACCCCGCTCGGGTCCACGGCTGCCGGTCGGGAGCCGTCCCTCCCGACCGGAGTTCAAGTGCCGTACAACGCTGTCTTGTTCAGTGACCGGCGATCTCGGCCAGCCGCTGCGCCTCCGCCCGCGTCGAGCGGGCGATCGCGTCCTCGTCGGCGGTGAGCAGGCGGCCGTTCTCGACGATCTGACGGCCGTTCACGAAGGAGGCGGTGACCGGGGCCGCCGCGCCGAAGACCAGCGCGGTCACCGGGTCGGCGATGGAGGCGTGGGCGAGGGTGTCCAGCCTCCACAGCACCAGGTCGGCCAGCTTGCCCGGCTCCAGGGATCCGGTCTCGCGGGCGCGGCCCAGGACCTGGGCGCCGCCGTAGGTGCCGAGGCGCAGGGCCTGACGGGCGGTCAGGGCGGCCTCGCGGTGGACGCCGAGGCGGTTGATGAGGAGCGCGTTGCGCAGCTCGGTGTGGAGTTCGCCGGACTCGTTCGACGCGGTGCCGTCGACGCCGAGGCCGACCGGGACGCCGGCGGCGAGCATGTCGGGGACCCGCGCGATCCCCGCCGCGAGGCGGGCGTTGGAGGACGGGCAGTGGGCGACGCCGGTCCTCGTGCGGGCGAAGGCGTCGATGTCGGAGTCGTTCATGTGGACGCAGTGCGCCATCCACACGTCCTCGCCGAGCCAGCCGGTGGACTCGAAGTAGTCGGTCGGGCCCATGCCGAACAGCTCGTGGCAGAACTTCTCCTCCTCCACGGTCTCCGAGCCGTGGGTGTGCAGGCGCACGCCGAGACTCCGGGCCAGCTCCGCGCCCTGACGCAGCAGTTCGGTGGAGACGGAGAAGGGGGAGCAGGGGGCGACGGCGACCTGGGTCATCGCGTCGAAGGAGGCGTCGTGGTGCTGCCGTACGGTCTCCTCGGTGGCGGTGAGGGCGCCCTCCAGGGTCTCGACGGCGAAGTCCGGGGGCAGGCCGCCGTCCTTCTCGCTGCGGTCCATGGAGCCGCGGGCGAGGGTGAAGCGGACGCCCATGTCGCGGGCGGCGCCGATGATCGCGCCGGAGAGGTCGCCGGAGCCCCGCGGGAAGACGTAGTGGTGGTCCATGGCCGTGGTGACGCCGCCGCGGGCCATCATCGCGAGCGAACCCTGCGCGGCCGCCCGCACCATCGGCTCGTCGATGCGGGCCCAGGTGGGGTAGAGCGCGACGAGCCAGTTGAAGAGATTGTGGTCGGTGGCCAGGCCCCGGGTGATCCACTGGTAGAAGTGGTGGTGGGTGTTGATCAGGCCGGGGGTCACCAGGTGGCCGGTGCCGTCGACGCGGCGTACGACGTCCGCCAGGCCCTCGGGGGCCCGGCCTTCGCCGACCGATTCGATCAGGTTGTCCGCCAGGACGACGTGACCCGAGGGGTACTCGGTGTCCTGCGCGTCCACGGTCGCGATCGCCGCGTTCTCGATGACGATGCGCTGAGCCATCGTTCGTCCTCTACTTTCCGTGTCCGCGTCAGAGGTTGGTCAGGTCCGCCGGGATCCTCGCCTCGCAGCCGTCCCGCAGGACGGTCGCCTCGATCAGGCCGTAGGGGCGGTCGGCGGCGAAGTACACCGCTCCGTCGGCGGTATCGTTCTTCAGCCCGAACGGCTCCAGGTCCACCAGGAAGTGGTGCTTGTTGGGGAGCGAGAAGCGGACCTCGTCGATCTCGTCGCGGTGGTCGATGATGCGCGCGCCCATCGCGTACAGGGTCTGCTGGAGGGACAGGGAGTACGTCTCCGCGAAGGCCTGCAGCAGGTGCTGCCTGACCTGTGCGTAGGACTCGTCCCAGTCGGGCGCCGACGGCGCGTCGCCGGACCAGTTGAAGCGCCAGCGACCCGAGACGGACGTGGCGAGGACACGGTCGTACGCCTCCGGAAGCGTCGTGTACTTGTCCTTGACGTAGCCCCAGAACTCGGAGTCGGTCGAGTTCATGACGGTCAGGTCCTTCAGACCGGAGACGACCTCCCACGACGCACCGTCGTACGTGATCTGGGCGAGCCGGGTCTCCTGGCCCGTGCGGACGAAGGAGTGCGCGCCCCTGCCGGAGTGCTCGATGCGCTCCCAGGCGTACTCCTCGATGCGGATGCGGGCCCGGTGAATCGGCTCCTGCGAGGTGACGAAGTGGCGGGCGAGGTGGATGCCGAACTGCTCGGCGGACTCGATGCCGTACTCCTTGGCGAAGGCGTACACCGTGTTCTTGGTGGTGTCGGTCGGCAGGACGTGGGCGTTCGAGCCGGAGTAGTGGACCTCGTCCATGTCGCCGCTCAGCGACACCGAGACGTTCAGGTCCTTGATGTGGTGGGTGGCGCCGTCCCGCGTGATCCTGACGACTCGGTTCTCGGCCTTGCCGTACTGGTTCTGTCCCAGAATGGGCATGCTAGCTCCCTCGGTATACGGAGTAGCCGAACGGGTTGAGCAGCAGCGGCACGTGGTAGTGCTCGCCGGGGTTCACGGCGAAGGTGATCGCCACCTCCGGGAAGAACACGGCACCGCTGTCCCGATTCGCGGGGGCGTCCTGCTGCGCATCGGCTTGCTTCTTCGCGATGTTCTCGAAGTACGCCTCGACCGCGAAGTCGAGCCGTACGTGAGTCGTCCCCTCCGGCAGGTCCGGGAGGTCCCTGCACCGTCCGTCCGCGTCGGTCGCGGAGCCGCCGAGTGCCCGCCAGTCCGCGGCACGCCCCGAGCGGGCGGACAGGTGGACGGAGACACCCTGGGCGGGGCGGCCGACGCTGGTGTCCAGGATGTGCGTGGACACCGAGGCGGTGGTGCTGGTGCTCATGCTGCTCTCAGTCCTCTTCGACGAGTCGGGCCAGGCGGACACGGTTGATCCTGCCCAGCTCGGTTCGGACGATCTCCCGCTCCCGCTCCGGCGTGTTGCCGATCCGTTCCCTGACCGCGTCGCGCATCTGCTCGCCGGTGCGGCCGGTGGCGCAGATCAGGAAGACATGGCCGAACTTCTCCTGGTAGGCCAGGTTCAGTTCGAGCATCTCCGCCCTGAGTTCCTCGGAGGCCCCGGCCATACCGCGCTGCTCTCGGGCGGACGTCGGGTCGCCGGGCCTGGGGCGGCCGATCGGGGGGTGCCCGGCCATCGCCTCGTCCAGATCAGTGGCGGTCAGCTCGGCCATGGCGGCGTCGCTCGCCCCGTAGAGGTCGGCGGCGGTGGCGTAGGGGCGGGCGCCGAGCAGCCGCTCCACCCAGGCCGTGGCCGCGCAGACCTCGTGCAACTCGGCCCGGGCCGCCTGTTCCTCCAGGGCGTTGAGGCGGGTGAGCCCCGAGGGCTTGGCAGTCGACGTCATGCCGACAGCTAACGCCCTCCACACACAACACGTCAACAGTTTGTTGAAAAATCGGCGTTACGGAGAGCCTCCGGTCAGCCGTCCTTCTCCCGGTTGAGGTAGTTGTAGACGGTGAAGCGGCTGACCCCGAGCGCGCTCGCCACGGTCTCCACGCCGTGTCGCACGGAGAAGGCGCCGCGCGCCTCAAGCATCCGGACGACCTCCTGCTTGGCCTTGCGGTCCAGGTCGGCCAGCGGCTTGCCCTTCTTGCGCTCCATGGCGGCGAGGATGTGGTCGAGGGAGTCGGCGAGCTGGGGCAGCCGTACGGCGACGGCCTCGGCGCCCTCCCAGGAGAGGACGACGTCGTCGGGGCCGGCCTCGTCCGGCGGGAGCATCTCGCCACCCATGGCGTCGACCAGTGGCTTCACGGCCGTGATGAAGGGCTCGTCGCCGGCGCCGCTCACTGGCCCTCCTCGAGGACGTTGACCTGGAGCGAGATCCGGGTGGCGCCCGCACCGAGCGACTTGCGCAGCAGGGCGTCCACGGCGGCGAGCACCACGTCGGCGCCGCCCTCCGCGGTGTTGCCGAACGGCCCGACGTCGACCGCGTCCAGGTCGGCCGCCTCGATCACCTCACGGGCGGCCAGCGCGTGCGCGGGCGCCTCTTCGAGGTCGAAGGGCTCGGTCGTGAACTCCACTCTCAATCGCACTGTGCCCCCATGGCATCCGCTCCGGCCGGCGCGTTCCGCCAGGTCCGCGGTCAGGGACGGGTCCGCCCCGGCCGTTCGGTGTCGACCTTAACCGAACGGTGCCCCGCACCTGCCCTTGACGGAGAGCCCGGTTCGCCGCGACGGATCCCGCGGTTGCCGCGACGGAACCCCCACGTCTCCCCGTAGAGCAGAGCAGATGACCGATTCCGCGCAGGAGGGGACCGCAGACATGGCGCAGCGGGCAGTCAGACGGGGCAGGGCAACGGCGATCGCGGTGGCGGCCATGGCCGCGCTGACCGCCTCGCAGGCACCGGGGGCGGTGACCGCGCGGGCCACGCAGCCCGCGCCGGAGGCGCCCGTCGAGCGCGTGCCGAGCGTGTCGGGCGACACTCCGTACCGCACGGAGCTCCCGCCGCTGCGGGGCCCGGAGCGGCGGGAGGCCGAGAAGCGGACAGCCGGGGTGGCGCCCGTCGCCGGGGCGCTGCCGGCGAGCGTGTTCGCCGCCTACCGCCGGGCCGAGGAGGAGCTCGCGCGGACCGACCCGGGATGCGGTCTGCGCTGGCAGCTGCTGGCCGCGATCGGCCAGGTGGAGTCCGGGCAGGCGCGCGGCGGCCGGGTCGCGGCGGACGGCACGACGCTGACGCCGATCCTCGGCCCGCGGCTGGACGGCGACGGATTCGCCGAGATCCGGGACACCGACGGCGGCGCACACGACGGCGACACGGCGTACGACCGGGCGGTCGGCCCGATGCAGTTCATCCCGTCGACCTGGGCGGTCTGGGGTGCGGACGGCAACGGCGACGGCCGCGCCGACCCGAACAACGTCCACGACGCCGCGCTCGCCGCCGGACGCTACCTGTGCGCGGGCGACCGGGATCTGTCCCAGCCCGCCGACCTGGATCGCGCGATCCTCGGCTACAACCGGTCCCGGGCCTATCTGCGGACGGTCCGGGCCTGGTACGAGTACTTGCTCGACGGGCACCGGGTCGTTCCCGACGCCGCCGCCTCCCCCGCCGAGCCTTCCCCGGCGCCGTCGCGGACCCGGTCCGCCACGCCCGCTCCGAAACCGTCACCACGCTCGGAACGGGGCGGCGCCTCGCCCACGCCGACGGCCCCGGTCGCACCCTCCTCGCCCTCCCCCGGCCCGTCTCGTACGGCGATCGCGCCCGAGGAGCCGGAGGAGCCCGTGGCCCCGCTCCCCAGCACCGGCGTCGGCCTGTCCCCGGACGATGCGCTGCCGCTGGTCGGGGGTGATGACGGACCGTTGCCGACTCGATAGCGGCTGCCCTCTCCTCAACCGCGGATACTCGGCGGTAATGTCGCCACCCGTCGGGAAGCACCGGCCCGGCGGGTGAGCGCGAAGGGGCCCTCATGGCGACGACGGACATGCCTGCGGAGACGGAGATACAGGCGGCCCACGACCGTTGGCAGCGTATGTGGTGCCATCGCGAGCACCTGCTCAAGGTGGCGCGCCGCAGGTCGGTGAGCCTGGAGGACGCCGAGGACGCGGTGCACGAGGCGATGCTGCGCGCCGCGGAGCGCCCGGACCTGGACGACGAGCGGCTGGCCGCGTGGCTGACCACGGTGACGATGCGGCTGTGCGTCGACCGCCACCGCCAGGTCAGCCGGGAGGCCGAGGTCCACCGCAGCCCCACGCTGGTGGAGCCGGGCCCGGTGCCGGTCGAGGAAGTGGTGTGCGACCGGGCCGAGGCCAAGTGGCTCGCCGTCCGCAGCGGGGAACTGCCGGCCCGCCAGGCAGAGGCGCTGAGGCTGAAGTCGGAGGACCTGGACGTCAACCAGGTCGCCGTCCGGATGGGCCTGAGCTACCGGACCGTCGAGTCACTGCTGGCCCGCGCCCGGCGGACGCTGCGCAACTCGCTCGCCGGCACGCTGGGCCTGGCCCTCTTCCTGTGTGGGCGCGGCAGGCCGCGGGCGGGCGGCCACGCCCAGGCCGTGGCGGTGGCCTCGACGGCGGCGACCCTGGTGGTGGCCGGGTTCGCCCTGCCGTACGTCCACGACTGGGACGGTCGGGGCACGGGACCGCAGCCCTCCGTCTCGCCGGCCCCGGAGGCCTGGCAGCGGCCGTACAACGAGGACCGTGTGCCGCCCTCGCACGGACACGGGCGTCCGGCGGTCTCGTCGCCCGCTGCTCCGCGGGCGACGCCCGCCCCCGGCGAGGGGGCGCTGCTGCCGCTGTCGGTGACGTCCCTGCCGGAGGTCGAGCTGTCCGTGGGGCCGCAGCTGCCCGCTCCCGAGGTGCCGGACGTCGCACCGGGGGTGCCGGACCTCCCCGTCGCCCTCCAGGCCCCGGACACGGTCGACCTTCCGCGGACCGTGCCGGACATCCCCGCTCTGCCCGAGGTCGCGGACACCCCGGACGCTCCGGAGGCTCCGGACGCTCCGGAGGCCCCCGCGTTGCCCTCCGCCCCGGTGAGCGCGCTGCCGTAGCCCCTCCTCGAAAAAAATCCGGGTCCGTCGCGACGGACACCCCGCCCAGCCCCGTAGAGCAGATGTCAAAGCTGCTCCACAGCCGGCTGAAGGGTGGACCGGATGGGTGTCGAGATCTGTGTGGAGGGACTGACCAAGTCCTTCGGTCACCAGGTCATCTGGCAGGACGTCTCGCTGACGCTGCCCGCCGGGGAGGTCTCCGTGCTGCTCGGCCCCTCGGGGACGGGCAAGTCCGTGTTCCTCAAGACGCTCGTCGGGCTGCTGAAGCCGGACCGGGGTTCGATCCGGGTCGCGGGCCGGGACATCACCAAGCTGCGGGAAAACGACCTGTACGAGGTGCGGAAGCTCTTCGGTGTGCTGTTCCAGGACGGCGCGCTGTTCGGGTCGATGAACCTGTACGACAACGTCGCCTTCCCCCTGCGCGAGCACACCCGCAAGCCCGAGAGCGAGATCCGGCGCATCGTGCTGGAGAAGATGGACATGGTCGGGCTGATCGGCGCCGAGGGGAAGCTGCCCGGCGAGATCTCCGGCGGAATGCGCAAGCGGGCCGGGCTGGCACGGGCGCTGGTGCTCGACCCGGAGATCATCCTCTTCGACGAGCCGGACTCGGGTCTCGACCCGGTGCGCGTCGCGTATCTCAACCAGCTGATCGTCGACCTGAACGCACAGATCGACGCGACCTTCCTGATCGTCACGCACGACATCGCCTCGGCGCGCCAGGTCCCGGACAACATCGGGCTGCTGTTCCGCCGTGAGCTGGTCGTGTTCGGGCCCCGCGAGAAGCTGCTGACCAGTGACGAGCCCGTCGTACGACAGTTCCTGAACGGCCGGATGCAGGGGCCGATCGGCATGGCGGAGGAGAAGGACGCCGCCCAGGTCGAGCAGGAGCTGGCCCAGCTCGGCGAAGGCGAAGGCGGCGGCCGCGGCGGCAAGGTCACCGGAACTCCCGGCGGCCAGGCACTGACTCCCCGTCTGCTGCCGGGCCCCGGCATCACCCGGCCGCCCCGCTGGGAGGCGATCGCGAGACGGGAGACCGAACTGCGCCGGAAGGAGGTGGCGGACGCGTGAGCCTGTCTCCGACCGGGGCGCTGCGGCACTCGGGCAACCTGTTCGCGATGGCCCTGGACATCCTGCGGACCCTGCCGCGACGCCCTTTCCAGGTACGGGAGTTCATCCAGCAGGCGTGGTTCATCGCGTCCGTGACGATCCTGCCCACCGCTCTCGTCTCGATCCCCTTCGGCGCGGTGATCGCGCTCCAGATCGGCAGCCTGACCCGGCAGCTCGGGGCGCAGTCGTTCTCCGGTGCCGCCTCGGTGCTGGCGGTCCTGCGCGAGGCTTCGCCGATCGTCACCGCGCTGCTCATCGCCGGCGCGGGCGGCACCGCGATCTGCGCGGACCTCGGGGCGCGGAAGATCCGCGAGGAGATCGACGCGATGCAGGTGCTCGGCATCGACCCGATCCACCGGCTGGTGGTGCCGCGCGTGCTGGCGTCGATGGTCGTCGCGGTGCTGCTCAACGGCCTGGTGTCGGTGGTCGGTGTCGCGGGCGGCTACTTCTTCAACGTCGTCCTCCAGGACGGCACGCCCGGCGCCTACCTCGCCTCCTTCACCACGCTCGCCCAGCTGTCCGACCTGTGGGCGGCCGAGGTCAAGGCGCTGGTGTTCGGGGCGATCGCCGCGATCGTCGCCTCGTACAAGGGACTGACCGCGAAGGGCGGCCCGAAGGGCGTCGGCGATGCCGTCAACCAGTCCGTGGTGATCACTTTCATGCTGCTGTTCGTGACGAACTTCGTGATGACCGCGGTGTACTTCCAGGTCGTCCCGCAGAGGGGTTAGCACATGGGACTTCTGCAACGCCCCCTGCGCTCCCTGGAGAAGCTGGGTGCCCAACTCTCCTTCTACGGCCGCTCCCTGGCCTGGACCGGGCGCACCCTGCGCCGCTACAAGAAGGAGATCCTGCGGCTGCTGGCCGAGGTGAGCTTCGGCCGGGGCGCGCTCGCCGTGGTCGGCGGCACGGTCGGCGTGATCGCCTTCCTGTCGTTCTTCACCGGCACCGAGGTCGGCCTCCAGGGCTACGCCGCCCTCAACCAGCTCGGCACGTCCAACTTCGTGGCGTTCCTGTCGGCGTACTTCAACACCCGCGAGATCGCCCCGCTGGTGGCCGGGCTCGCGCTGTCCGCGACTGTCGGCGCCGGATTCACCGCGCAGCTCGGCGCGATGCGGATCAGCGAGGAGACCGACGCCCTGGAGGTGATGGGCGTGCCCTCGCTGCCGTTCCTGGTGACCACGCGCATGATCGCCGGCTTCGTGGCGGTGATCCCGCTGTACGTCGTCGGGCTGCTGTCCTCGTACCTCGCCGCCCGAACCATCACCACCGGCTACTACGGGCAGTCGACGGGCACGTACGACCACTACTTCCACCAGTACCTGCCGCCCGTCGACGTGTTCTGGTCGTTCGGCAAGGTGATCGTCTTCGCCGTGCTGATCATCCTGGTGCACTGCTACCACGGCTACTACGCGAGCGGCGGCCCGGCGGGCGTCGGCGTCGCGGTGGGCCGCGCGGTGCGCACCTCCATCGTCGCCGTCAACGTCGTGGACTTCTTCCTGTCCCTGGCGATCTGGGGCGCCAACACGACCGTACGGATCGCGGGGTGACATCGATGAGAGTGCTGAGACTGCGGCTGTACGGAGTCGCCTTCATCGCGGTGCTCGCGCTGCTGCTGTCGCTGGCCGTGGCCGTCTACCAGCAGGCGTTCACGCCCGTCGTGCGGGTCACGCTGGAGGCCGACGGCCTCGGCAACCAGCTCGACCGGCGCGCGGACGTCAAGCTGCGGGGGCTGCTCGTCGGGGAGGTGCGCGGGGTGCGCGCGGACGGCAGGAAGGCGACGCTCGACATCGCGCTCAAGCCGGAGCACGTGCGGCTCATCCCGGCGGACGTGCACGCGCGGCTGCTGCCGAAGACACTGTTCGGCGAGAAGTACGTCGACCTGGTCGTGCCCCGCGGTTCGTCCGCCCGGGCCATCCGCGCGGGCGACGTCATCACCCAGGACCGCACGCGGGCCGGCATGGAGCTGCAGCAGCTGATGAACGACCTGCTGCCGCTGCTGCGGGCCGTGAGACCCGGCGAGCTCAACGCCACCCTCTCGGCGTTCGCGGGCGCGCTCGAGGGACGCGGCGACCGGATCGGCGACAACCTCACCCGCGTGGAGGACTATCTGCGGCGCCTCAACCCGCATCTGCCCTCGCTGGAGGAGGACATCTCGCGGTTCGCGGACGTCGTCGAGACGTACGGGGACGCGGCGCCCGACCTGATGGCGATTTTGCGCAACACCGTCACCACCAGCCGCACGATCGTCGAGAAGCGGGACCGGCTGGCCGCCGCGCTCGCCTCGACCACCGGCGTCGCGGGCACCGCCGAGGACTTCCTGGACACCGACGGGGACCGGCTGATCACCCTCGGCCGGGTGTCCCGGCCCACGCTGGAGCTGTTCGCCCGCTACTCGCCCCAGTACCCGTGTCTGCTGGAGGGCCTGGTCCGGCAGGAGAAGGTGTCGGAGGAGGCGTTCCGGGGCGGGAAGATGCGGATCACCCTGGAAGTCGTCCGCCGGCGGCCCGCGTACGAACCGGGCGAGGAACCGCGCTACGGCGAGCGGTCCGGGCCCGACTGCCGGGGCCTGCCCCACCCGACGGTGCCCGCACCACCCACCAAGCTCGACGACGGTACGAAGTCAGGGAGGGCCGGCAGTGTGCTGCCCGGAGGGATCGACGTGTCCGCCACCGAGGCCGAGCAGCGGGCGGTCGGCTCGCTCGTGGCACCCGTCATGGGCGTACCGGCGGACGAGGTGCCGCCCGTCGCGACGCTGCTGTTCGGGCCCCTGGCCCGGGGGACGACGGTGAGCGTCGCATGAGCGTGAGGACGACGGCAGCGCGGCAGACCGCCGCGCCACTGGTCAAGTTCAGTCTCTTCGCGGTGGTGACGATCCTGGCGACCACCTTGCTCGCCGCCACCATCGTCAACCTCGACTTCTCGCCGGAGCACACCTACCGTGCGGTGTTCAGCGATGTCACGGGCCTGGAGGAGGGCGACGACATCCGGGTCGCCGGGGTGCGGGTCGGCGAGGTCGAGGACATCCGGATCAAGGACCGGACGCTGGCGGAGGTCGCCTTCACGGTCAGCGCGGACCGACCGCTGCTCACCAGCACCGGCGCGGTGGTCCGCTACCGGAGCCTGGTCGGGCAGCGGTACATCGCGCTGACCGAGGGCACCGGCGACGGCACCCGGCTGCCGCCCGGCGGGCGTATCCCGCTGTCGAGGACCCAGCCGGCGCTGGACCTCAACGTGCTGCTGAACGGCTTCAAGCCGCTGTTCGCCGCACTCAGTCCGCAGGACGTCAACCAGCTCGCCACCGAGATCATCAAGACGCTGCAGGGCGAGGGCGGCACCGTGAACAGCCTGCTCGCGCACACGGCCTCGCTCACCACCACACTCGGCGGGCGCGACCAGCTGATCGGATCCGTGATCAACAATCTCAACTCCGTCCTGGAGACGCTCGACCAGCGCGGCGGCCGGTTCTCCGACCTGCTCAAGCAGCTGCGGCGGGTGATCTCCGGCCTGTCCGCCGACCGCAAGCCCCTCGGCGAGTCCCTGGTGAGCATCGGCGACCTGACGGAGGCCACCTCCGGGCTGCTCGCGGACGCCCGCCCGCCGCTCAAGGACGACATCGCCGGGCTGACCGAGCTCACCGGAACGCTGAACGACAACGAGAAGACCGTGGAGGGCGTGCTGAGGCGGCTGCCGAACAAGCTCAACGAGCTGACCGGGACGGCGTCCTACGGCTCCTGGTTCAACTTCTACCTCTGCGACTTCGACGGCCGGATCGTGCTGCCGAAGACGCGGGAGGTGCTCACTCCGGAGCTGCATGTGGCGCGGGCGAGGTGCGGCGGATGAAACTCCAAGTCCCCCGTCCGAAGCTCCCCCGTCCGAAGCTCCCCCGTCCGAAGCTGCCCCGGCCGAAGCTGCCCCGGCCGAAGCTGCCCCGTCCGGAGCTGCGACGCCCGCGCCTGAAGCCGTTCCGTGTGGGGGCACCTCCCACGCCTTTCGGGCAGTGGGGGAACAACCCCGTGGTGGTCGGCGCCGCCGGGCTCACCGCGCTCGCGCTGTTGACCGTCGCCGCGTTCAACGCCGACGACCTTCCGGTGATCGGCGGCGGCGAGACCTACAGCGCCGCCTTCGCGGAGGCGGGCGGGCTCAAGCCGGGCGACGAAGTGCGCATCGCCGGGGTCAGGGTCGGCAAGGTCGAGGAGGTCGATCTGGACGGCGACCACGTCAAGGTGACCTTCAAGATCAAGGGCGACCCGGAGTTCGGCACCACGACCGGCGCGTCGATCCGGGTGAAGACGATCCTCGGGGCGAAGTACCTGGCCCTGCACCCCGAGGGGCCGGGCCGGCTCGCTCCCGGCAGTGAGATCCCGCTGAAGCGAACGGTCCCGGCGTACGACGTCGTGCAGGCATTCAGCGACCTCACGACCACCACGGAGGAGGTGGACACGGAGCGGCTGGCCAAGGCCCTGAACACGATCTCCACCACCTTCGAGGACTCCCCCGAGGAAGTACGGGCCTCCATCAAGGGCCTGTCCAAGATCTCCAAAACGGTGGCCGAGCGGGACAAGGAGCTGCGCGGGCTGCTCGACCACGCGAGCGGAGTGACGGGGGTGCTGGCCGAGCGGTCCGCGGACCTCACCGCGCTGGTCGGCGACGGCGACAAGCTGTTCAAGGAGATCAGCAAGCGGCGCAAGGCGATCAACAAGCTGCTCACCACCTCGGCCGCGCTCGGCATCCAGCTCTCCGGGCTGGTCGAGGACAACGACAAGGAGATCGGGCCCGCGCTCAAGGGCCTGAACCGCGTCGTCGAGATGCTCGAACGGAACCAGTCGAGCCTGGACCGGAGCGTCAAGCTGCTCGCGCCGTATGTGCGCCTGTTCACCAACACTCTCGGCAACGGCCGTTGGTTCGACAGCTACGTCCAGAACCTGGTCGCCGCCCCGGTGGTGCCCCGGACGGGAGGAGACCGGTGAAGAAGCCCAGGATCACGGGGCGGCGGGCGGTCGTCGTCGTCCTCGCCCTCGTCGTCGGCGCCGCGTTCGTGGTGTGGCCTCGGTCGGAGACCGTGCGGGTCACCGCGTACTTCCCGCGCACCGTCGGCATCTACCCCGGCTCCGACGTCCGGGTCCTCGGCGTCCGGATCGGCGAGGTCGCGGAGATCACGCCGGAGGGTGGGCGGGTGCGGGTGGTGCTGGAGTACGACGCGGGCCGCAAGGTCCCGGCGGACGCCCAGGCCGCCATCATCAACTCCTCGGTGGTCAGCGACCGCTACGTGCAGCTGCTGCCGGTGTACCGCGAGGGTCCGGCGCTCCGGGACGGCGCCGTCATCCCCGAGTCGCGCACGGCCGTACCCGTGGAGCTGGACCGTGTCTTCGACAGCCTGCACACCACGTCGGAGGCGCTCGGCCCGAAGGGGGCCAACGAGGACGGCTCGCTGGCGCGGCTGCTCGGGGTGAGCGCGGACAACCTGGAGGGCCAGGGCGAGGACCTCCACCAGACGGTCGAGAACCTCTCGCTGGCGGTCACCACGCTCTCCGACGGCCGGAGCGATCTGTTCGGCACCGTACGGAACCTTCAGGTGTTCACCGCGGCGCTGGCGGCCGACGACAAGAGCGTGCGGTCGTTCAACACCACGCTCGCCAAGGTCGCCGGTCAACTCGCCGATGAACGCAAGGACCTGGCGGAGGCCCTGAAGCACCTGGGCACGGCGCTCGGTGACGTGTCCGGCTTCGTGAAGAAGAACAAGGAGTCACTGACGTCGAACGTGAAGGGGCTCAGCAAGGTCACCGAGGTGCTCGTCACCCAGCGGGCGGCACTGGAGGAGCTGCTGGAGGTCGCCCCGACGGGCCTGTCGAACCTCCAGAACGCCGGCAACCCGTCCTCCGGCACCCTCGACACCCGCAACAACCCCGACCATCCGCAGGACCCGGCCGCGCTGCTGTGCTCCATCCTGCGCACGACCGGGGACGAGGGCGGCAAGAACCCTGACTGCCGGGAGCTGGAGAAGCTGTTCGACTCCCTGCCCGAGGTGCCGAAGGCCCCGGCCGTGCCGAGCACGGGCCCGGTCGACCGGACGCTGGGCGGAATCCTGGAGGCCGACGCATGAGCGGGATTCCCACGACGAGGACCGTCGCCTGGGCGGCGGCCGGCTCACTGCTGCTGTCCGGCTGCCAGTTCAACGGCTGGTACGACGTGCCGCTGCCCGGAGGCGCCGCCGCGGACGGTGACGCCTACCGGGTCACCGTCGAGTTCCGCGATGTCCTGGACCTGGTGCCGCAGTCCGCGGTGAAGGTCAACGACGTCACCGTGGGCGCCGTCGAGAAGGTGGAGCTGGACGGCTGGCACGCCACGGTGCGGCTGCGGGTCGCCGACTCGGTGAAGCTGCCCGGCAACGCGGTGGCCGAGCTGCGGCAGACGAGCATGCTCGGCGAGAAGTATGTGGCGCTGACCTCCCCCATGGGCACCGCGCCCGTCGGCCGGCTCCGGGACGGCGACCGGATCCCGCTGGCCCGCAGCGGCCGGAACCCCGAGATCGAGGAGGTGCTGTCCGCGCTGTCCGCGCTGCTCAACGGCGGCGGCGTGGCCCAGCTGAAGACGATCACAGTGGAGCTGAACAAGGCGCTGGAGGGCCGGGAGAACCGGGTCAAGGGGCTGCTCAAGGAGCTGAACACGTTCCTCGGCGGCCTGGACGGGCAGCGCAAGGAGATCGTCCGCGCCCTGGAGGGCATCGACCGGCTCGCCAAACGGCTGGCGAAGGAGAAGAAGACCATCGCCGTGGCCGTCGACACCCTGCCGCCCGCGCTGAAGGTCCTCGCCGACCAGAGACGGGATCTGACCAAGATGCTCACGGCCCTGTCCGACCTCGGCACGGCGGGCACGAAGGTCGTGAACGCGTCGCACGACGACACGGTCGCCGACCTCAAGGCACTGCGGCCGATCCTCGTCCAGCTGAACAAGGCGGGCAACGACCTGCCCAACTCCTTGGAACTGCTGACCACTTATCCGTTCCCACGCAACGCCGTGGACGCCGTCAAGGGCGACTACGTCAATCTGGCGGTGACCGCCGACCTCGATCTGTCGAGCATCTACGGCAACCTCGCCGACGCGCCACACGGGAGCGGGGACTCCCCGAAGACACCCGGCCTCCCGGACACGCCGGAGCTGCCGGACCTCCCGAAGGTGCCTGGCGTACCGAAGCCCGCTCTGCCGGGCACCCCGGGCCTGCCGGACACGCCCGCCGAGCCGTCGGCACCCTCCGGCGACGGCGGCGGCCCGCTGTGCCCGCCCGTGTGCACCGGCACGCAGGCGGCGTACGGGGACGGGCGCGCCGCCGACGGCCTCCGGCCGGGCATCGACCTCGCGCTCGCGGAGCTCTTGCTGAAGGGGATACTGCCGTGATCACACGTACGGTCAAGGCGCAGCTGCTGGCCTTCGCCACCGTCACCGCGGTGGGGGTGTCGTACGTCGGCGCCGAGTACACGGGCCTGGTGGACGGGCTGCTCGGCCGCGGCTACACCGTGCGGGCCGACTTCGCCGACTCCGGGGGCATCTACACCGGTGCCGAGGTCACCTACCGCGGGGTGCCGGTGGGCCGGGTCGGCGCGCTGCGGCTGAGCGGCGACGGCGGTGTCTCGGTGGCGCTGGAGATCGAGGACGGCGCGCGCATCCCGGCGGACACCCTCGCCGTGGTGGCCAACCGTTCGGCGGTGGGCGAGCAGTACGTCGATCTGCAGCCGCGCCGGGCGGACGGCCCCTATCTGCTGGCGGGCAGCACGATCCCGCGCGGCAGGACCCGGGTGCCGCTGCCCACCACGGACATGGTGGTGAGCCTGGACCGGCTGGTGAATTCGGTGGGCAAGGACGATCTGCGGGTCACCGTGGACGAGTTGGGCAAGGCCTTCGCCGACACCGGGCCGGACCTCAGCCGGCTCGTGGACTCGGGCAACGCGCTCGTCGAGTCGGCGTCCGACGCGCTGCCGGAGACGATCGACCTCATCGAGGACTCACGGACGGTCCTGAAGACGCAGGCCGACCAGGGTTCGTCGATCAAGTCGTTCTCGCGTGACCTCGCCGCGCTCACCGCGCAGTTGAAGGCGAGCGACGGCGACCTGCGCAAACTGATCGGCAACGCGACGCCGGCCGCCCACGAGGTGAACTCGCTGCTGAAGTCGACCGGCCCCAGGCTGTCGGTCCTGCTGGCGAACCTGATCAGCGGCGGGCAGGTCACGCTGGCGCGGCTGCCCGGAGTGGAACAGGCCCTGGTCACCTTCCCGGTGGTGGTCTCCGACAGCTACACCGTCCTCCCCGGCGACGGCACCACCCACTTCGGGTTGGTGGTCGACGCCGACGATCCGCCGTCGTGCACGCGGGGATACGACACCCCGCGACGCGACCCGGCGGACACCAGCACCCGCCCGGCGAACACCGAGGCGCGCTGCACGGAGCCGCGTGGCAGCGACAGCTCGGTGCGGGGTGCGCAGAACGCCCCCGGCGCACGGTCCGGCGCGAAGGGCGCCGACCGGGCCGCGTACGTCTCGCCGTACGACCCGCAGACCGGTCTCGCGACGGGGCCGGACGGAAGATCCGTCGAGATCGGCTCGACGGGCGGCCAGCAGGCCGTGTTCGGAAAGGAGTCCTGGCAATGGCTGCTCGTCGGACCGATGGCGTGAACGGGAGCCTGTTCGCGGCGTTCCTCAGCTCGCCGGCACGGCTGGTACGGCCGCTGCTGCGGCTCCTGGCCGGGCGGGCGGACGCCCGTGGCCGAGGCCTCGTGCGCGCCCGGTTGCTGCCGGCGGGGCTGGTGACGGCGACGGTGCTGACGACGGCGGCGGCCGTCTGGCTGAGCGTGCGGGTGTACGAGCAGCGCCAGGCGGAGCAGCGCCGCCAGGACATCCTCGCGGCGGCCCGTCAGTCGGCGCTGAACTTCACCTCGCTCGACTACCGGCACTACGACCGGGACAGCCAGAACGTGCTCAAGGGCGCCACGGGCGAGTTCAAGGAGCAGTTCGCCGCGCAGACCACGGAGCTGACCGAGCTGGTCGCGCAGAACAAGTCGGTGTCCGAAGGCCAGGTGCTGGAGGCGGGCATCGTCCGGGCCGACGACCGATCGGCCCGTGTGCAGGTGGTCGCCGACAGCAAGGTCACCAATGTCGCCGTGCCCCGGGGCGAGCCCCGCACGTACCGCCTGCAACTCGACCTCGTCCTGGAGAACGGCCGCTGGCTGACGTCCGACGTGGAGTTCGTCGGCTGACCCGCCGTCCGCCCCGCTGTACGACCAGTAAGGAGAACGACCGTGGCGAACCTGACTTCCAAGCCCCGCGGCTCCGGCTCGCCCACCCGGCGCGCCCTGAGCGCGGCGGCCCGGGCGGCGGCCAAGCGTGCGGAGCGCGCCGAGCGGATCAACGAGAACGAGGTGGACGAGGGGAAGGAGCCACGGCGGGCCGAGGACCAGACGTCCGGACGCACCGTGCTCATCGAACCGCCGGACGGCTGGGACGACCCGCCGGAGCCGCGACCGGACTCCGCCGAGGACGACGACGTGCTGCCGGCCCGCCCCGGGCGGGGCCGCAGGGTGCTGACGGCGTCCCTCGCGCTGCTCCTCGTGGCAGGCCTGGTCGCGGTGGCCGTCCTCGGGTGGCAGTTCCGCGAGGGACGGGCCACTGAGCAGGCCCGCGAGCAGGCGCTCGCGGCGGCGCGTGAGGCGGCGCCCGTCGTGCTGTCGTACGACCACCGCCACCTGGACCGCGACTTCGCCCGGGCGCGCGCCCTGCTGACCGGGAAGTTCCGCGACGAGTACGCCAGGACGACGAAGGCGGTGGTGGGGCCGACCGCCGAGAAGTACGACGGGGTGGTGAAGGCGACGGTGGTGGAACCGCCCGACGGTGGCGCCCCGGCGGCCTCCGTGGTGTCGGCCTCGCCGGACCGGGTCGTCGTGCTGCTCTTCGTCAACCAGGTCACCGAGAGCACTCAGGTCACGGGGTCCCGCGTGGATCTGAACCGGGTGCGGATGACGATGTCCCGTACCTCCGCCGGCTGGAAGGTGAGCGCCGTCGACGCTCTCTGACCTGATCCCCGGCAGAGCCCCCGCGTGAGACCGCGCGGGGGCTCTTTCTGTTCCCGGCTCTTGACAGCCGTTCCCCACGAGCGGCATTCTTCCATTATTCAGAAACAGAATTCCACGATACGAAATACATCCAGGAAGGGAGCGCCGGTCCCCATGGGATGCGCAGAGCAGCGTTTCACCGTCAACCTGTCAATCCTCTTCACGGAACTCCCGCTCCTGGAGCGCCCCGCGGCCGCCGCCGCGGCCGGTTTCACCGCGGTCGAGCTGTGGTGGCCCTGGGTCGACAGCCCCACCCCCGAGCGGTCCGAGCTCGACGCGCTGAAGCGGGCGATCGAGGACGCGGGCGTCCGGCTCACGGGCCTGAACCTCTACGCCGGCCGGCTCCCGGGCCCGGACCGCGGCGCCCTGTCGATCCCTGGCGAGGAGTCGGAGAGGTTCCGCGCCAACATCGACGTGGCCGCCGCCCTCGCCGAGGCCCTCGGCTGCGGCGCGCTCAACGCGCTGTACGGCAACCGCGTCGACGGCGTGGACCCGGCCGAGCAGGACGCGCTGGCGCTGGAGAACCTGGTGCTCGCGGCACGGGCCGCCGACCGGATCGGCGCGGTCCTGCTGATCGAGGCCCTGAACCGGCCCGAGTCGCCGCTGTACCCGCTGGTGAGCGCCCCCGCCGCCGTCGCCGTCGTCGACGAGGTCAACCGGGCGACCGGGCTCGGCAACGCCAGGTTCCTGATGGACCTCTACCACCTGTCCATGAACGGCGAGGACCTGCCGTCGGTGATCGAGCGGTACGCCGACCGGACCGGCCACGTCCAGATCGCCGACACCCCCGGCCGCGGCGCCCCCGGCACGGGCACGCTCCCCCTGGCGGACCTCCTCGACCAGGTGCGGAAGGCCGGTTACGAGGGCCGGGTCGGGCTGGAGTACAAGCCGGGCGACCGTCCGGGCACGGAGGCCTTCGACTGGCTGCCGCGCGAGGCACGCGGATCGCACTGACCCAGCGGAAGCAGTTCGCAACCTCCTGACGTCGCACCGCAGCAGAGAGGCACCCCATGAGCAACCAGCTCCCCAGGATCGCCTGGATAGGCCTCGGCATCATGGGCTCCCCCATGTCCGAGAACCTGATCAAGGCGGGCTACGACGTCACGGGCTTCACCCTGGAGCAGGAGAAGCTGGACCGCCTGGCCGCCGCCGGCGGCACCGCGGCCGGATCCGTCGCCGAGGCCGTCCGGGACGCCGACGTCGTGATCACGATGGTGCCCGCCTCCCCGCATGTCGAGGCCGTCGCGTACGGTCCCGACGGCGTCCTGGAGAACGCGAGGCCCGGCGCGCTGCTGATCGACATGTCCTCGATCACCCCGCAGACCTCGATCGACCTGGCGCGGGCGGCGCGGGACAAGGGCATCCGCGTGCTGGACGCGCCCGTGTCCGGGGGCGAGGCCGGTGCCGTCGAGGCCGTGCTGTCCATCATGGTCGGCGGCGAGCAGGCCGACTTCGACGCCGCGGGGCCGGTCTTCGAGGCGCTCGGCAGGACCGTCGTGCTGTGCGGTCCGCACGGCTCGGGGCAGACCGTGAAGGCCGCCAACCAGCTGATCGTCGCCGTCAATATCCAGGCGTGCGCCGAGGCCGTGGTCTTCCTGGAGAAGTCGGGCGTGGACCTGGGGGCGGCACTGGAGGTCCTGAACGGCGGGCTCGCCGGCTCGACCGTGCTGACGCGGAAGAAGGACAACTTCCTCAACCGGGACTTCGAGCCGGGCTTCCGGATCGACCTGCACCACAAGGACCTGGGCATCGTCACCGACGCCGCCCGTGGTGTCGGCGCGGCCCTGCCGGTCGGTGCCGTCGTGGCGCAGCTCGTCGCGAGCCTGCGGGAACAGGGCGACGGTGGCCTGGACCACTCCGCGCTGCTGCGGGCCGTGGAGCGCCTCTCCGGCGTCCGGGTCTGATCCCGGTTTCCGGGCCGTCCCGGCGCCGGCGTCCGTCCCGTCGCGCCCAGGCGCCACCGCGGACCGGAAAGAGTCCCTGACCATCGCTCCGACACCAGACCCCGTCCGGCGGCGCGAACGTCCTGTCGCGCCCAGCCTCGCGCCGCCGGACGGTCCCACCCGCCCCGCGCTCCCCCGCCCGGTCGATCCCGGCGAGGGAGCGCGAAGGCGTTGTCCCCCGGCCGGGGCGGTCGGTGCAAAGCGAACGGCGGGAGACGCAGGACGGGTACGTCAACCTCAAATCAACCTCTGAACATGGTTCAGGAGGCTTCAACAGACGCTGGGCATGGGCACATTGTGGTCACGCGGGGCCCGCCGGCACGGGGGTGGCGGGCTCCGCCCCAGGGGGTGTGCCATGAGCGAAGACTCAGCGATCCAGCTCCAGCCGCACGAGATCGCGCTGCTGCGGGGCGGCCCCCGCGCCGCCGTCACGGTGGCCGCGGTGGGCCTTCACCTGCGGGGTGTGGTGCAAGCCGGCCTGCCCGGGACGATGAGGACGGCGGAGGCGGTCCCCGCGGACGCGATCCCGGGACAGGCCCCGTCCCCCCTCCCGCCGCTGGAGAAGACGGTGCACGAGTCCCTCCGGAAGCCCTGCGGGTTGCGGCAGTTGGTGAAACGGTCGGACGTCCGCCTGGCGGTGGCCCTGATGCGTGTCCCCTTGGCGGAGGCCGGCCTGCTGCGCTATCCGCTGCTCGGTCCGACCCGAGCCGCCCGCCGCCGGGTACGGGCCCTGCAGGAGCTGCACGCCCGGCCCGCGGGACGGCACGGCCTGACGGACCACGACAAGCTGCTCGCCGTGGCGCTGCACGGCGAGGCGGCCCTGCGCGTGCTCGTGCCGCGCTTCGCCCTGCGGGCGGGGCTGCTCGCCCGGGCCGAGGTGGTGGACAAGGGCTTCCACGCGCGGTCCCCGCGGGGCGGGGGTACGGGCGGGGTGTCGTACTCCTGCGGCAGCGGGGGCGGCGGCTCGGACTGAGGCATGTGGAAGGGGCGGCCCATCCCCCCGGCTGGGCCGCCCCTTCTCCCTTACGCACGCGGCGCGTCAGACCTTCAGCGCCCTGATCGACGTCGGCGCGTGCCCCGGCTCCGTCGCGATCTCCTCGAACTCCACGACGTCGCCGATGTCGTTGGTCGTGGACATGGAGATGTTGGTGACGCGCTCCAGGATCGCCTCCACGACGACCGGCACCTGGAACGCGGCGGCGAGCTTCCTGGCCTGTTCGAAGGCGGCGCCCAGTTCGTTCGGGTCGGTCACGCGGATCGCCTTGCAGCCGAGGCCCTCGACGACCTTGACGTGGTCGACGCCGTAGACGCCCAGCTCGGGCGAGTTGATGTTCTCGAACTCCAGGTTGACCTGGAAGTCGATGTCGAAGGCGCGCTGTGCCTGGCGGATGAGGCCCAGGTAGGAGTTGTTGACGAGGACGTGGACGTACGGGATCTTGTGCTGCGCCCCGACCGCCAGCTCCTCGATCATGAACTGGAAGTCGTAGTCCCCGGACAGCGCGACCACCGGCGTCTCCGGGTCGGCCGTGGCCACCCCCAGCGCGGCCGGGACGGTCCAGCCGAGGGGGCCGGCCTGGCCGCAGTTGATCCAGTGGCGCGGCCGGTAGACGTGCAGCATCTGGGCGCCGGCGATCTGTGAGAGGCCGATGGTGGTGACGTAGCGGGTCTCGGGGCCGAAGGCCTTGTTCATCTCCTCGTAGACGCGCTGCGGCTTGATCGGGACGTCGTCGAAGTGCGTACGGCGCTGGAGCGTGGCCTTCCGCTCCTGCGCGGCGGCCGCCCAGGCGGAGCGGTCGGGCAGCCCGCCGGCCGCCTTCACCTCCCGTGCGGCGTCCACGAAGAGCTCCAGTGCGGCCTTCGCGTCGGAGGCGATGCCGTAGTCGGGGGCGAAGATCCTGCCGATCTGGGTGGGCTCGATGTCGACGTGGACGAACGTCCGCCCGGCCGTGTAGACGTCGAGCCTGCCGGTGTGGCGGTTGGCCCAGCGGTTGCCGATGCCGAGGACGAAGTCGGACTCCAGGAAGGTCGCGTTGCCGTAGCGGTGCGAGGTCTGCAGGCCCACCATGCCGGCGTTCAGCTCGTGGTCGTCGGGGAGGACGCCCCAGCCCATCAGGGTCGGCACCACCGGAACGCCGGTCAGCTCGGCGAACTCGACGAGGAGTTCGCAGGCGTCGGCGTTGACGACCCCGCCGCCCGCGACGATCAGCGGGCGCTCGGACGCGTTGAGCATGCCGATCGCCTTCTCGATCTGCGCACGGGTCGCGGCCGGCTTGTAGACGGGCAGCGGCTCGTAGGTGTCCGGGTCGAACTCGATCTCGGTGAGCTGCACGTCGACCGGCAGGTCGATGAGGACCGGGCCGGGGCGCCCGGAGCGCATGAGGTGGAAGGCCTGCTGGAAGACGCCGGGGACCTGCGCGGCCTCCAGCACCGTGACCGCCGCCTTCGTCACCGGCGCCGCGATCGCGGCGATGTCGACGGCCTGGAAGTCCTCCTTGTGGATCACGGCGGTCGGGGCCTGGCCCGTGATGCACAGGATCGGGATCGAGTCGCCGATGGCGGAGTACAGGCCCGTGATCATGTCGGTGCCGGCGGGGCCGGAGGTGCCGACGCAGACGCCGATGTTGCCCGGGTGGGCGCGGGTGTAGCCCTCGGCCATGTGCGAGGCGCCCTCCACGTGGCGGGCGAGGGTGTGGGTGATGCCGCCGGAGGCCTTCAGGGCCGCGTAGAAGGGGTTGATCGCCGCGCCGGGGACACCGAACGCGGCGGTGACCCCCTCACGCCTGAGGATCTCAACTGCCGCGCGGGCAGCGGTCATTCGAGCCATCGAGTACTCCTGCTTCGGCTGTCGGATCGGCTCTCCCGTCGCGCCCCGCGGTGAGCACTTCCGCGATCACTATTCCGTATCGCGGAAAATAAATTCTACTATCTGGAAGCAATGTAAGGGGATGGGTGAAGGCCGTCAAGAGACGGACAAGCGGGGGTTTTCGGAGGACGATGGGGGCCATGTCCGAGAGCGTCCCGGTGCGCTGCCCGGCCTGCCGGCGCGAGCGCGTCTACACCGCGCCCTCCTATCCCTGCGCCTGCGGCGCCACGGTCGCACCGCGCCTCGACCCGGGAACGGCCCCGAGGCCCGTCGCCCACCGGGCGTGGGAGGAGGAGTGGATCACCGTGCCCTGCCCGGCCTGCGGCCGCCACGACCGGTGGCCACGGCCCGAGCTGGGCTGCCCGTGCGGGACGGTCCTGCGGATCCCGGTGAGCGACGTCGCCGGCGCCCGCGGACAGGAGAGGACCTCCACGCCGAAGTCCCCGCCGACGGCACAGGAACCCGACCCGGCCCACATGGCACCCCCGGCACCGGCACCGTCCCCGCCCACCCCACCCCGCCGCCCCTTCCGCCCCGTCGCCGTCCGCACCGCCCGTGACGCCGTCACCACCGTGGCGCTCTACCTCCGGTGGCTAGGCCACCGGGACGTCCGCCGGGCCGACCAGCGCCCGACCTCCGGTATCGGGCTCTCCGCGCGCGGTCTGCTGGCACAGGTCGACCCCAGCGTGCACCCGGCCTCGCCGCGGGACGTGGAGTGTCTGTGGCTGACGGCCATGACGGACTCCACGGACTGCGTGTACTTCTCCCTCGCCGGCTACACCGCCGAGGCCCGCGCCCGCGCCGGCGCCCTCTCCGTCCCCCTCTTCGTCCTGGACCCGACGGGCACGCCCCGGCCGGTCAACGAGGCGGCCGGGGCCCTCGACGCCCGGGGCGGCGCCTGAAACCAGGCCCGCACCCCCGCGCCGGCGCTACGCGCCGTACGCCTCCCGCAGCTCCACCTTCCGCACCTTCCCCGACACCGTCATCGGAAAGACCTCCAGCACCTGCAGCCGGCTGGGGATCTTGTAGTGGGCCAACCGCCCCTCGCAGTAGGCGCGGACCTCCTCCAGGGTGGGCGGTGCGGCCGGGTCGTGCGGGATCACGCAGGCCAGGACCTCCTCGCCGTAGGTCTCGTGCGGCACGCCGACGACCTGGACGTCCCTGATCTTGGGGTGGCCGTAGAGGAACTCCTCGATCTCGCGCGGGTAGATGTTCTCGCCGCCCCGGATGATCATGTCCTTGATGCGGCCGACGATCTCGACGTAGCCGTCCTCGCGCATCACGGCGAGGTCGCCGGTGTGCATCCAGCGGCCGGCGTCGACGGCCTCGGCGGTCTTCTCGGGTTCGTTCCAGTAGCCGAGCATCACGCTGTAGCCGCGCGTGCACAACTCGCCCGCCGTGCCGCGTGGTCGCGTCACGCCCGTCGCCGGGTCGACGATCTTCACCTCGATGTGCGGCAGCACGCGGCCTACCGTGCCCGTGCGGTGTTCCAGGTCGTCGTCACGGCGGGTCTGGGTGGAGACCGGTGAGGTCTCGGTCATGCCGTAGCAGATCGACACCTCGGCCATGTTCATCTCGGCGACCACCCGCTTCATCACCTCGACCGGGCAGGGCGAGCCCGCCATGATGCCGGTGCGCAGCGAGGAGAGGTCGTAGGTCGCGAACTCCGGGAGGTTCAGCTCCGCGATGAACATGGTCGGGACGCCGTAGAGCGAGGTGCACCGCTCCTGCTGTACGGCCTCCAGCGTCGCCTTCGGGTCGAAGGACGGGGCCGGGATGACCATGCAGGCGCCGTGCGAGGTCGCCGCCAGGTTGCCCATCACCATGCCGAAGCAGTGGTAGAAGGGCACCGGGATGCAGATGCGGTCCTGCTCGCTGTAGGCGATCGACTCACCCACGAAGTAGCCGTTGTTGAGGATGTTGTGGTGGGAGAGGGTGGCTCCCTTCGGGAAGCCCGTCGTCCCCGACGTGTACTGGATGTTGATCGGGTCGTCGCAGGACAGCTCGCGCCCCCGGGCCGCCAGTTCCTCCGTCCGGTCGGGGGTCGCGCGGGCGAGCAGCGCGTCCCAGCTCGGGTCGCCGAAGTAGACCGCCTCCCGCAACTGCGGGCACCTGCCCCGCACTTGCCCGACCATCTCCCGGTAGTCGCTCGTCTTGTGGCGGAGGGAGGCGAACAGCAGGGAGATCCCGGCCTGGCCGAGGACGTACTCGACCTCGTGCGTGCGGTACGCCGGGTTGATGTTCACCATGATCGCGCCGATGCGGGCGGTGGCGTACTGGACCAGCACCCACTCGGGGCAGTTGACCGCCCAGATGCCCACCCGGTCGCCCTTGGCGACGCCGCTCGCGAGCAGCGCGCACGCCAACCGGTCGACGTCGGCGGCGAATTCGGCGTACGTCCAGCGCCGCCCGGACGGCACGTCGACGAGCGCCTCGCGGTCCGGCCGAAGGGCGACGGCCCGGTCCAGGTTGGCGCCGATGGTGTCACCGAGCAGCGGCGTCCCGCTCGTCCCGTGCGTGTAGGAGTTCACCGGAAGTCCTCCTCGCGGTACTCGTCGGCCGACCCCGCCGCCGTCGCCTCGCGCAGCTCGATCCGGCGGATCTTGCCGGAGACGGTCTTGGGCAGCGGCGCGAACTCCAGACGCCGCACGCGCTTGTAGGGCGCGAGAACCTCGCGGGAGTGCTCGAACAGCACCTTCGCGGTGTCGGGCCCGGGCTCCCAGCCCTCGGCCAGGACGACGTACGCCTTGGGCACCGCCAGCCGCAGCTCGTCCGGGGCGGGGACGACGGCCGCCTCGGCGACGGCCTCGTGCTCCAGCAGCGCGCTCTCCAGCTCGAAGGGGCTGATCTTGTAGTCGGAGGCCTTGAAGACATCATCCGCGCGCCCGACATACACGACATATCCGTCTTCGTCGCGAGTGCCGATGTCACCCGTGCGGTAGTACCCGCCCGCCATCGCCTCCGCCGTACGGTCGGCGTCGCCGTGGTAGCCGGTCATCAGACCGACCGGCCGCGCCGACAGGTCCAGCGCGATCTCGCCCTCCGCGGCGCCGGGCGCGCCCGACACCGGGTCGAGCAGTTCCACGCGGTAGCCGGGGCTCGGTCGGCCCATGGAGCCGGTCTTCAGGGGCTGACCGGGGCTGTTGGCGATCTGCACGGCCGTCTCCGTCTGGCCGAAGCCGTCCCGGACAGTCACGGCCCAGGCGTGCCGTACCTGCTCGATGACCTCGGGGTTCAGGGGCTCCCCCGCGGCCACGGCCTCGCGCGGCGGGGTGCGCAGCTGGGTCAGGTCGGCCTGGATGAGCATGCGCCAGACGGTCGGCGGCGCGCAGAAGGTGGTCACGCCCGCGCGGTCCATCTCGGCCATCAGCCGGGCCGGGTCGAAGCGCGTGTAGTTGTGGAGGAAGACGGTCGCCTCGGCGTTCCAGGGGGCGAACAGGTTCGACCAGGCGTGCTTGGCCCAGCCCGGCGAGGAGATGTTGAGGTGCACGTCACCGGGCTTGAGGCCGATCCAGTACATGGTGGCGAGGTGCCCGATCGGATACGACACGTGCGTGTGCTCGACGAGCTTGGGGCGGGCCGTCGTCCCGGAGGTGAAGTACAGCATCAGCGGGTCGTCGGCGAGGGTCGGGCCGTCGGGCAGGAACTCGGCGGAGGCGGCGTACGCGTCCTCGTACGGCTGCCAGCCCTCCGGCAGGCCGCCGACGGCGATGCGCGTGTAGTCGCCGGGCACCTCGTCGAACTTGCCGGCGTCCTCGGCGCGGACGACGACGTGCCGCACCCGGCCGCGCTCGACGCGGTCGCGCAGGTCGGCGGGGCCGAGCAGCGGGGTGGCGGGGATGACGACGGCGCGCAGCTTCATCGCGGCCAGGGCGGTCTCCCACAGCTCGGCCTGGTTGCCGAGCATGACGAGGATCCGGTCCTCGGCCTCGACACCGCGCTCGCGCAGCAGGTTGGCGACCCGGTTGGACCGCTCGGCCAGTTCGGCGAAGGAGAGCCGGACCTCGGAGCCGTCCTCCTCGACGATGTGCAGGGCGGTGCGGTCGTTCCCGTCCGCGATGACGTCGAACCAGTCGAGGGCCCAGTTGAAGTGCTCGGGCCGGGGCCACTCGAAGCCCTCGTAGGCCGTGGCGTAGTCCTCGCGGTGTTCCAGCAGGAAGTCCCGCGCCCTGCGGAACTGCTCCGTCGCCGTCATCTGTCCTCCTGTGTGCCGGACCATTGCCGGGCGGCTCTCTGCCATCGTGTAATCCGTGATGCAGGTCTCACTACCCCCGAACGGGGGTGTGGGCCATGGTGAAGACCCCGAACGGGGGTCTGTGCCATCGGGAGAGGGCGGGCACATGGCAGCAGCGGACGCGGCCGGAGCGGTGGAGATGCGCGGTGCGCTGGCGCGGCTGCGGAGGGCGACGGGGCTGCCGGTCGCCTTCGGCGGGCTGGTGGAGCCGGGGCGGCAGCGGATGCGCATCAGCGAACTGAGCGGCGCCGCCACACCCGCGCTGCGCGGCCTCGCGGTGACCTCCGGCTACGGCCTCGGCGGCAAGGCGGTGGCGCTGGCCCGCCCGTGCGCCGTCGCCGACTACTCCCTCTCCCGTCAGATCAGCCACGAGTACGACGCGGCGGTCGCCGAGGAGGGCCTGCGCTCGGTCCTCGCGATCCCCGTCGTCGTACGCCGCCGGGTGCGCGGAGTGCTCTACGGCGCCCTGCGCACGGCCCAGCCGCTCGGTGACCGCACGCTGAACGCGGCCGTCGACGTGGCGCGGGACGTGGAGCAGACGCTGGTGGTGGGGGACGAGGCACGCGACCTGCTGTCCGCGGCGCGACCGGAGCCCGGCGCCGGATCGGCGGCCGGCTGGGAGCAGGTCCGTGAGGCCCACGCGGCCCTGCGCGCCCTCGCCCCGCGCATCACGGACCCCGCGCTGCGCGAAGAACTCCTCGACGCCTGCGGGCTGCTGACCGGGGGGACACCGGGGCAGGGGGTGATCCTGGCGCCGCGCGAGCTGGACGTCCTGACCTGCGTGGCGGCGGGCGCGACGAACGCGACGGCCGCCGAGCGGCTGGGTCTGCGCCCGGAGACGGTCAAGGGCTACCTCAGGTCGGCGATGCGGAAGCTGGGGGCCCACACACGCGGAGAGGCGGTGGTCGCGGCACGGAGGGCGGGGTTGCTGCCGTAGGGCTCGCGGCGTCTCGGTGAAGCGCTCGGATCCGGCCAGGGACAGCCCCTGACGACGACCGTCCATTCACCGGACACCTCGATGAATTTCCCTATGCCCCCGCTGTTATATCCCTCACCACGCCGTCCCTCCGAATTTCAATGGGACGTTGCCTAGAATTTGGCCCGGACACGACACACGGAGGGGAGCGGTGACCGTGCGACGGGACTTCAAGGAGCCTGCCAGGTGCCGCCCCGACCTGGTCATCGGCCGGGAGGAGCTGTTCGGCTCCGCCCGTGACCAGTTGGTGCGCGGCGGCAGTGTGCTGCTCCACGGGCCCGCAGGAATAGGAAAGTCGACCGTGCTGCGGGCATTGGCCGCGGATTACGGCGAGTCGGCCCGCACCGTCTTGCGCTGCTCGGCGACCGAGTCCGAATCCCACCTCCCCTTCCTCGCCCTGGCCGATCTCTTCGGTCTGGTCCTGGACGAGGTCTCCGACAAGCTGCCCGCCGCCCAGCACACCGCCCTGGAGTCGGCGCTGACCGGCCGAGGCGAATCGACTCTGCAACGCGACGGCCTCGCCCTGCGCCTGGCCGTGCTCTCCGCGCTGCGCGCCCTGGCCGCCGCCGGCCCCGTCCTGGTCGTCGCCGACGACCTGCAGTGGCTGGACTCCGCCAGCGCCGAACTCCTCGGCTTCGCCGCCCGCCGCCTCGGCGACACCCCCGTCCAGCTGCTGTGCGCGGTCCGGACCGAGGGGCAGGAGTACGACCGCCATCTACGCGCGTCCCCGCCCGACACCCTCGCCGTCCGTCTCAACCCCCTCTCCCGCGCCCAGGTCTCCGCGCTGCTCGACCACCGCGGCTACACCGACCTGCCCCGCTCCACCGTCCGCGAGATCCACCGCACCAGCGGCGGCAACCCCCTGTTCGCCCTGGAACTGGGCCGCGCCCTCGGCGAGAACCCGACCCCGCCGCGCCCCGGCGAGCCGCTGCCCGTGCCGACCTCACTGCGCGCCCTGGTGCTCAACCGCCTCGGCATGCTCTCCGACGAGGCCCGCCGCACCCTGCTCGTCGCCAGCGCGGGCGCCCGCCCCACGCTGGCCCTGCTGCACGCGGCCGGCCGGGAGAACGCCGAGGCCGAGACCGCCCAGGCCGCGGCGCTCGGACTGCTGGCGACGGAGCCCGAGGGGCCGGCCGTACGGTTCGCGCATCCGCTGATCTCGGCCGCGCTGTACGCGGAGGCGCCCGCGCAGGAGCGGCGGGCCGCGCACACCGCGCTGTCCACGGCCGCCTCCGACCCGATCGAGCGGGCACGCCATCTCGCGCTGTCGACCACCGGGACCGACCCGGACGTGGCCGCGCGGCTCGCCGGGGCCGCCGCGCTGGCCCGCGACCGCGGCGCGCCCTCGGTGGCCGCCTCGCTCGGGCTGCTCGCGGCCCGGCACGCCCCGCCGGACGGCACGCCCGCCCCCGACGAACGCCGGTTGCAGGCCGCGGAGGACGCGATCACCGCCGGGGAGGTGGACCTCGCCCGGGACATCGCCCGCGAGGTGCTGACCCGGGCCACGGCGCCCGCCGAACGGGTCCGGGCCTGGATGGTGGTGATCGAGGCGGCCGGGCAGGCCCTGGGCGACGTCGACGCCGTCTACCCGCAGGTGCTCGCCGACGCCGGCGACGACCCCGGGCTGCTCGCCCAGGTCCACTATCAGCTCGCCTGGCGCGGGCTGGTCGTCCAGGGCGACTTCGCCGAGGCCCGCCGGCAGGCGGCGCACGCCGCGGAGCTGGCCGCGCGCGGCGAGGACCGGCGCACCGAGCTGATGGCGCTCTCCTTCCAGGCCTCGACGGAGATCCTCATGGGTCATCCGGACGCGCCCGCCACCATCAAGCGGGCGCTGAAGGAGCCCCAGGACCCGTACGTGACGTGCCATCACAACGGCGTCGGCATGGCCCGGTTCCGGTGGCTGCTGATGAGCGACCAGCTGCCCGAGGCCCGGTCGACCATCACGGCGCTGCTGCGTGAGGTGCGCCGGCGCGGCATGGTCGAGAGCGAGGTGCACTTCCAGCGTTTCCTCGCCGACATCGAGCTGCGCTCCGGGCACTGCGGGCGCGCCCTCGACCTGGCCCGGGAGAGCCTGCGGCTGGCCCGCGACTCCGGCATCGGCCTGGGCGCCTCCGCCATGCTCACCTCCCTCGCGGAGGCCTCCGGCGGCGATGTCGACCGGGCGCTGGTGCTGGCCCGGGAGGCGGTGGACCGCGCCGAGGAGGACGGCGACCAGATGTACCTCTCGCGGGCCCTGGCCGCCCTGGGCTACGCCCAGCTGGTCGCCGGGGACGCGGCGGGCGCCGTCGGCAGTCTGCGCCGGGTGCGGGAGCTGGAGCAGGGCCTGGGCATCACCGACCCGGCGCGCGGCCGCTGGCAGGGCGATCTCGCCGAGGCCCTGGTCCGCGTCGGCGAGCCGGGCGAGGCGCAGGACGTCATCGACGTCACTCGCGAGCACGCGCTGCGGCTGGGCCGGGAGAGCGTGCTGGCGGTGCTGGACCGGGCGGAGGCGCTGGTCCGGGCGGCGCAGGGCGACCAGGAGGGCGCCGTCGCCCGTCTGACGTCGGTTCAGGACCGGCTGGCCAAGCTGGGGTACGGCCTGGAGGAGGCGCGGGCGGCGTTCGCGCTGGCCCGGCTGCGCACCCGGCGGCCGGGGCCGACGTCGTACGAGGAGGCGGCGCGGCTGTTCCGGCGGTGCCGGGCGCTGCCGTGGCTGCGCCAGGTCGACGCCGCCGCGGCGGCCGCGGAGATCCCCGCGGAGCCGTCGGCGCCGGCCGCGCCGGTGCCCGCGTCGGACGCGCTGGAGGGGCTGGCCTCGATGGAGCGTCAGGTGGCCGCCCTGGTCATGGAGGGCGCGACCAACCGGGAGATCGCCGCGCGGCTGTTCATCAGCGTCAAGACGGTGGAGGCGACCCTGACCCGGGTCTACCGGAAGCTGGGGATCCGCTCCCGGGTGGACATCGTCCGGCTGGCGGCGGGACGGCACGCGAAGTAGGGATCGCGCGGGGCGACCACGAGCGCGTCGAGGGGTGGTAGAGCGGCGCGCTCGTCGCCCCGAGGGAGGACAGCGCGGCGCGCTCGTGCGGGACGAGGGGCGGCACGGCGGCGCGCTCGTGCGCGTCGAGGGACGACAGCGCGGCGCACTCGTGCGGGACGAGGGGCGGCACGGCGGCGCGCTCGTCGCCCCGAGGGAGGACAGCGCGGCGCGCTCGTGCGGGACGAGGGGCGGCACGGCGACGCGCTCGTGTGCGCCGAGCAGCGCGGCGCGCTCGTGTGCGCCGAGCAGGCTGCGGGGGGTCATGGCGCGGGCGCACCACGCGGGGTCGGCCGAGGGCGACCGAGGGTTTTCCCTCCCCCAACTCCCTTAGGGGGTTCCCTCATTGGGGGCACGGCTTCCCGCCCCTAGCGTAAGGGACGTGCCGCTCGCCCGGGCACACGGGGGTCGGTCCCTCCCCCCGTGCACACCCCCACACCCGCGCGACCCCCCACCGGCGACTCCCCCAGCAAGGAGATCCATGTTCGGGCTCAACCGTGCCAAGAAGGCCGCGGCTCTCGTCGCGGCCACCGCTGCCGCCGCCGCGACGGCCCTGCTCAGCGCCCCCACCGCTGTCGCAGCGCCGCAGCCGATCGTCGGCGGTACGACGACCACCACGACGGCGTACCCGTTCATGATGCAGATCACGGACGCCTCGCAGAACCAGTTCTGCGGCGGCACCCTCGTCTCGCCCACCAAGGTGGTCACGGCCGCCCACTGCATGGTCGGCGAGACCACCAGCAGCGTCAGAGTCGTCGGCGGTCGCACCTACCTCAACGGCACGAACGGCACGGTCAGCCGGGTGAGCAAGATCTGGATCCACCCGTCGTACACGGACGCCACCAACGGAGACGACGTGGCCGTCCTGACCCTCTCGACGTCGATGCCGTACACCAAGGCGTCGTACGTCTCCTCCTCCCAGACGAGCGTGTACGCGGCCGGCACCACGGCCCGCATCCTCGGCTGGGGCACGACCTCCTCGTCCGGCAGCTCCTCCAACCAGCTGCGGACGGCGACCGTCCCGATCGTCTCCGACACGAGCTGCCGCAGCTCGTACGGTTCGGACTTCGTCCAGTCCGACATGGTTTGCGCCGGATACACCTCCGGCGGCGTGGACACCTGCCAGGGCGACAGCGGCGGTCCCCTGCTCATCGGGGGCGTCCTGGCAGGGATCACTTCCTGGGGCGAGGGCTGTGCGGCGGCCGGTTATCCGGGTGTGTACACCCGGCTGACCACCTTCTCCAGCCTGGTGACCGCGCAGATCAACTCGTAGTCACCTGCCCCACCAGTTCTCCTGAGCACCCCTCAGGTGACAGACCAGGGGGGGGGGGGGGGGGGGGGGGGGGGCCGCGCGGGGGGGGGGGGGGGCGCCCCCCCCCCCCCCCCCCCCCCCCCCCCCCCTCTCCATGTCCGGGACGGCCTGCCCGCCGGGCCGGGGACCGGCCACCGGCCGCTACCGGATCACTTCGCCGTAGCGGACGTCGTACGACGACCCGCCGTGCATGACCTCCATCAGGCGCGCCGCCTCGGCCGTCACCTCCTCCTTCTCGCCCTTGCCCAGCGTGCCGAAGGCCTCGATGACGAGGGCGTTCCCCTCGAGCTTCCAGACCCCCGCGAGGAAACCGTCGACGAGGAGGGTGCGGTAGGCCTGGTTGCCCTGCCAGCTGCGACCCCGGTGCTCGGACGGCACGACACGGGTGCGGTCGGCGTGGGAGAGAAGCAGGTTGTCGAACTCGGGGAGGAAACGCGGCGGGGCGGGGGTCTCCGCGTCGGGGCGAGGGGCGTCGGGGAGGTCGAAGAGTTCGACGCCGCTCTCGTCGCGGAAGGTGAGGAGCTGGGGGCGCAGGCGTTCGAAGGTCTCGCGCAGCCGGGTCAGGCCGGCCCAGGTCTGCATGTCCTTGACGGAGGCCGGGCCGAAGGCGGCGAGGTAGCGCAGGACGGTGGCGTCGGGCGCCGGGGCCGGTTCGGTGGGGCGGCCCAGCCAGTGCTCGGCGGTGGTGAGGGCGACCTGCCCACTCCTCCCCCACAGTCCGCGCGGGGTGACCTGGACGAGCGGGAGCTTGCAGCGGGCGGCGATCGCGAGGGCCTGCGGGTCGGCGTCGGGCCACTCGGCGACCAGCGCTTCGCGCAGCTGCCCCATGGTGCGCGGCTCGGTCTCGACGAGATCGCGGGCGAGGGCGGCCAGCCGGTCCAGGTCGACGCCTTCGAGCCCCTTGCGGAAGTTCGTCAGCTCGCGGTCGCGGGCGGCCTGCACCAGCGGCCGCAGGGTGAGGCAGTCGTCGGCGGTGTGGGTGTGGATGGTCGAGCGCAGGGTGACGATCCGGACGACCTCACGGTGGGCCATCAGCGTGGACAACCGCTCGGGGGCGAAGCCGTCGAGGCGGGCGGCGAGAGCGTAGTAGGGCGGTTTGACGTTCTGGGCCTGCAGACCGACGAGGTGCTCCACGGCGGCCCGCGCGGACATCGGGGAGCGGCGCAGGAGGAGCTGCCGGTCGAGGGTGGCGCGGTTGAGGGCGCGGGGGGAGAGCACGGGCGCGGCGGCGGAGGCCGCCTTCGTCGCCTTCCTCGTCGCTTCTTTCGGGGTCGACGCCTTGGAGGCCGATTCCTTCGAGGCCGATTCCTCGGAGGCCGATTCCTTGGAGGTGGCTTGCTTCGAGGTCTCCGCCTTCGCCGTCTTCGTCATACGGGCACGCTAGCGAAGCTTGCGGACACCCCCTGTCCTCCACTCTCACCGAACCAGGGGGCCTCCCCCCGCCCGCGTGTCGTTTGTCCCGTATATCCTGCCGGTGATCACGCAGACGGAGGCTCGACCGACTCGACACCGACTCGACCGAGAGGCAGCCGCGATGCCCGAGCGCCCTTCCCGCCGTGCCGCGAAGAACCGGGACCGGCAGACCCCCAGGAAGTCCGTCTGGCGCCGCGCCCTGCCCCCGCCGCAGCCGTCCCGGGCGCAGCCACCGGAGCCACCCGCCGACGCGTCGTCCGCGGACCCGGCCGAGAACGGGGGCGTCGTCAGCGTGGTCCAAGCGGTCCTGTACCGCGACGGCGTCCGCGTCTCCGCCCCCGCCTCCCTCGCCGAGACCTACCGCGAGCTGCGCGAACGTCCGGCCGGCATGGCCTGGATCGGCCTCGCCCGCCCCACGGCGGCGGAACTGCACTCCCTCGCGGCGGAGTTCGACCTGCACCCGCTCGCCGTCGAGGACGCGAAGGAGGCCCACCAGCGGCCCAAGCTGGAGCGCTACGGCGAGACCCTGTTCGTGGTCCTGCGGGCCGCCCGCTATCTCGACGCCCCCGAGGAGATCGACTTCGGCGAGCTGCACGTCTTCGTCGGCCCCGACTTCGTCATCACCGTCCGCCACGGCGCCGCCCCCGACCTGTCGGGGGTCCGCCGCCGCATGGAGGAGACTCCGGAGCTGCTGAAACTCGGCCCCGAGGCCGTGCTGTACGCCATCCTCGACGCGGTCGTCGACGGCTACGTACCGGTCGTGTCCGGCGTCCAGAACGACATCGACGAGATCGAGACCGAGGTCTTCCGCGGCGACCCCGAGGTCTCCCGCCGCATCTACGAACTCTCCCGCGAGATGGTCGAGTTCCAGCGCGCCACCCGCCCCCTCGTCGGCATGCTGCACGGCCTGATGGCCGGCTTCTCCAAGTACGGCACGGACGAGGAACTGCAGCGGTATCTGCGGGACGTCGCCGACCACGTCACCCACACCAGCGAACGCGTCGACGGCTTCCGCCAGGCCCTCACCGAGATCCTCACGGTGAACGCCACGCTGGTCACCCAGCAGCAGAACGCGGAGATGCGGGCGCTGGCGGAGGCGGGGTTCGAGCAGAACGAGGAGATCAAGAAGATCTCGTCCTGGGCGGCGATCCTGTTCGCTCCGACGCTGGTGGGGACGATCTACGGGATGAACTTCGAGCACATGCCGGAGCTGAGCTGGAGCTTCGGATACCCCTTCGCCATCGGACTGATGGGGGTGGTGTGCGTGAGCCTGTACCTGGTTTTCAAGCGGCGGGACTGGCTCTAGTAGTGCTGTGACGAGAAACGCAGCAGGGACCGAAGGGCCGGCGCATCGTGGGGCGGGCAGCACCAGCACGTTGACGTTCCGCAGGGCGATGATGCTGCCGGCCTCCGCAGGAGGGAACACCGTCCCGGTGATCGTCAGGATGGTCCGGGCCGACGAGGACACCGTCCGCGACGTGATCCACCGTTTCAACGCGATCGGGCCGGCCCGCCCGACACCCCGACGTGCCGGACGCCCGACACCGCAAACGGGCCCGCATCCGCAGCGAGAAGGGCATCCGCTGGGGCGGACGCCCGCGGCCGGTCACGGCCTGACGCCTCGCTCACGACCGCCGCACTCACCCCCGGCGCCGGGCTGGGACCGGGCTGTGCTGTGACCGGCCGCGGGTTGCGCCGTAATTCGTTTGACCGGGCCACGGGTCAACGCTGCATTGTGGCCCGGCACCACCAGTCGTGGTGCCGGTATCCCTAGGAGGCGGCGGCAGCGATGGAGATACGTCCCACGACCGACAAGGATCTCGACGTCTTCGTCGACACACTCCATGCCGCGTTCGGGCTCTTCCCGGAAACCCCGGTCGAGGGTGGCGGGCTCTGGTGGTCGGCGCTCGAAATCGACCGCTGCCTGCTCGCCGTGACGGCGGACGGGCGGCCCGTCGGCACCGCCGCCGCGTACTCCTTCGAGCTCACCCTGCCCGGTGAGACCCTCGTCCCGGCCGCCGGTGTGACCGCCGTCGGCGTCCTGCCCTCGCACCGGCGCCAGGGCGTGCTCAGCGCGATGATGCGGCATCAGCTCGCCGAGCTGCGGGCCCGCGGGGAGTTCCTCTCCGTGCTGCTGGCCTCCGAGGCCTCGATCTACGGCAGGTTCGGCTACGGACCGGCGACCTACACGCAGCGGCTGACGGTGCAGCGCCACCGGGCCGCCCTCGCCCTTCCCCGGGCGCGCGGAACGGCCGACGCGTCGGCGACCGGCCCGGACAGCGGCTCGGTCGAGGTGCTGCGTCGCGCCGAGTGCGGCAAGATCCTGGAAGAGGTCTACGACCGGTATCGCCGCGCCCAGCCCGGCGCGCTGTCCCGCCCGCACCGCTGGTGGGCCTTGCGCGCGGGGCAGCCCCCGATCTCTGCGGCGCCGCGTTACGTCGCCGTCCACCGGGACGCGGACGGCGTCCCGGACGGGTACGCCAGCTACTCGATCGAGTCCGGCACCTTGACGGTCGACGAGACCATCGCCGGCGACGACGCCGTCTTCACGGCTCTGGCCCGGTTCGTGCTCGGCCACGACCTGGTCTCTCAGGTCGTGTTCAAGCAGGTCCCGCCCGGGCACCCGCTGCGCTGGCAGCTCGCGGACTTCCGCGCCGGCGAGGTGAGCGGCGACATGGACTGGCTCTGGGTGCGTCTCCTCGACGTCCCGCGTGCGCTGACCGCGCGCGGCTGGTTCGCGGACGGCGAGCTCGTCCTCGACGTCGAGGACCCGTTCCTCGGCGAGCACGGCCGCTACCTGCTGACCGTCCGGGACGGCAAGGCCGACTGCGTCCCGACGGACCGGGAGCCCGACCTGTCCCTGGACGTGCGCGACCTGGGATCGGTCTACCTCGGCGGCACCGCCCCGAGCACGCTCGTGCGTGCCGGACACATCCGGACCCACCGCCCGGACGCGGCCGCTGTCGCCGACGCCCTCTTCCGCACCGACCGCTCCCCGCACTGCCTGCACTGGTTCTGACCGCACGCCACTTTGTGGTGATCGGTCGCAGGCGCAGCGCAGGAGGAACGCGAACCGCCCGCCCGGTTCTCCGGACGGGCAGTGGGCCAGGGGAGGCCCTGCGCACCGCGGGACGACGGTCCCGCGGCGGTCACTTCCGCAGGAAGGTGAGGAGAGCCGCGTTGACCTCCTCCGCGTGGGTCCACAGCAGGCCGTGCGGGGCGCCCTCGATCTCCACGTAGTCCGCGGACGGAAGAGCCTTGTGGAACGGCCGGGCGGTCCCCTCCACGGGCAGGATGCGGTCGCCCGTGCCGTGCAGGATCAGGGCCGGCACGTCGATGGCCGGGATGTCGGCGCGGAAGTCGGTGTACCAGGTCGACGGCGCGGCGGCGGCCGCGTGGAAGCCGCCGCCCGCGGCGACGTTCCAGCTGTTGCGGACGGCCTCCTCGCTGATCCTGCTGCCGAGGTTCTCGTCGAGGTTGTAGAAGTCCTTGTAGAAGTCGGTGTAGTAGGCGTAGCGGTCCGCCTTCACGGCCGCGACGACCCCGTCGAAGAACTCCTTCGGGGCCACCCCGTCCGGGTTGTCGTCGCTCTTGAGCAGGCAGGGCTCCAGCGAGGCCAGGAAGGCGACCTTGGCGACCCGGGCGGTGCCGTAGCGGGACACGTACCGGGCGACCTCACCGGTGCCCATCGAGAATCCGACCAGGACGGCGTCGGTCAGGTCGAGGGTCTCCAGCACGGTGTTCAGGTCGGCCGCGAAGGTGTCGTAGTCGTATCCGGTCGTGGGCTGGCTGGACTGCCCGAACCCGCGACGGTCGTAGGTGATCACGCGGTAGCCGGCGTCGAGCAGCACGGCGCTCTGCCGCTCCCAGGAGTGGCCGTCGAGCGGGAAGCCGTGGATGAGGACGACCGGCTGCCCGGTTCCGTGGTCCTCGTAGTAGAGGTCGATGGTGGTGGAGTTCTCCTGGCCCACGGTGATGAACGGCATGCGGGGACTACCTCGTTTCCGAATGACTTGCGGGGAACTCGGTCACGCTAGGCCGGACGCCGCGCCGCCAGTTGTCGCGCAGTGCACCGCTCCTTGCCCACAGGCGCAGAGATCACGGACGTGGCAGGCCAGGAGGGCATGAGGGAGCGGGCGCTCGCGTCGGCGGATCATGGAGGTGCCGGAGCCGGAGAGGGGCCGGTTCGCCCACGGTCCGCAACCCCTGGGGGTTACGTGGCGACGGGACGGCGTGCCGCGGACCGCGGTGGTGTGACGGCACCACGCGCGAGGTCTGCCGGAACGCCGTCCCGGGCGTCTCGGGTCAGGTCTGCCGGCTCTGCCGTTCCGCCGCCCGCACCACCTCCCACGCGAACTTCCTGCCCGCGGCGGTGAGCGGCTCGAAGGCGGGCAGCAGCGTCAGCGGCACCTGCTTGTCGACGACCTCCCGCACCGCTCGGTTCAGCAGGGAGATCTGGCCTTGCAGCAGCCGCCGCTGGGAGACGGCCGAGTGGACCGGGGCCAGCAGACCCGTACCCAGTTCCGCCAGTGGCCGCAGGATCCGGGCGTCCTCCCGCAGGATGTGCGCCGAGGGCAGCCGGCCCACCGCGGCCAGCAGCCCCCGGGCCACCGCGGCGGCCTCCGGCTCGCCCTCCCCCGGCCTCGTCGGACCGGTCATCGCCTCGCCGAACTGCACGACCGTCTCCAACTGCTTCGACGTCAGGCGGGGAGCGATGTCCACGGCCCGCAGCCGGCGCCAGGAGCCGCCTCTCTCCAGATGGCGCTCCGGTACGGTCAGCCACTGTGTGACCAGCGCCTCGGTGTGCAAGGAGCTGAGCGCTCGCTGACCGATCCGGGCGAGCAGGAAGACGACCCAGCCGACGGGCAACGCGCCTCTCGCGCCCCCCGCGTCCTTCGAGGCCAGCCGGGCCCCGATCGCGCACGCCGCGAGCGCGGGAGCGGCGTCGACGGGCGCGTCCCGCTGAAGGAGCGTGGTGCGCCCCTCCACGGACTGGAGCCACTCCACGACGGCACGAGCCGCGTGCCGCTCGGCGTCGGCGGAGTCGACGGCACGCGAGTTCAGCAGGCCCCACGCCCGCAGCACGCGCTGCTCCTCCGACTCCTCGGTTTGCGGCAGCGGTTCCTCCACCGGGCCCTCGCCCGGGCCGGGTCCGAACCTCCCCGCGACGCCCTCGGCATGGCTGCGTCCGTACGCCGCGAACCGCTCGGGCACCAGCCCTGCCACGGGCTGGGCGCCGGCACCGGAGTTCAGGCGCAGCCTGCCGAGGGCGTCCGACATCCACTCGGGCAGGTCCGTCACCGTCAGCCGGCTCTCCGGCTCGACCAGCGTCAGGACCGGTTGGCCCTGCCGGTACTTGAGCGTCGCCACCTCGGCCATCAGCGACGCGCCCACCTGATGCGGGCAGGTGGCCACGGGCGCGTACGTGGCGAGCATGCCGAGGGGCTCCACGGAAACCAGGTGCCGACCGGACGGCTCTGCGGCGCTCACCAGCCGGACCTGCGTCTTCCGCCCCGGCGCCAACCCCCGGAACGCCCGCTCGACGAGCGGCAGACCGCGCAGCGTGACGGTGCCGGGCCCGTCGCGCAGCACGGTGAGACGGCGCCGACCCCGAAGGTGTTCGAAGAGGGTCGTCCCCTTCACCTCGGTGGTCCAGCTGCACTCCCGCGCGGGCAGCCAGTACGCACGCTGCAGTCGTTCGTCCCGGACGACCACGCCCAGGGCCCGGTCCTCGCCGTCGTTGACCGGCAGCCAGGCCCGCACCGGGATCTCCTGCTCCTCGCCGGGGCCGGGCGCCTCCAGGGGGCCGCCCGCGGGCTGACCGCTCGACAGCACCTTGGCGTTCGCGTTCCAGTACAGCCGTACGTGCTCGGTGTCCCGCACGAACGCGGCGGCCGCCGCCGCACCGGCCTTGTCCGGCAGTCCGGGGACGATCTGCTTGATGTGCAGCCGGAAGAGCGCCGAGCCCGACCGCACCGCCACGAAGCCGCGCCCGAGGTCGGCCACCGGCTGCGCCAGCACCACGCCCTTCGGCCAGATACTGCGCGGCTGCGCCCTGCGCGACACGGTCAGCACCGGTTCCGGCCCGGACGAGACCTGCTCCACCGTGACCGGGACACTGCCCAGCGCGCTCAGCAGCGCGCTGGGCCCGCGCTCGGCCGAGGCGAGTTCGGCACGCAGCCACGCACATCCGGGCCAGGCGTCGGCCGCCTGCTCGTCGGCCAGCCTCACCCGGGCCCGGGGCAGTCCCAGCACCCGCAGCCCGCCCCGCTCCGGATCGGACGCGAGCAGGACGACGTCGTTCGTGGAGACCGAGTCCGCGTCCGCCGCCGTCACGGTGTTGGCCCGGTCCAGCCACACCGCCGCGCCCACGGGATGCGCGTCCAGCACGGCCCGCTCCGCCGGGAACGGGAACGCGCCCGACCCCTCGCCCAGGAACAGCGCGCCCGCTGTCTCGTCGTGGTGGGTCACCGGCAGCAGCATGCGCCGCGCGGCCGGAGCCGACAACGCGCCGCGCGCCCCGGGACGCCAGGTGTCCAGCACCAGGTGACCGCACTCGCTGACGCCGCCCTCGACCCGGCCGTAGATGAGGTCTCCCGGGCTGAACAGCGACCAGTCCAGGTCCGACAGCGAGTGGCCGTCGGTGAACCGCACCAGCTCGCCGCGGACTTCGGCCACCCGGCCGGGGGCGAGCTCCAGCCACACGCTGCGCCGATCGGCCCGGGCGACGGCCCACGCGCGGGGCTTGCCCGCCGCGAGGTCGTCCCTCGGCTCCTCCAGCAGTTCTGTGGCCGGGTAACCGAAGCGCTGCAGTGACTCGCTCTCGTGCCGCAGGGTCCAGCGCTTGCCGCTGCGCGAGAAGAACACCGGCTCCGACGTGGCGCGGGCCCGGGCCGGCAGCCTGCGGGTCCGCGGCTCGTCGCGGTCCGGCACCCACTGCCTCGTGGAGGTGTCGTGGTAGGTCCAGCTGCGGGTGCGGCACGCCTCCGCGACACCGCGCGCGGTGTCGTCCATGAAGGACAGCTGGGCCCAGGGCACCGGCGCCTCGGACACGGCCGGCTCGGTCCCCGCGGGAGCCAGCCGCCTGCGGCGCGCCCCCGCCACGACGTCGTCGGAGTCGAAGGCCAGCGTGCCCGCCTCCACGTCGTTCAACGGCACGAGGACCTTCGACGCGTACTTCGCCGCCTGCTGGTCCACCTGCACCGCGGCGATCTTCGGATGGTCCTCCCGCAGCAGGACCGCGCCGAAGTTCTTGGTCGCCGTGGCGCTCACGCCGGGCAGACCGGCCAGAGTGAACCGGTTGGGCTCGTCCGCCCGCTCCAGGTCCTGCTGGGTCCGCAGAGCGTCCTTGGGGAACACCACCACCGGGCGGGGCTGGGTGCCGAGGTAGGTGTCGTCGGCGGGGATGGCCAGCCGTACGGCTATGCCGTCCCGGCCCACGCGTTGCAGGCGCACCACCGATCCCGGGGTGACGTCCTTGCGGGACTGCGTGCCTGCCATCGGGAAGACCACGCCGGGCCGCACCTCGATGGTGCGGCCCCAGGGGTCCACCACGCCGAAGCAGCTGCCGCCCCGGTTCTCCAGGTATCCCCGCAGCGCGCGCAGGGGGCGCGTCCGGGGGGACTTGGTGGAGCCGTTCCACCTGTTGGGCCTGCCGGGCGTCGGCCGCAGCAGCTTGACGAGCATCTTGGCCCGGCCGAGGTAGGCGTCCTCGCCGTCCGTCTGCAGGGCTCGCCTCAGGACGCTCTCACGGTGCGAGAACTCCCGCCGTGTCACGGTCACTTCCAGCGGATCGCCGTGCCGCTCCCACTCCTCTGCGTCCGGCAGCCCGAACCGCAGGAGACAGTCGTTGGTGGTGGGGTGGATCAGCCCGGCCTCCAGGTACAGGCTGTCGCCCTCGTGCAGTCCCGGGCTGTTCCTGTCCGGCGCGGGTCGCGGAGGCACCAGCTCGAACTTGCGGACACGCCCCCGCGCGGACCCCTCTTCGGGGACCAGTCGGCCCAGGATCCGCTGCTGCCGCCGGTCCGGCCCGTACCGGGCGAGGAGCCGCCGAGCGTCCTCGGGGTCGAGATACGCGCCCACGGTGCGGCCCACGACATGCTCGTCCGCCCGGTCGGCGTCGATGCCCCGGCTGCGGGTGTGAACGCGCAGCACGGCCACCCGGCCGCTCTCGTGGTCGAGGTCGAGTTCGAGCAGGTGGACGACCTTGTCCTGGGCCTCCTGGTCGATCTGGTACTCGACGCCCTTGGTGATGTCGGGCAGGGCGATCGACACGGCGATACCGCCGGGCGCCTCCGCCTCCGTGACCTGGCGGAACGACATCGCGTCGATCCGGTCGCCGTGGAACAGCGCCAGGCCCGACGGATCGACCGGGCCGCCCCCGACGGTCAACGCGGCGTCGGGGACGTCCACGAACCAGCCGAAGCCCCACTCGAACCGGTGGACGAGGCCCGCCTCGGTGTTCTCCACACCGACGTAGAAGGGCCGACGGTCGTGCTCGATCGGGCAGACGGTGCCGTCGGCGCGGGCCGCGGGGAGGACTTCCGCCATGAACCCCTTCACCGTCAGCGGTTTCACCCTGAGATGAGAGAACCGGTAGCCCGCTCCGTGCGGGACCGGCACGGCTCGGGTGCGGCCCTCCAGATACTGCCTGCCGACGACGAGCGTCCGCGGTTCGTCGGCCGCGGCGAGCCAGTTCCGGTACGAGCCCTGGTCGTCGGGGGCCCGCAGGGTGCCCAGGTAGAGCCGGTCCTGCACCAGAGGGCCTGTGATCGTCTGGTCGGGGCCTTGGAGGAAGCGTTCCCAGTCCGCCTTCGGGTCCGCGGCGCGCCTGCCGTCCTCGGGGCGTCGGCGCGTCGGGGTGGCGGGGACCAGGACGAACTCCCGCTCGACATCCAGAAAGCGGGCGGTGCCGTGTGCGACGGGCAGGGTCACATCGGTGTCGCGGGGCCGCAGGACCGTCCGCTCCACCCGCACGGTCTGCGCGGTGGCGCCGAGCACCATGCCGGACACGGTGCCCACCAGTGGCTGGTCCCCCGGGTCCACGACCGCGCGGTTGCGGAAGAGCCGTTCCGCCTTCGCCCGATGACCGGCGAGGGCGCCCTGCTCGGGTTCCCCGCCCAGGGCGAGGCGCGGGAGCGAGCGGTGCTGCAGCAGCGTCCTGCCCCGGGTGCCGTCGAATCCGACGGCTTCCCCGACCGGGGTCCACACGTCGTCCCGGGTGTTGTCGTCCTCCCACTGCCACAGGGCCCTCAGCCGCAGTCTGCGCTGGAGCACGGAGAAGACCCAGCCGTCGGCGGTCCGCCGTGCGAGGAGGTGGTCGCCCGCCGAGGGGGACTCCTGGTCGAAGGAGCGAACCGGGACCACTGCCTCCACGACGTCGTGGCCCAGGCGCAGCCAGATCCGCAGCAGGGTGAGGGCGTTGTCCGCGCCGAACATGCGGCTCATCACCAGCCCGTCCACGGTGTCGGCGCGGTCGATCGCGTCGGTGTCGTCCAGGCCTGAACAGCACCGGGTGAGGTCGGCGAGCGGTTCGGGATCCCGGTGCGGGCGGGGCTCCCGGATTCCGTCGTGGGTGACGACCGCCTTGCGCCGGGCGTTGTGCGACAGATCGTAGAACGTGCCCGTCAGGGTCAGCGAATCGGTGGCCGCCAGACCCACCATGCCCGAGTCCAGCAGCACGAGGTTGTCGCTGCGCGCCGGCTTCTTGCCCAACTGCCGGACCAGGTCGACGACCGTGCCCGGCCGCAGTCGGGCCAGCGCCGCGTAGCGGTCGGGGCGCGGCTCGGTCTCCCTGATGCCCGTCTCGTCGACGGGCTGGGCGTGCACCCTGGCCCTGCGGGCCTGGGGCTCGCCCCAGGTCTCGACCCGGCACAGGACAGGGCGGTCCTGGCGCCTGGGCTGGCTCAGCATCTTGACGGAGATCCGCCGCGGGAAGCCCTCCGTCTCCGGCACCTCCATGGTCCAGCCGGTGGACCTGCCGCCGTCCGCCCGCTGTCGTACGGCCTCGTGGTACAGGTCCTGTTCCCGGGTGTCGTCCGCCTCCTCCTCGCCGTCCGTCTGTTCCGTCTGCCCCTGCGGGGCGACGGGAGCCGGGGGTTCGAACAACGCCAGCCATCTGAGGTTGCGGTCGTCGAACGGGGAGGCGCCGGTCGGGGCGGCGCCGGACGGCACGTCCAGGAGCCGCAGCCGGCTCTCCCCCGGGCGGAACTCGGCGTGCACGACGAGGCCCGGCCCGGACGCGGAGCAGGCGTCGTCCAGCCGGTTCCAGTCGTCGGGCTGCCAGGCGGTGGCCCCGAGGACGTAGGCGCGGCCGGGGGAGGTGACGAACCGCCAGGCGGGTCCGTATCCGGAGCGGTCGGTCGCCGGACCCTCCAGGACGAGCCGCAGGACCGTTCGTTCGGAGCGGTGGACGGCGTCCGCTTCTTCGGGGCCGGCCGCCACCGAGAGCTCGGCGAGGCCGGCGTCGAGCGGCACCCAGTGCTGGTACTCCTCGTGGAACACCGCGAGCGTCCGCAGTGGGCGGCCGCCCGTCTCGTCCCCGGCGAAGGCGCGGGAGAGGTCGGGGTCCCAGCGTCGTCGGGCCGCGACGTCGCGGGGGGACTCGCCGGTGGGATAGCGGTCGACCTCGATGCCCTCGACACTCAACGACAGCCAGGGGAAGACATCCAGCGGGGTCAGCTCCGCGGGGCGCACCTCTCCGGGGGCCGGCGCCTGCGAAGCGAGGGACACGACCTCGTGGCCCTTACGGGGTTTCCCCGGCTCGACGCGCCCCGGCTCGACGCGCACGGCCACCGGGTCCCCGACCCGCCGGTACCGGTGATGCTCGGCGAGGTCCACGCCGACGAGGTTGGGAAGACCGCAGTTGATCCACAGTTTCGGCTCCTGCCCGAAGGCGTCCTTGGCACAGACGAACCCGAGGACGTAGGTGTGCTCGTCGAAGTCCGGCGACTTCGTCTCGAACAGATTGCGCACCTCTCTGCGCTCTCCGCTCCCGAGGGCGTGACCGGACCTGCGGGACTTTCCGACGAACGCCGTGCCGAGCTGGAGCCGCGGCGCGTACAACACGGTCTCGCCGTTCCTCCGGTCGGCGGTGGCGGCCACCGCCGCTCGCGGACGGCCCGCGTCGGAGCCGATGTCCTCGCGCGCGGCGGGGAACTGAGGCGGCTTGTGGGCGCGGAACCAGAGCCGTTCCATCGCCGCGCTGAGGGGTTGCGCCTGAGCCTCCAGCGACTGGTGGGCCGTCTCGCGCAGGAAGCGGACGAGGCCGGCCTCGGTCCCCCGTGCCGAGACCCGCTCCGCGTAGGTGACGAAGGGGTTGCCCGCTTCGACGGACAACCCGCCTGGCCCCCACCGGTGGTAGAGGGAGTACAGGGCGCGCCGGCGCAGGCGGTTGGCACTGCCGGCCGGTATCGGCGACGAGCCGGTCAGCGCGTGGAAGAGCTTGTCGTAGTAGAAGGGCGCACCGGCGCTCAGGTCGATCACCACGTCCACGACCTGCTCCAGGACGCGCAGGGCGCGCTCCTGCGAGGCCGGCCCGCCGACCGGGGCGGTGAACATGTCGAACATCCGGCCACGCACCCAACGGGGAAGATGGGCGGGCATGTTCAGCGACTGCACGATCTCGATCCACGACGACACCCACTCCGCGTATGCGTCCTGGTCGCCGAGAGCCGGCTCCTGCAGGAGGGCGGCCAGTCGCAGGGTCCACAGCGTGACGGGGATGATCCCGAACTCGTCGTGGACGTATTTCTCCAGCTCGGGGGCCATGTCCGCCCACTCCTGAACGGAGAACGCGGTCCGGTCGGGATCGGTGGGGCCGCTCAGCAGCAGCCTGCGGTAGTTGAGCCCCTTCAGCCTGCTCCCGAGGGCGGGATCGTCGAACTGAGGCCGTCCGCCCACCCAGTCCCAGCGCAGCGTGCTGACCGGCTCACCGGGGTAGATCTCCCGCCGCAGCAGGGCGGCCTGCACGGCTGCCGGACGGTAGGGTTCGCCGGCCTGCGCGTCGGCGAGGTCGAGGAGGTCGCGGGCCGCCTCCGGCACCCCGTCCGCCTCAGGCGTGAACCAGCGGCCGCTGGCCTCCACCCGGAACTCCTCGTTGCCGCCGGCGGCGGCCTCCTGGAGCCAGCCCAGCGCGATGCCGAGGGCGGTGCGGTGCGTCTGGTAGTTCCGCAGCGGCATCGGCAACGGCTCGGCCCGGCGCGTGGCTCCGGGCTCCGCCACGTGCAACCGGCTCACCACCCGGACGATCTCCGCCGGATGGACCGAGGGCCGTTGCCCGGTGCCGGTCCGGTCCGTCTGCGCGCGGACGTGCAGCATCAGCGCGGCCAGGTGGCCCGTCGGAACCGATGCCGGTGCGGTGCCCTTGGCGATCTCCTCCAGGAGCACGCGGTAGCGGTTGCCGAGCACGTCGCGGATGTGGACCAGGAGCATCAGCAGACGGTCGCGGCCCCCGTCACCGGCGGCCGGGTCCGCCCCGACCCGGGACAGCAGGTGCACGGCCAGGAGGCCGGCGCCGAGCAGCCGCACCAGCTGCTCGGCCCCGACGGTGTCGTGCTGCTGCCCTTGGGGCGCGGGAAGGACCCAGGGCGACCACACGCGGGCCGCCGTCGCGGCGGGTGTGGTGGCCGCGGGCGCGTCGTCCAGGTAGAGCGTGGGCATCCGCCAGTCCGGCGTGCTGCCCCGCAGGCGCAGCAGTCGGCCGACGTGGAGCTGGGCGTGCTCGTAGTCACGGCCGAACGGCACGGCCACCCGGATCCGTTCGCCCCGAGGCGGTCCGTCCGGGGCCTGCCAGCAGCGCTGCAGCAGCGCGCTCGTGGACTGCGGATACAGCTCGGCCGCGAGCTGCAGCAGCGCGGCCTGCCAGAGCACCGACGGCATGGCGGACCGACGGTGGTCCTCGGTGCCGCCCAGCCGGGTGTAGGCCAGCCGCCGTCGCTCCTCGGACCCGGCGGCGTCGGGCACGATGCCGGTGCGGCGCCAGTGGGCCAGCCGGCGGCCCAGCCGGGCGCACGTCATCGCCTCGGCCTCGATCCGGTCGAAACCGCCCGCGTCACCCGACGCGGTGAGGGCGAAGAACACCCGGGCGACCGTGACCAGCAGGTCGGGCTCCAGGTCCAGGCTGCCGCGCGCCGCCCGGCCCAGTTCGTCCACGATCGATGCCGCGTCCTGCGGCGCGAGCACCGCCGACAGTTCCGCGGCCTTGATCAGGGCGAGCCTGCCGTGCCGCCCGCGCAGTGAGTCGCTCAGCAGCTTGGAGGGATCCTCCAGTTCGTCCGCCACCCGCTGGGCGCGGAGGTCGGCCAGGAAGCGGGAGACCGTCATCAGGACGGTGGGCACCAACTGGTCCAGCAGGTCGTGATACGGCGGCGCCGACGGGTCGGTGGACAGGTCGGTGATCTCGCGCGCCGCCTCCAGCGCCTCGCGCAGCAGCCGTACGGCGGTGTCGCCGTCGTCGGAGACCGCCGCGTTCAGCAGGGCGCCCATCGACGGGCGAAGACGCCGCGGCACGACCGCGACGATGCTGCCGAAGTACCCGGTGACGCGGTCGGTGACTTCCCGCACGCAGACACAGCGTTCGTGCCCCGGTTCCTCCGCCCGTTCGTTCGCGTAGCGGTCGTGCTCGCTCACGCACTGCCGGAGGGCTCTGAGGACGTGGGGCAGCGCGTGCACGGCCAGGGCCGTGTCCGAGGCGGCGAGCCGGTCGACGGCCGCGGAGATCAGCTCCCCCGAGTGCGGCTGCCCGATGGGCTCCTGAAGTGCGGCGATGACATCCAGATAGTCGGCGGCGGCCACTGGCGGCAGGCCGAGCGCGGAGCAGAAGTACCAGTTTTCGAGCACAGACGTCCCTTCGGCTTCGCGGGCTGCGTGGCCCGGCGCATGAAGGACGCCCCCCGATGGAGCCCGCAACCCCTTGGGCAGGGTATGCGGTGCGCCACACTGACATCAGTGCTTTGCTCCAAATCCACTGATACGGAAGGTCATCCGCCGCTGCCGGCCGGGACCTGGGGCAGAAGTGGCCGCAACGCCCGCCGCAACGCGTGCAGTTCCTCGTCCAGGATGTGATCGACGGGGGTTGCCGAAGTGCCCCGCAGGCCCACCATGGCTCGCCGTGCGGGCGGCATGGCGTAGAGCCAGTCGACCTGGGCGTGGGTCAGCTGACGGCGGGTCAACAGCGCCCAGCTGCCGAGCCGACGTCCCAGGGGATCGAGGGCGGTGAAGTCCGTCGCCGCCAGCAGGCCGGCGCGGTCCAGTGCCACGGCCGCGGCGGGCCGGACGAGGTCGGCGGCGGTGAGGCCGGTGTCGCGCCGCGCCGCCTCGGCGGCCTTCTCCACCTCGGCGGAGGGGCCCGCGTCCAGCCAGGCCTCCAGCTGGGGCGTGTCTCGCAGCCCACCCCGCAGCATCCCCAGTACGACGGCGTCGACCAGACGCTCGGGCAGCGGCAGGCCGAAGAACTCCTCCGGGTGGGGCAGCCGTCCCGCGAGGCGGGCGGACTGGAGCCAGGCTGCCATGTCGGTGTCGTCCAGGGCGGCCACGGCCAACGAGGCCCAGCGTGCCGGAGAGGTGCGCCGGGCGGCGTGCCCGAGGAGCAGCTCGCGTGCGGACCCCGGCGCCGCCCTGCGCAGCCCTCGGAGCACCGACGCCTCCGCCTCCGGGTCGCCCCAGGGTTCCCCGGTGTCGTTGAGGTGGACGACCACGTCCACCGCGTCGGACACGTCGGCCGGGAGAGGCGTCCGCGTGGGCACGTCGTCGCCCCGCCCGTCGAGCAGGCCGCGCAGCGCTGTGCTCAAGTCCTTGCTGCCGCCGTCCTCTTCGGACGTGACGGTCCGCAGCAGATGCTCGTCCAGTCCGAGCCGGACGGCCACGGCCCGGGCCGACCGAAGTGCCGCGTCGTGTCCGCCGCCGACCACCTGGACCACGACGCCCCGCAACTCGGGCAGAACGCGCCGCAGGTCCTCCACGTACCGCAACCAGTCCAGGTCGCCCGGATGTTCCGCCGCCCGCCGCACGACCAGTCCCGCCGGGGCGCCCGGTGCGTAGGCCGGAGACAGTGTCAGGCGCAGTGCGCCGTCGGTCGGCGAGGGGAGATGACGGCCGGGGGAATGGGTGTACCACTGGCGACGGGTGGTGCCCGGGTCCGCCTCCGGCGCCGCTGCGAGCCCTCTTCGGTGCAGCAACGCCTCCGCCCGGTTGAGCAGTTCCGCCAGGTCGTCCCCCGAGGGATCGGCGATCACCTCCGTGAACTCCCGGTCGCGCAGGCACAGATGGGCGTCGAGCCGCACCATGTAGCGGTCGTCGGGCCAGAGGCTCTCGTCGGAGGCGCGGGCGACGTGGAGCGGTATCCGGTGCGCCGTGGACGGCAGTTCGGGGGCGTCCGTCTCGGGGGCCTGTTCCAGGCGCAGCGGCCGGTCGGGGCGGCTGGTGTAGAGCACCGGCCGCGCCTCGCCCCGGGCGAAGCCACGGCTGCCGCGTCGCACGGCCAGGTCGACGTCGACGCGGTCGACCAGGGCGCGGAAGAACGCGCCCGCGAACTCCCTGGCGCGGCCGTCGCTGACCGTGCCGTTCACCGCCACCACGTACGGCACGCCCGCCCGGGTCAGGACCTCGGCGAGCGGGAGCGCGGGCCCGGTCTCCCCGCCCGCCACCACGGCTCCGGAGCCACAGGCCATCAGCACCACCAGAGGCACCCGCTCGCGCACCAGCCAGCCGGCCAGCTCGGTCCCGTCGAGCCAGTCCGCGGCCGGTGAACCGGTGTGTTCGGCCACGACCAGTCCGCCGTCGACGTGGTGGCCGCCGAAGTACAGGGCCAGCGGTCCGGCGGAGAGCCGGCGGCGGATGTCGTCGGCCCCGGCCGGGGAGCGTGTCGTGCTCACCTCGAAGCGGGTGCCTCTGCCGAGGACCGATGCCACGGAGTCCAGGTCGCCGTCGCCCTTGGCGTCCCCGGGCGGCGCCGGGACCCGGCGGGTGCCAAGGCGGGTGGTGACCGGCCCGTGCACCGAGGTGGCCCCGGCGAGCAGCACCGTGTTGCTGCGGCCCGTCGGCGTGCCCGTTCTGGCGTCGTCGCAGGCCACCTCGCGCACCAGGGAGAAGCGGGGGTCGGAGGCCAGGTCGTGGTAGTCCCCCTCGGTCGGGGAGTAGCCGGTCTCCACCCACTCCTGCCAGGGCCGCGGGTGGAGGTCGGGCGAACCGGCGGGCACCCAGACCGCCTCCCATGCCAGGGAGCCCAGCGGCAGCGGGTCCTCGGGCATGGAATGCAGCCGCAGTCTCAGCCGCAGCACCTGGCCCGCCTCGAGCCGGGCGACCTCGTCGCGCACGCGTCGGCGAACAGGGGGCGACAGCGCCTCGCCCAGGTCATCGGCCAGAAAGACGTCGGGGCGCAGGTGCCGTGCGTCCAGCGGGATCGGCGGATCGGCCGGCTCGGCGTCCTCGGCCCGGAGCACGGCACGCACCCCGGCGCCGCCCGCCGCCCACTCCAGGTCCACGACGACCTCGCGCACCACCGCGTCCACGTCCGGCCTCCTTCCCACAAGCGCTCCGGTCGAGAACCGTTGCCGGGGCACAATTATCCGCGGTCCCCGCAGACAGCCGTGAAAGGTCATCATGAGCGCAGGCGATCGGCCGGCACGACAGTGGATCGAGCGGGCGGAGGTGCTGGCTCTCCGGGAGTCCGCCCGCTGGAAGGAGATCTCCCCGGCCGCACAGGAGGCGCTGGACGCCCTGCTGGCGGAGGAGGACCTCGACGCGCAGGGCTTCCGGATGCGCGTGGCCGCCTTCAGACGCGCGCACCAGGACGCGTGGGACGTGCTCATGGACTTCCTGGACGAACGCGAGAGGGCGCACCGGCACGTTCCCGACTCCGCGACGGTGCCGGGTGGTGCGTACGACCGGGACACCGCGGATCGCACGCCCCAGGCTCCGCCCGCGCTTCCCGACGACGGTGCCGACGAGGACGAGCGTCATCTGAACCTCTGCCTGACCTGGCCGCTGTCGCGTGAGGTGGTCGGCCCGCACTGGCAGCTCGGTACGGGCGGCAGGTACGAACTGCGCGTCGACATCGGGCAGCCGGCTCCGGACAGCCTGTTGCGCGACGCGGACCGGCCCTTCCCCGAGGAAGCACTCGCTCACGACGTCGACGGCGGCGACTGGCTGCAGGTCACCGTTCTGAGCGAGGACTTCGCCGTCCCCGTGGGCTGGTACGCGCTGTTCCTGCCCCCGGACCGACCCAGTTGGGTGTGCGCCTGCGTGCCCGACGGCCCGCACGGCTGCCGGCCCCAGCACCGGGACAGGCATCTGCGCATCCCGGTCACCGCACCCCTGGTCCCCACCCACGACGCGCGCCTGCGGGTCCTGGTCTCGCATCGCGGCAACCAGCTCCAGTCGGCCACGGTCACCGCCCGGGTGGGCGAGCGGGAGGAACCGGGGACCGGCGCGACGACGGCGCGGGTCGACTTCACGCTCACCGCCGGGTTCGACGGCCTCGAGGAGCTGCCCGACCGGGACACCGCCATCAGGATCTCCCGCGGCGTCGACGGCTCCGTCATGGTCGACATCGGTGGGGGCCACCAGCCGGTCAGCACGTTCTGGCTCACCGAGGCGCAGGTCGAGGGCGCTCTGTTCCGAGCCCGGTCGGTACTGACCGACGTCCACGCGGCACCGGACCCCCTGGCCGCCGACGCGCGGCGCGTGGACCGTCTCGACGGTGGCAACGGCAAGGAGTACCAGGAGTTCGAGGACGACCTGTGGCGGCTGGCGGCGGTGGGCTGGGACCTGCTGCACCTGCTCGCACCGGTGCCGGCCCAGCGCGCGGCCCTGCGTGGCGCCCTCAGCGCCCCGGCCGCCATCCAGGTCTGCCGTCAGGAGGGGCAGCCCCTGCAGTTCCCCTGGGCGCTGGTCTACGACATCCCGATCGACGCCGGTGGGGAGCGGCGGGTGTGCCGGACCGGCGTACGGCAGGCCCTTCGGGGCGACGGCTCCCTCCGGTCCTGCCAGGACGAGGCGAGTCACCGGCTCAACTCCCTGTGCCCCTACGGATTCTGGGGATACCGGCACACCATCGAGCAGCCGCCTTCCCGGCGGGGAGGCGGGCGCCTGGCGCGGTTCGCTGGTCGGCGTGCCGCGGAGCCGGAACTCACGGTCGGACGCAGCCTCTCGCTTCACCCGGAACTGGCGTCCCAACACCTCACATCACTGCGAGGCCGGTTCGGCGACGAGCGGATCCACGACTGCGACAGCCGAGAGGCGCTCCGGCACGAGCTGTCCCGGGGCCGCAGCGACTGCATCTACTTCTACTGCCACGGGCGCCGGGCCAAGGACGCCTCGGGAGCCACCGGGTGGACGGAACTGGAGATCGGCCACGAGGACCGCGTCGCACCCACCCAGATCTCCGCCTGGGCGGCCGACGACTGGGGGAACTGGGCGCAGACGTCCCCGCTGGTGTTCCTCAACGGCTGCCATACCGCCGACGACACCCCGTCCACCTGGCTCGGCTTCGTCGACCTCTTCTGCGACCTCGACGCCTCCGGTGTGGTGGGTACGGAGATCTCCGTCAGCCAGCGCTTCGCCAACGAGGTGGCCGACCTCTTCTGGGGGCACTTCCTCGTCGGCACCGACGTCGGCACGGCGCTGCACCGGGTACGGATGGAGCTGCTGCGGAAGGGGAACCTGCTCGGTCTGGCCTACACGGCCTACTGCTCGGCCGAGTTGCGGCTCAACAGCGTCGGGCGGTGAGGGAGTCGGTACGGCTCACTCGTCGCCCATCCAGGTCGACGCGGGTGCGGGCGCCTGGGACGGCACGGCGTTCACCGGCTGGTGCTCCGCCGCCGCGCGTTCACGGGCGCGAGCGGCGGCCGCCCTGCGCTCCAGGTGGTCGACCAGCAGCGAGACGAGGAAGTAGCCGAAGAAGCCGGCCGCCAGACCCAGCCCGTAGCAGGCGAACAGGTCGGGCTCGGGGAAGCGCGCGTTGATCACCGTGCCGCCGCCCAGCGCGGCGACCACGGTGACGAGGTCGGAGACACGGGACCCGTCCTTGGCCCGCCGCAGGGTGCGGTACGCGATCCAGCCGATGACGAGTCCGAACGCGCCCGAGCCGACCAGGCTGAGTGTGGAGAACTGCACGGGACCCCCTTCGCCCGCACCCGCGGACATGCCGTCGATGTGATCCGCAGCACACTAGCGCATGCGGTAGGGCGGTATGCCTGCCCTGTCCTGGCCTCCGAGGGGGGAGCGGGGTGGTGCGCCGCATCGTGGACGTGCGTACGCGCTGGTGCGGCTCCGTCGGCGGACCGTCGACTGCCAGGACCGGACCGCGGGTCAGCCGGCGGCCGTCCTGTCCGCCCAGTCGGCGACGAGCCGGATCGTGCGGTCGACGTGTTCCTCGTGCAGGTAGTGCCCTGAGTCCGGCCAGTGCTCCACGCGGGAGCCCGGTAGGCGCAGTGTGCCGCGTTCCCAGGTGGCCGCTTCCCCGGAGGTCCACACGGTGAGCGCCGGCCGGGTGCGCCGGCGGAGGTACGCCTCGCTGTGGGGACGGACGCCGACCGCGCCCGGGTCGGTGTACATGCCGGCGTACGCCTGGGCGACGACATGGCCGGGCGTGCCCAGCATGGTGCGGACGTGGGCTGTGCACAGGCCCCGCGGAGCGTCCGGGGAGAACGCCCCGGCCACGAACTCGGCCGCGGCGCGGGCCCCGCGTTCCCGGTACGCGGCGAGCCGGGCCGGGATCGCGTCCACTTCGGCGCCGTGTGCGCCGTGCGCCGGATCGAGGGCGACCACCGATCGGACACGGGTGGGGTGGCGTACGGCCAGCAGGTTGACCACCTGACCGCCCATGGAGTGCCCTACGGCGACCACCGGGCCGGCGCCCAGGGAGTCCACGAGGGCCGCCAGGTCGTCGGCCATCTCCACCGGCGTGTTGCCCTCGTCCGGCACCGGGGACCGGCCGTGCCCCCGCAGATCCGGTACGACGACCCTGAACCGCCCGGCCAGCGCCTCGGCGTGCGGTGACCACTCCCTGCCGTCCCCGCCCCAGCCGTGCACCAGCAGCAGGGCCGGGGCGTCGGCGGGGCCGAGGTCCGTGTGGAACAGGGGGACGCGGTTCATCAGGCGCTCTCCTCCCGGTAGGTCGCGTACGCGGGGTGTGAAGGTCAGCCGTTCGGAGCCGCGCAGGACGGGGTTGTGGATCACGTGGTGTCCGATCAGCGCTCGGAGCGAGAAGAAGACAGAGGGCGGGCCGGTGCGGTCCCCCGTACCGCACCGGCCCGCCGGTCGGATCAGCCCCGGTACAGCACGAGCGTGCTGCGCGGGCCCCGCCGCGGGCGGACGCCGGCGCCCAACGTCTTCC
>NZ_JBNCAQ010000002.1:181766-234475 GCF_049808595.1 Streptomyces aurantiaciflavus | reverse complement strand
CCCCCCGGCGGCTGCCCCCCCCCCCCGGCGGGGGGGGGGGGGGGGCCCCCCCCCCCCCCCCCCCCCCCCCGCCGGTCGGATCAGCCCCGGTACAGCACGAGCGTGCTGCGCGGGCCCAGCTTCGGGCGTACGCCGGCGCCGATCGTCTTCCCCGTGGCGAGGTCGCGGGCCGGGCCGAAGTCCTGGCGGGCGGGCAGGGTGACCGTCTTGTCGGTGCTGGTGTTCATGGCGACGAGGTAGTCGCCGTACTCGCACAGGTAGAAGGGCGCACGGCCGACGAGCATGGTCTCGACGCCGTCGAAGTAAACACCGAGGGTGGGGTCGGGGATGTCGTCGGGGACGGGGGCGAGGCGGTAGACGTCGCCCGCCAGGGCCTGGTGGAGGGTGTCGCCGGGCGGCGGGAAGCCGCCGGGCGGGATGTGGGAGGCGCCGGGGTCGTTGATGGCGTAGTCCCACAGGACCCAGTCGCGGGCCGTGAAGGTGTTGTCGGTGGTTCCGGCGGAGCGCTCCCGGATGGTGGCCGAGCGCTGGTCGACGGGGGTGACGTGGTGGACGCGGGCGTAGTTGTTCACGCCCTGACGGGAGCGGAAGTAGAGGGAGGCGAACAGGAGTTCCTTGCCGTTCTTGACGGCCACGCAGCCGTTCTCCTCGTCGGTGAGGACGAAGTCGGGCTGGTCCCAGTCGGTGGGGATGCGGCCGGGGCGGGCGGCCAGGGACCGGAACTCGTCCCAGTCGCGGGAGAGGAACCGCAGGGCGTTCAGGCCCACGCGGGTCCAGGTGTGGGTGGCCTGGAGGTGGAGCTGCGGGTAGAGCTGGCCGTCGGCGACCATCTCCTGCGTCCAGCCGACGATGTCGGGGTCCTTGAAGACGGCGGCGGACATCACGGGGTTGGAGTCCCAGGCGGTGCGGGAGGCGTAGGCGGTCTCGCCGGGGTAGACCTCGTTGCGCCAGCCGATGACGGTCTCGATGCGGGAGATCCGGCAGTGGTCCCGGTCGACGTCGATGACCCGGAACTTCCCGCGCGCCTTGGTCATCCTGACCATGTGGTCGCGCAGTTCGGGGGCTTCCTGGCCGCCGTATCCCCTGGTGACGGACTCGTACATCATCACCAGCCAGTCGATGACCTCGCCGTAGCTGCCGACGTAGCCGAGTTCGCGGGTCAGGCCCGCCCTGGTGACCTGGTAGTAGTCGTCGCCGAGCGGCTTGGTGGGGTTGCCGTCGGCGTCCTCCGGACCGAGGTAGGGCACCATGCCGATCGACTGGTACAGGTAGTCGCGGGCCCTGTCCTCGGGCAGGGCCAACTCCGGGGCGAGGAGCCTCAGGCCGCGGTTGGTCTGGTAGAGGCCGATGGCGCAGATCTGTGCCTGGTTGCTGTAGTGCGGGAAGTGCTGCCGCCAGTAGTCCCGGCTGGACTTCAGCATGTCGACGTACGCGTCCTTGCGCACCGGCGGCACGGGGGTGGTCGTGTCGGCGGGGGCCACGAGGGTGACGTCGTCGAACCAGGCGGTGCCGGGGCCGTTGAGCCGCAGGTGCATCTCCATCTGGGTCGCGCCGGCCGGGGTGTCGAAGACGAACCTGACGAACTCCCAGTCGTGGGTGCCCTTGCTCGCGTACACCTTGTGGTCGCTGCCGACCAGCTTGCCGTTCGCGTCGTAGAACAGCGGGTCGATGTGGGCGCCGAGACCGGTGACACCGTCGGTCCTGATCCAGGCTCCGTAGGTGTAGGTGCCGGAGCCGATCCGCACCCTGACGCCGGAGTTGACGTAGCTGTAACCGTTCGTGGTGGCGACCTGGAGCTTGAGGGAGGCGGAGCCGGAGCGGGAGACGGTGGTGTCGCGGGCCCAGGTGCCGCCGCCGGCGGTGGCCCAGCCGGGCATCTGCCAGGCGGTGGGCGTGTCGGCGCCCGCCTCGAAGCCGGGGTTGGCGATGGCGTACGGCGAGCCGGTGACCCGCTCGTTCAGGCGGTCGCCGAGATGCTCCCACAGCAGGGCCAGTACGAGGCCGACCCGGCCGAAGCCCTGCCACTGCTGGTCGGAGCCGGTCATCACGGTGGAGTCGGACTTCCAGGCCATGTACCGGCCGTCGATGGCCTGCAGCACCCGGTCCACCGCCTGCGGGTTCCGGTAGGCGGGGCTGCCGGACCAGAGGTAGCCCTCGGCCAGCGACTGCATCGCCCAGCCGTCCAGGGTGGACGGGTTCGCGGTGGTGAGGAGGTTCTTCTGGTCCTTCTGCACCCGCGCCTTGATGGCGTCGAGGACCTCCTCGCCGCCCGTGCGGGCCTTGGCCTCGGGCGCGGTGCCCTGGACCTCGCCCTTGGGCGGCACGAAGTAGGGGTCGGTGTGGGTGTAGAGGCGGTAGATGCCGCGCGACGGCGTGGTCATGTTGTAGTACAGCTGGGCCTGGTTCTGGCCGTAGGACCAGATGCGGCCCATGGCACGGATCTCCAGCGTCACCTTGTCCTTGCCGGCGGTCGTCTTCTCCGGCAGCGGCAGGGTGTGGAAGAAGAAGCGGCCCGGGGTGCGCGGGGCGGTGTCGAGGATGTCGAGGCTGTCGACGGCGCCCTGGTCCTGGTAGCCGACCTGCTTGCCCTCGCAGAAGAGCTGCAGCCGCCACATGCCGGTGCCGGACGCGGCCTCCTCGGAGGTGTCGTCGTGGTCGTCGCCCCACAGCCGGACGGTGACGTACGTGGTGCCGGTCGGGCAGACGGCGACGTCGAACTTCAGCGTGCCGCCCCAGTACGACGCCGGAGTGGTCGGGTTGAGGACCCGGGCGCTCTGGCCGAGTCCGCCGGTGACCGTGTCGGAGAGGGTGGCGGTGAGGCGGTGCGCGGCCTCGGAGTCCGCGTCGCCGAAGACAACGATGTCCAGGGGGGCCGGTTCGCGTCTTCCGGGAGAGTCCTCGGCGGCGACGGCCGACGGCGCGGACGGCAGGCCGAGGACGGCGACGGCGGCACCGGCCGTCCCGGCGTACTTGAGCACGTCACGGCGTGCGGGGGCGTGGGACACGGCTCTGAGTCCTTTACTTGAGGCTGCCCATGAGGATTCCGCTGCGCCAGTACTTCTGGAGCGCGAACATGAAGACCGCGAGAGGAACGATCGACAGCAGTGATCCGGTGAGGACGAGGGTGTTCATGTCGCGCGAGGTCTGCGCCTGCTGCACCCAGGAGAAGAGCCCCAGGGTCACGGGGAAGCTGCGCTCGCCGTTGAGCATGAACAGCGGCAGGAAGAAGTTGTTCCAGATGTTGATGAAGTCGAGCATGAAGATCGTGACGCCGCCGGTGCGCATCAGCCGCAGCGCGATCGAGGCGAAGATCCGCAGCTCGGTGGCGCCGTCGATGCGGGCCGCCTCGATCAGCTCGGCCGGTACCGAGGTGTCGGCGTAGACCTTGCCGAGATAGACCCCGAACGGGTTGATGAAGTACGGGACCAGCACGGCCCAGACGGTGTTCGTCAGGCCGATCTCGGCGAAGACCAGGTACAGCGGGAACGCCAGCAGGGTGCTCGGCAGCAGTGAGGCGCCGACGATGACCCCGAACAGGGCGCCGCGGCCGCGGAACTCGTACTTGGCGAGGCCGTACCCGGCGGCGAGGGAGATCAGTGTGGAACCCGCGGCGCCGACGGTCGAGTAGAGGACGGAATTGAGGATCCAGCGGCCGAAGACACCGTCGTGGTAGTCCCAGACCGCCCGCATGTTGCCGGCGAAGTGGTTCGAGGAGAACCACAGGCCGAACGTGGAGTACAGGTCGCTCTGGCTCTTGGTCGACGCGACGAGCAGGAACCAGGTGGGGGCCAGGGAGTAGAGCAGGAAGACGATCAGCAGGCCGGTGGTCAGGGCGATCGCGCGGCGGCTCGGGCGCACACCGCCTCCCGAGGCGCCGGTGGCCTTGGTGGGGCGTGCGGATGTGGTGGCGCTGCTCATGACATCTTCCTGTTCGTGACGCGGTAGAAGACGAAGGCGAGGATGCCGGTGACCACCGCGAGGACCAGCGACTCGGCGGCGGCGTACTGGTAGTCGCCGGTCTTGAACGCCCGGTCGAAGATCTCCAGCATCGGCGTGAAGTTCGTGCTGATCGACTCCGGTGCCACATACCGAAGGAACAGCGGCTCGGCGAACAGCTGGAGCCGGCCGATGAGGGAGAACATGCCGGTCAGCACCAGGATCCCGGTGATGTTCGGCACCTTGATCGACCAGGCGATCCGCCACTCCTTCGCCCCGTCGAGGCGGGCCGCCTCGTACAGCTCGCGGGGCAGCGCCTGCAGGGAGGCGGAGATCAGGATCATGTTGAAGCCGATGCCCTGCCAGGTGAGCAGATTGCCCAGCGAGAGGTAGGTGTTGAGGCCGCCGAAGAAGGTGAAGTGCGCGCCTGCCCTGTCGGCCACGTCCAGGATCGGGCTGGCGGTCGGGCTGTACAGGAACAGCCAGATCAGCGTCGCGACCACACCCGGAATGACGTACGGGACGAGGAGACCCGCGCGGAAGAAGCGGACCGCCCGTGCCGCGACGCCGTCCAGCAGCAGGGCCAGCAGCAGCGAGATGCCGAGCATGACCACGATCTGCACACCGCCGAAGAGCAGTGTGCGCAGCACGCCGGCCCAGAAGGTGTCGTCCGAGAGGATCGCCGAGAAGTTGGCGAAGCCCGTGAAGACGACCTTGGTCGGACCGAAGCCGATACCGCTGCTCTTCTTCTCGTGCAGGCTCTGGCCGAAGGCGTAGGCGATCGGCAGGACGTAGGTGGCCAGGAAGCCGATCAGGAAGGGCAGCATGAACAGCAGGCCCTTGTAGGCTCCCCGCTTCCCGGCCCGGCGGGGGGAGGTCCGCCGGGCCGGGGCGTCGGTGGCGACCGCGGGCGGTCGCGTCAGGGTGGACACGGGTGTCTCTCCAGGTGGGGTGCTGGGCGGGTCCGCGGCTGGGTGTGGGGCGGGTCCCCGGGCACGCGGGGCGGATCCCCTGCCGGGCAGGGGACGGATCACCACCGGACGCGGGGCGGATCACCGCCGCACGCGGGTCGGATCCGGGGGCGCGGGGCGGATCCCCTCCCGGGCAAGGGACGGATCACCACCGCACGCGGGTCGGGTCACCGCCGGACGCGGGTCGGGTCAGCCGGCGGCGACGGCCTTGACGCCCTTCTTCTTCAGGTCGGCGAGCACCCAGTCCTGAAGGTGCGTCAGCATCTCCTTGACGGTGAGCTGCTTCTTCATGACCTGGCCCCACTGCTTCTGCATCTCGGAGTACATGGCCGCGTAGTCCGGCCCGTACTGCCACTGGTCACCGACCCGGGAGGCAGCGGTCGTGATCACCTGGGCGCTGTCGGACTTCCCGTTGAACATCTCGGTCGGGATGATCTTGTCGACGTACGGCGACACGTCCTTGACCGCCGGGAAGAGACCGGACTTGGACTTGGGGTCGGTGAGCGCGGTCAGCGACTCCTTGCTGCTGGACAGCCAGGCGGCGAACTGGGCGGCGCGGTCGGGGTACTCGCAGCCCTTGAGTACGGCGGTGACGTCGAAGTTGCTGGAGGTCTGCGGCTTGGCCGGGTCGAAGACCGGGGCGTCGGCCAGCTGCCACCGGCCCTTGGACTTCGGGAAGTTGGTGTCGTAGATCGGCAGCTGCCAGGTCGACGTCGTCATCATGATCGTCTTGCCGAGGTCCCAGGTCTTGAAGACGCCCGGGTCCTGGTAGGAGGCGTTCGAGGCGAGGTCATTGTCGACGAGCTGCTGCACGATGTCGCCCGCCTCGAGCGCCTCGGGCGAGGTGAAGCCGATCTCCCAGTGGTCGCCGGCCATCCGGTACCACTGGGCTCCGGCCTGCCAGGACAGGTCGACGAGGGTGCTGGGGTCCTCACCGGCCATGTTGAAGATCTTGACCTTCTTGTCCTTCTTCTGCACGGCCTTGCCGGCGGCGATCACGTCGTCCCAGGTCTTGGGCGCCTGGATGCCGTACTTCTGGAACAGGTCGGCTCGGTAGGCGGTGAACAGCGGCGAGGAACCGGTGGGGATGCCGTAGGTGAGGCCGCCGGGGCTCACGGAGTTCCAGGCGGGGGTGGTGTAGCGGGACCTGTACGGGGCGGCGACCTTCGTGATGTCGGTGAGCAGGCCGTCGGCGGCGAAGTTCGCCAGGTTCATCCCGTCCATCTTGGACAGACAGGGAGCGTTGCCGGAGGTGATCGCGGCGCGCAGCTTCTGGTAGACGGTGTCGCCGGCCGCGTTGACGAACTTCACCTGGGTCTCGGGGTGTTCCTTGTTCCACACCGCGACCTGGTCCGAGATGCCCTCGGTCCAGCTCCAGAACTCCAGGGTGACGTCGCCCTTCCTGGTCCTGCCCGCCGAGTCGGTGTCGTCACCGCCGCCGCAGGCTGCCAGGACGAGGGACAGGGAGAGGGCGGCAGCCGCGCCGGCCAGGGCTCTCTTGGGGATGGTGCTCATCGGTCCTCCGGAAAAGGCGGGACAGCGCCTGCGGTGGGGAGAAGCGCGCGGGCGGCAGGAGTGAGGAAGCGAGGGGACGGTCATCTGTTGTGTAACCGTTTGCTGTGGGACCGTAGGACTCCGGGGCTGCTTTCCGCAAGAGGGACGGAGTCGCGTGTTTCCGCAAGCTTTCGCCGACGTAACCGGCCCCCGCCGTCTACCTGGGTTTTTCCGTATGTGTCGATTTGAGGGAGCCGAGGACGACAGACAGGTTCACCTTGCGAGAGCATTGACCGGCCGACAGGACAGTCCTTAGCGTGGAATACGGTTACTGAGCTTTTTCCTCCTCAGTTGGAGATCACCGCCCATGCCGCAGCCGCCCCGCGCCGTGTTCGCCATGAACCCGGTGCACCTTCCCGAACTCTTCCCGCCCCCGCTCATGACCCGGCTCCGGTCGCTGGCCCGGATCGATCCCGCGCTGGTCGTACGGGACTTCGCCGATCCAGGAGTGGCCGAGGTCCTGGCGGAGGCGGAGGTGCTGATCACCGGCTGGGGCTGCCCTCGCGTCGACACGGACGCGCTGACGGCCGCGCCCGGGCTGCGGGCCCTGCTGCACGCCGGCGGCAGCGTGCGCGGCTGGGTCGGCGACGCGGTCTGGGAGCGCGGGATCGCCGTCTCCAGCGCGGTCGACGCCAACGCGCTGCCGGTCGCGGAGTACACGCTCGCCGCGATCCTGTTCGCCGGCAAGGACGTGTTCGGCCTCAGGGAGCGGTTCCGGAACGAGCGCACCTTCCCGACCCCCGGCGACTACGCGACCGTCGGCAACCTCGGCCGACGGGTCGGGATCATCGGCGCCTCCCGGGTCGGCCGGCGGGTCCTGGAGCTGCTGCGCCCCTTCGACTTCACGGTCACGCTGCACGACCCCTACGTCGACGACGCCGAGGCCGCCGCGCTGGGCGCCGCGCCCCTGCCGTTGGACGAGTTGCTGCGCACCGCCGACATCGTCAGCCTGCACGCGCCCGACACCCCCGAGACCTACCGCATGCTCGACCGCCGGCGGCTCGCGCTGATCCCGGACGGCGGGGTCCTCGTCAACACATCGCGGGGCGCGCTCGTCGAACACGGCGCGCTCCAGGACGAGTTGGTCGGCGGGCGGATCAGCGCGGTGCTCGACGTGACGGAACCGGAGCCGCTGCCCGCGACCTCGCCCCTGTACGCACTGCCCAACGTCTTCCTGACCCCGCACCTCGCCGGCTCGCTCGGCAACGAGCTGGAGCGGCTCGGACGCACCGTCGTGGACGAGCTGACGCTGCTCCGCGCGGGATCACCGCTCACCCATACCGTGCGCCAGGCCGATCTGGTCAACAGCGCCTGATCCGGGCCGGGCGCGGTGGCACCGGTCGGCGGCCGGGCGACCACAAGGGCGCCGCTTCTCGTGTTCAGCGGTCTGTGGCCTCTGACCTGCGCCCATGGCCTGCTCCGGCCGACCACGGGCGGGGGTACGGGCCTCGCTACGGCGCCGGGGTGAACGTTGTGGCAGCAGCGTCTGCCGCGCAGCGGGAGGCGAGGGCAGAAATCGTTTACTGAGCGGGTAGCCCGCGTTTCTCACCCGCGGGCTCGCAGGACAGACTCGATGCAGTAACGTCGTGGCCGTGACAGACGAGGAAGAAGGCCCGTCCGGCGGGCCAGCCGTGAAGAGGGCGAGGAGGAAGGGAAGGGCGGCCGACCGGCCGAGCACCATCCGCGACGTCGCCGCGAAGGCCGGTGTCTCCGTAGCAACCGTTTCCCGGACTCTGGCGGGCAACTACCCGGTGTCCGCGGAAACGAGGGAGCGGGTCATGGCCGCCGTCGACTCCCTCCACTACGTCGTGAACGTCCATGCCAAGGCGCTCTCCGGGCGCGTCGCCGGCCCCGTCGCCCTCGTCCTCAGGGACATCACGGGCCCGTCGCTCGCCCACGTGGCCGCGGGAGTGGAGCAGGAGGCCGGCAGCCGGGGTCGCCTCAGCCTGGTCTGCTCCACCCAGGGCGACACGGAGCGGGAGGACGATCTCGTCCAGCTCATGCGGGAACAGCACGCGGCGGCGGTCATCCTCGTCGGCGGCACCGTGACGGACGACGCCTACCACCGCCGGATGGCCGGCTACGCCACGGCTCTGGACTCCGCGGGATCCCGGCTGGTGCTGTGCGGTCGGCCGCCACTGCCCGGCGGCGTCCCGGCGACGGTCGTGGACTACGACAACCGCGGCGGCGCCTTCCAGGCCACCGCGCACCTGCTGACGGCCGGACACCGGCGCGTCCTCTTCCTCGGCGGCTCCCCCGGCTTCAGCAGCGCGGAGGAGCGCCGCCTCGGCCACCGTGACGCCCTGCGCGCCCACGGCACGCCGTACGAGCAGGAGCTGGACACCTTCGGGGACTACACCCGGAAGTCGGGCTACCTGCGCACCCGGGAGGCGCTGCACGCCGGAGTGGAGTTCACGGCGGTCTTCGCGGGGTCCGACATGGTCGCCCTGGGGGCGCTGGCCGCCCTGCGCGAGGCCGGTCTGCGCGTCCCGCGCGACGTGTCCCTGGTCGGCTTCGACGACGTCCCGTTCGCCGCCGACCTGACTCCGGCCCTCACCACGATCCGCGTCCCGTACGAGGAGCTGGGCCGCACCGCCGTACGCCTGGCCCTGGAACGGGAGGTGGGTTTCGCCTCCGACGACCACGTCGTGCTGAGCACGCAGCTCGTGATCCGGGATTCGGTGCGTCCGGTGAACGCGTGACGCGGCTCCGTCGGTTTCCAGGGGCTTTTCCGGGACCTTCTGCACGGCGCCACGGGGTCGGAACACGGCGTGGCCGGCGTCGGCGCGCAGGCGAGTGAGGACGGCGAAACCGCCCACCGAAGTCGCCGCTCGCCGTAGTACGAGGCGCGAGGGGCAGGCCGGTCCGCCCGTCCGCGGTGTCGCCCTGGCCGCGCAGGTCTCTCCCCCCGTCGCCAGGGCCTTCGCCTCCGTGGCCCATCTGGCGAAGCCGCCGACGCCGCTCTTCCGCTCTTCCGCTCTTCCACCGTCGACGGTCGCGCGCGTCGCGGTGGCGGCCTCCGCTCCCGGACGTGGTGCATGCGGCGCCGGCAGGGCGCCGTTCAGTCGGCGGCACGGGTACGGGCGCCGCGCCCGCTCCTGCCGACGAAGAAACTCAGGAGTGCGGTGACCTCGCTCGCCACCGCCAACCGAACGCTCCACTCGCCCACGAACCCCCGGCCGACCTCGGCGAGTCCGGGCAGGCCGAGGAGCGCGGTGCTGAGCGGATAGGTGGCCAGACAGACGATCAGCACCATCCAGAACGGCGGCTCATTGGACATCGACAAGGCCGAGGAGGCGAAGATCACGACGATGCTGAGCGCGATGACGAGTGAGGTGAAGGTCATGACCACCAGCATTCCGGCGGCCGTGCGCCCCCTCATCGGCCGTCGGCAGGAAAGGCGTCTCTACCCGAAGGTGGACCCCGGTGCCGATCCGCGCCGAACCGGGCTCGCTTTCGGGTGGGTACACCCGCACCGGCGGGAGGTCGGCAGAGCGCGGGAGCCCGCTCACGAGATTTCCTGACAATACGAAGAGGTCGCAGTACGGTCGCTGACCGCTACACGACCGATACGCTCTGTCGATGTCGAGCCGGCGCATCGCCGATGTGCTGGGCCGCACCGTGCCGGGAGGGGAAACCGGTGGTCACCGATGAGGCCGACCCGCTGCGGGTGGCGACCCGGACGGCGGCGGGCACACCGCGCGGGCAGGGTGTGCGGAAGCTGCCGAGGACTCTGGAGCGGGACGCGGAACTGGCCACCGCCCAGGCCGCGTTGGATGCCGTGATCGGTCGCTCGACGGCGCGGACGGCGATTCCCTCGGAGCGGTGCGGCGGACTGCTGGCCTTCACGGGACCCGCCGGAGGGGGCAAGACGACCCTGCTGAACGAGGTGCGCCGCCGCGCGGCCGAACGGGAGTGCACGGGACTGTCCGCCAAGGGCGTCGAGCAGGAACAGAGCCTCGCGTTCCATGTGGTGCGCCAGTTGTTCCAGCCGCTGCTGGCCTCGTACTCCGAGAGCGAGCGCCGCGAGGCGCTGGGCGACTGGTACGGCATCGTGGGCCCGTGTGTCGGGCTGTGCCCTCCCGCGACGGAGGGTGCGGCGCCCGATCCGCAGGGTGTGCGGGACGGCCTGGACTGGATCGTCACCCATGTCGCCGTCCAGCGCGGGCCGTTGGTCCTCACCGTGGACGACCTCCACTGGGCGGACGCGGAATCGGTGGCGTGGCTCACCTCCTTCGCGAGGCGGGTGGAGGAGCTGCCGGTGCTGATGGTGGTCGCCTACCGCCCGGACGAACTCGGCGAGGAGGCGGCCGAGTTCATCGAGACGGCCGAGCGGAGCCGGGTCCGTCCGCTGGACCTGGCGCCGCTCAGCCCCAGCGCCGTCGCGGACCTCCTGCGCAAGGGCCTGGACACGGAGGTCGAGGACGACTTCTGCCAGGAGGCCTGGCTGGTGACCGGCGGCAACCCGTTCGAGACGGTGGAGCTGGTGGCGATGGTCGGCGACCGCCGTCTGGCTCCGGTCCGGGAGAACGCGCACGCGTTGCGGGATCTCGCCGCCGAGACCTGGGGCGGCGGCCTGGTGGACCGGCTGCACGATCTGGGCCAGGCCGCGATCCGGCTGTCCTGGGCGGTGGCCGTCCTCGGTTCGGAGGCGACCGGATGCCTCGCCGCGTCTCTGGCGGCGCTCGGCCAGGCCGAGTTCACCCAGGCCGCGGACGTACTGCGGGCCGAGCGGATCCTGACGTACGGCCCGACGCTGGAGTTCGTGCATCCGCTCATCGCGACGGCGATCTACCGGGGCATTCCCACCCCGACGCGCGTGGCCCTGCACGGCAAGGCCGCCTGGGAGCTCGTCGAGGCGGGGCAGGGCCCGGCCGCGGCGGCGCGGCATCTGCTGGAGACGCAGCCGGAGGGGGACACCTGGGCCGCGGAGCAACTGCACGAAGCGGCACGGGAGTACCTGCGCCGTGGCGCTCCGGACGCCGCCCGGCGCTGTCTGGTCCGCGCCCTGTGCGAGCCTCCGCCCGCGGAGCTGCGGGCCACCGTGCTGTACGAACTCGGCTCCCCGGCGCTGATGCAGGACCCGACCACGACGGTGAACCATCTGCGGGCCGCGCTGGAGGAGCCCGATCTGCCGTCGGCTCTGCGGCAGAGCATCGTGATCCGCCTCATGCGGGCGCTGGCCCACTGCGACCGGCTGACCGAGGCGTCGGACGCGGCGACCCGGGAGGCCGGCAGGGCCACCGACTCGCGTATGCGGCTGCGCATGTTCATGGAGCACTTCATGGTGGCGGGGATCACCTCGCACAGCCGGGAAGTCCCCGTCCTGTCCCGGCGGCTCGCCCAGCTCACCCGGCGGTTGTCCGGCCGCAGCCGGACCGAGCGCTACCTGTTCGGGCTGCGGGCGTGGAACGCGATGGTGCGCGGCGAGCCGGCGGAGACCGCCGTGCGGTACGCCGAACGGGCGCTGGGGTCCGAGGGGATGCACTGGACGGACGAGGAGTGGGGCTTCGAGGTCCCGTCGCTGGTGGCTCTCACCTTCCTGTACTGCGACCGGCCGCATCGGGCCGAGGAGCTGTACGCGGGTGCCATCGCTGAGTACGAGCACCAGGGCTGGCGCGGGGTGCACCTCGCGCTCGGCTACAGCCTGCTGGGCTACATCCGGTTCCGGACGGGCCGGCTCACCGACGCCGAGGACTTCGTGCGTGCCGGGCTTCAGCTGGCCGAACGGCTGGGACCGGCGGGTGTCCACGCGCAGTGGTACGCGCTCGCGGGCCTGATCGAGATCCTGATCGCGCGGGGCGATTCCGCGGCCGCCGAGGAGCTGGCCGTGAGCCGCCGGTTCGGCAAGCCGTTCCCGTCGGTGGTGACGCTTCCCGACGTCCAGGCCGTCCACGGCGAGCTGCTGCTGGCACGCGGCAGGGAGAAGGAGGCGGCCGAGGAGCTGACCGAGGTGGGACACCGCCTCGACCTGCGCGGCATGCGCAACCCGGCGTGGTGTCCGTGGCTGCCCCAGCTGGCGCTCGCCTCGCGCCGGACGGAGCCCGCCCAGGCGCTGGAACTCGCCCGGGACGCGCTCAGGCGCGCCGAGCGGTTCGGTACGGCGACAGCGGTCGGACAGGCGATGCGTGTGCTCGCCAGGGTGACCGAGGGGCCCGAGGGCATCGCCCTGCTGGGGCGGGCCGCCGGCGTGCTGGAGACGGCGCCGTCGTCGTACGAGCGCGCGAGCGCCCTGGTCGAACTCGGAACGGCGCTGCGTCGCGCCGGGCATGTCACGGAGGCCGCGGGACCGCTGTACCGGGGTGTGGAACTCGCCGGCCGGTGCGGCGCCGGAGGCGTGGCGGCGCAGGCCCGTGACGAACTCGTCGCGGCCGGGCTGAGTCCGCGCCGCCTGGACGTGCCGCCGCACGAGGCGCCGTAGCCGGAAGAACCCGGAAGAAGCCGGAAGAAGCCGGAAGAACCGGGAAGAAGCCCGAAGAAGCCGAAGAACGCGGAAGAACACCGTCCGCCGTAGCGGAAGGCAGCCCTCCCGGGAGTGAACGGCGCACGTGCGGACGTGCGCGCGGGACCGTGCGCCAGTTGGTGGGGCCTGACGTGCCGTGGGCCGCCGTGTTCGGTTTCTTCGAGCGGCGAGCCGCGCAGTATCCCTCACGCGCGACAGTCACGGGAGCGTCCGCTCCCCACCCCCCATGGTCCTGGTCTCGCTCCCCGGGAGGGGAAATGCTCATCGCTGCGACGGGTACGGACGGCTGCTGCCCGCCCGCCCTCACCGACACCGCACCGGCCCTTCGGGACGTCCGGCAGGCGGTCGACGCGGTACTCGCGGAAACACTCGCGGTCAAACGGCACTCGGCGGCACCCGCCTTGCGAGAACTCATCGACACCCTGCACGGATTCCTCTTCGCCGGCGGCAAACGCATCCGGCCGCTGATGTGTCTGTGCGGTTGGTACGCCGCGGGCGGCCGGGGAGACCCGGAGCCGGTGGTACGGGCGGCGGCGTCGCTCGAGCTGTTCCACACCTTCGCCCTCGTCCATGACGACGTCATGGACGACAGCGATCTGCGCCGGGGGCGTCCGACCGTCCACCGGTCGCTGGCGGACCTTCACCGAAGCCGCGGCGGCCCCGGCGACGCCGACCGGTTCGGGCGCAACGCGGCCGTCCTGCTCGGCGACCTCGCCCTGACCCTGTCCGACGAACTGCTGCACACGTCGCTCACGCCCGAGCAGATGCGGGCGGCCCTCCCGGTGATCGACACGATGCGTACGGAGGTCGTGTTCGGCCAGTACCTGGACCTCCTCGGCATCGGCAGGCCGGTCGGCGATCTCGCCCACGCCCTGCGGCTCATCCGCTTCAAGACGGCGAAGTACACCGTCGAGCGCCCGCTGCACCTCGGCGGCGCGCTGGCGGGCGGCTCCACCGCGGTCGCCGACGCCTGCACCGCCTACGCCCTCCCGGTCGGGGAGGCCTTCCAGCTGCGCGACGACCTGCTGGGAGCCTTCGGCGACCCGGCGACGACGGGGAAGCCGGCCATCGACGACTTCCGGGAAGGGAAGTGCACCGTTCTGCTGGCGCTCGCCGTCGCACGGGCCGATCAGGGGCAACTGCGGCTGCTGCGGTCTCTGGTGGGCCGCCCCGACCTCACCGAGGAGCAGGCCGACGCCGTGCGGGGCGTGCTGGAGGCCACGGGCGCCCGCGCAGCGGTCGAGCGCATGATCGCCCGCCGCTGCCGCCGTGCGCTGGCCGCCCTCGACCGCGCCGCCTTCCCCGAGGCCGCCACCGCGGTTCTGCGCCGGCTCACCTTCGCACTCTCGGCGAGGACGTCATGACCGAGTTCTATCTGCCCGAGCTGCCCCGGCTGCTCCCCGTGGCCTACCACCCCAAGGCCGCCCAGATCGAGTTCCGGTCCAACGGCTGGGTGCGCCGCCTGCTCGGCGGCTGCTTCGTCGGCGAGGACGATCTGCTCTCCTTCCTCCGTCAACGCAACGGTCTGTACGGGCCCCTGACCGTGCCGGACGCCGACGAGCGGCGGGCGCTGGACGTCACCGACTGGTACCAGTACGTCACCGTCATAGACAGTGCCGTGTCGGACCGTTCGGCGCTGGGAGCCGACGAGTCCGGCGCCCGCGCGGTGTTCGCCGGCATCATGACCGACTTCCACGGAGGCCGGGGCGGCGGCGAGCGGCTCCCGTACGCTCGCGCGGGCCAGGAGCTCTGGCGGCGCATCGGTCCGGGGCTCTCCCCCGCGCAGGTCCGGCGGTTCGCCGACGCGCTGGAGGCGTTTCTGCACGGGTGCGCCACCGAGATCGGTTTCAAGCTGACGGACCGCGTGCCGGACTACGAGACCTGTATGGCCGTGCGCCTGGACAGTTTCGGCTGCGACTTCATCCGGCTGATGACCGAGTACGCGGCCGAGGTCGACATGACCGCCCACGACGGGCTGCTCGGGGACGTCCACACGCACGCGATGCGGCAGATGATCATCGTCAACGATCTGCTGTCGTGGCGCAAGGAGCATGCCCAGGGGGACAAGATGACGCTGGTCCGCGTGCTCATCGAGCGTGAGGGGCTCGGTCTGCAGCAGTCGGTGGACCAGCTGTGCGGGTGGGTCGAGCACCATGAGAAGGCGTATCTCGCGGCACGGGACCGGCTGCTGGACGGGCCGCACGGCTCCCGCCCGGACCTCCGCGCCTACCTGCGGGCACTGGACCACTGCATCGGTGGCAGCCAGGAGTTCGAGTACCTCACGCCCCGCTACTTCGGCGACGGCTACGTCTGGGACGGCTCCACGTCGGGCTGGCTCAGCCTCACCGCGCCCGTGACCCGGTTCCGGCCGCACCGCGGCCCTGCCCCCGATGCCGACGCCTCGCTCGCGGGCGGCACCCGGCGGTCCGCGCCGTCCATGACGAGGAGCTGAAGTGACAGCGATCCGACACCCCTGGCCGGGCTCCCGGCGGCGGGCCCGGGCCGGCGCCGCGCCGACGACGGCCGCCACCGCGCCCGGCCCGCTCCCCCTTCTCGGCCACGCGATCCCCCTCCTGCGCCGGCCGCTGCGGTTCCTCACCTCCCTGCCGGCCCACGGCGACCTGGTCGAGGTGCGTCTCGGCCCGCTGCGGGCGTACCTGGTCTGCCGGCCCGAGCTCGTCCAGCAGGTCCTGCTGGACCCGCGGACGTTCGACAAGGGCGGCCCGCTGTTCGACGCGGCCCGGCTGCTGGTGGGCAACGGCCTGGTCACCTCGGGCTGGGCGGAGCACCGCGTCCAGCGCCGGCTCGTGCAACCCGCCTTCCACCCCGGCCGGATGGCGTCGTACGCCCGTGTGATGTGCGAGGAGGTCGACGCCGTGCTCTCGGCGTGGAAGGAGGACCGCGTCGTCGACCTCAATGCCGCGCTGCACGCCCTCACGATCCGCGTCACCATGCGCACGCTGCTCTCCACGACGATGGACAGCCGGGCCGTCGCCGAGGTGCAGCACTGTCTGCCCGTCATCTTCGAAGGCGTCTACCGGCGCATGATCGCGCCGATCGGGCCGCTGCACCGGCTCCCCACCCCGGAGAACAGGCGGTTCGACCACGCGCGTGCGAGGCTGTGCGCGGTCATCGACGAGACCGTCCGGGCCCGCCGCAGCGCCGGGGCGGAGTACGACGACGTCCTGTCGATCCTGCTCGGCGCCCGGGACGACGAGAGCAGCAGGCGCTTCACCGACGACGAGATCCGCGACCAGGTCATGACGATGCTGATCGGCGGAACGGAGACGACCGCCAACGCCCTGGGCTGGGCCCTGCATCTGCTGAGCCGGCACCCGCAGGCGGAACGGGCGGTGCAGGAAGAGGTCGACCGTGTCCTCGACGGACGGCTGATGCCCGCCTTCCCCGACCTGCCCGAGCTCGACTGCGCCCGGCGCGCCGTCACCGAGGCGCTGCGTCTGTATCCGCCCGCCTGGATCCTCACCCGGACGACCACCGCCGCGACCGAGCTGGCCGGACAGCCGCTCGCCCCCGGCACGATCGTCCTGTTCAGCCCCTACGTCCTCGGCCGCGACCCCGGTGTGTTCCGCGCCCCGGGGCGCTTCGACCCCGACCGCTGGCTGCCCGAGCGTGTGTCGCCGGCGCAGCGCTCCGCGCTGCTGCCCTTCAGCGCGGGAAGCCGCAAATGCATCGGTGACGCCTTCGGCATGGCCGAGGCGACACTCGCGCTGGCCGCCGTCTGCGCGCGCTGGCAGCTGCGGCCCGTGCCCGGCACGACGATCCGGCCGACGCCGAAGGCGTCCCTGGGCCCCGGCCCGCTCCTCATGCTCCCCCGGCGACGTCAGCCGACATCGGGCTCCTCCGGGAGGCCCGAGTCGGAGGCCTCTCGGGACGCCAGGTGATGGTCCACGGTGGCGATCGCCGTCAGGACCGCCGCCACCATGGTCATCGGGTGTGAGTAGTTGCGGTACAGGAAATCCCGGTGGCAGAGCCGAACCAGGCCGGATCAGCACGTCCTCACCCCGCATGCTGGTACCGGTCCACGACCGGGCGGCGCTGCTCCGAGTCCGCCCACACCTCGGCAGGCTGACAGCGGCGTGCCGTCGGTACGGGCTCCTCGGCTGTTTCGTGTACGTACCGCCGGTGGGCGACCGACCGGGTGCGGCGCGGATGTTCGCGCCGGCGATCGGTGTCGACGAGGACGTCGCCAACGCCAACAGCACCGGCTGCCTGGCCGCCCACCTGCTCGACACGACAGGGGCGCAGACGGTCGCGATCGAGGTGGAGCAGGGTGACACCCTCGGTCGACCGGCCAGCGTGCTCGCTTCGGCCCGACGCGGGCCGGCGGGCATCACGACCCGGGTCGGCGGGTTGGCGGTGGTCCGCGACGGACACTGAGGCGACGACTGGACCGTCCTCTTCTGCGATCCGCGCATGGGGCTGGGGCTGTCCGCTGCGGTCAAGCCGACGAGTCGAGTGTCCCTGCGGCTCCGGCGCCGTCGAGGAACTCGGCGATGAGCGGCGGTTCCGGGGAGGTGCTCCTTGCCGGGGCGAGCCGGTGCTACCGGACGGAGTCGCTGTACTCCGCCTCGCGGTCCTGCGCCGCCGGCTCCTGCGGCCGCTGCTCGCCGGCGCCGCGGCGGCCGGGCAGTACGGCGAGGACGATCAGCGTCCCGACGGCCATGATGATCCCGCCGACGAGGCTGGTCCGGGCGACGCCGTGGGCGAAGGACTCGTGCACCGCGTCGATCAGGGCCTGTGCCTGCTGGGCACCGCCGGCGGGGTTCTTCGCGACCTCCTCGGCGACCGCGAGGCCGCCGCCCACCGAGTCCTTGGCCGTTTCCAGCGCGGCGGCCGGGAGGTTGCCTCCGACCAGGCCGGTGAGCTTGTCGCGGTAGGCGGTGCCCAGCAGTGAGCCGAGGATCGCGATGCCGAGGGCGCCGCCCAGCTCCAGCGCGGTGTCGTTGGCGCCGCCGCCCACACCCAGCTCGGACTCGGGGAAGGAGCCCATGATGGTGTCCGTGGCCGGGGACACGCTCAGCCCGATCGCGAAGCCCAGCATCATCAGCGGCGCCAGGAAGTCGGTGTAGGTGGAGCCCTTGTCGATCTGTGTGAGGAGGAGGACGCCGGCGGTGCCGATCACCATTCCGGCGCCGACCATGGCCCGCACGCCGAGCTTCGGGGTCAGCCGGCCGGTGACGGCGGCGCCGGCGAAGACCGCGCCGGCCAGCGGCAGCAGTCGTATGCCGGTCTCCAGCGGACCGTAGCCGAGGACGAACTGCAGGTACTGGGTGGCGTAGTAGAGCGCGCCGAAGGTGCCGAAGAAGAAGAACAGCACCGCGAGCATGGAGCCGCCGAACGGCCGCTGGGCGAACCTGCGCACGTCCAGCATGGGGTGCGGATGGCGCAGCTCCCAGGCGACGAAGGCCAGCAGGCCGGCGCCGGCGACGACGGCGGCGGCGATCGGGCCGGCGTCCCAGCCGAAGTGCGGGCCCTCGATCGTCGCGTAGACCAGGGAGCCGACGGAGACGATGGACAGCAGGCCGCCGGCGTAGTCGATCCGGCCCATGCCCGCCGCCCTGGACGGCGGCACCAGGGCCAGTGCGCCGACGACGGCCAGGACGGCGATGGGGACGTTGATCAGGAAGGTCGTGCCCCAGGCGTGGTCCTCCAGCAGCCAGCCGGCGACCAGCGGGCCGACCGCGATGGCGAGACCGGAGGTGGCGGTCCAGGCCGTGATGGCCCTGGCGCGCTCCGCCCTCGGGAAGATGGCGACCAGCAGCGACAGCGTGGCCGGCATGACCACGGCCGCGCCGACGCCCATGATCGCGCGTGCCGTGATGACCAGCGCGGTCTCCTCGACCAGGCTGCCCATCACCGAGCCGCCCGCGAAGATCACCAGTCCCGTGACGAGCGCGCCGCGACGGCTGTACTTGTCGCCGATCGAGCCCAGCACCAGCATCAGCGCGGCGTACGGGACGGTGTAGCCGTCGATGACCCACTGCAGGTCACTGCTGCTCAGGCCCAGGTCCTTGGTCATGTCGGGCGCGGCCACGATCAGCGAGGTGTTCGCCATGACGACGATCAGCAGGCTCAGGCAGAGCACGAGCAGGGCGAACCAGCGGCGTGAGTACGGGCCGGTCATCTTCTCGACGGGTGTGTTCGCGAGCAAGGGCATCGCAGGCTCCAGGGGGATACGAAGGACGAGTTAATTGCCCATCGATGTGCAGAGTAGTTTGTTGCTCAGCGGTGTGCAAATATCTCGGCTCTCCCTTCCAGCCCGGCCCCTCGGCGTCATGAGCCCCGGTGTCCCGCTCGTCCCCGTCCCGCTCGTTCCGGCCACAGGGTCCCCAGGTAACCCGGGGAGGAGGGTTCACGCTCCGCGCGCCCGCTGCCCGGCGGAACGGCAGAAAAAAGACCCCGGCGCCTCGCGCCGGGGTCCTGTCGTGGCCCTTGTGGCGGGCCGCGCCGTGCCACGGGTCAACCGTCGGCGGCGGTCCCCTCGGCAACCGTGGAGACGACGGCGTCGACCACGGCGCACGCCTGCTGCTCGGGCACACCGGCCGCGATGAGCGTGGCGACGGCCGCCCGGGTCCCGTCGTCCTCCAGCGCCCCGGTGTTGACCTCCTCCAGCAGGGCGATCGTCATCGCCTCGAGGCCGGCGCTGAGCACCACGGGCGGCAGGTGCGTGTGGAAGACGCCGTCGCGCTGGCCTCGCTCCAGGATGGCCGTGACCTCGTTTCGGGCCGGCTCGATGATCTCGGCGACGCGTTCCGCGCCCAGGTCGTGCCGGGCCAGCGCCAGGAGCATCCGGTAGCGGTCGCCCACGGGCCAGATCGACAACGAGAAGTACGCGAGGGCCCGCTCGGCCGGCTCCGACGGCTTCACCCCGGCCGCCACCGCGCCCCGCAGGCTCTCGGAGGCCTCCTCGGCCAGCGCCTCCAGCAGCGCCGCCCGTCCGGGGAAGTGCCCGAAGAGGGTGCGCCGCACGACACCGGAGGCCCGCGCCAGCTCTTTCAGGGTGATGTCCGGGTTCCGCCCCAGTTCCCGGCGGGCCGTGGCCAGGATGCGCGCCCGGTTGGAGCGCGAATTGCGTCGCTGCGGCTCGCGGGCGACGGGCTTGGTCACGGACGTACCTCGATGGATCACGACGGCGAACGACAGTACGGAACGCTCGGCGTCCCCATTCTGACACGCGGGACCACCGCGCTGTCCGGAGCCGGACGGGCCTCGCAGGCAGGCGTCATCGCGGTGCCGGTGCCCGGTCGTCGGGGACGCCCGCGCCGCTGAGGGCGGGGACGGTCCGCTCCGGGCGGGCGAGGGAGCGGGCGCCGAGGCGGAACTGGTCGAGTTTGTCGATGATCGTCCGGCCGACCGGCCGGTGGCCCCAGACGCTGATGCCCTGGTGGGTGCTGGGCTCCCAGGTGCTCTCGTCGATGACGACGGGGTTCCAGCCGACCTCCCACTCGAAGCCCGAGGGGGTGCGGGCGTAGTACGACAGCTCCCTGTCGTTGGTGTGCTGCCCCACGGACAGGGCCATGTCGAAGCCGAGTTCGTGCACGCGCTCGTAGCTGCGGGCGAGGTCGTCCAGCGTGGCCGTCTGGATGTTGAGGTGCTGGACGCGGGTGCGGACCGGGTCGATCGGCAGGCCTCGGACGGCGGCGACGGCGACGGAGTGGTGGCGTTCGTTGACGCGCAGGAAGCGGATCCTGAGCTTGACGCCGCTGATGGTCTCGTCGATGTAGTCGGTGAGGCGGGCGTCGAAGACCGTGGTGAAGTAGCCGTGCGTCAGGGCCGGCTTCGCCGTGGTGATCGCGACATGGCCCAGGCCGAAGTCGCCGGTGACCCATCCGGAGGCGAGCATCCGCAGGGGTTCGGGCGAGACGGCCGGGGTGGCGCAGATCTCCTGGGCGATGCCCTTGGGGCCGGGGAAGCGCAGCAGGCGTTCGACGCCGCGCGTCCGCGCCTCCTCGGCCGTGCCCTCGACGACGGGAACGCCGTGGGCGCGGACGCGCGCCTCGATCTGCTCGAAGGTGGCGTGGTCGTCGACGTGCCAGCCGGTCGCGACGACGTCCTCGGCGGGTCCGCGCCGCAGCAGGAAGCGGCATTCCCGGTCGTCGAGACGGAAGCGCATCAGGCCGGTGTCGAGGTCGTCGTGGTGCATGCCGACGGCGTCGGTGCCGAAGCGGCGCCAGTCGGTGAAGCGGTTGGTCTCGATGACGATGTGGCCGAGGTGGACGGCGCCGAAGACCGATGCGTTCTCGAACGTGGTCATCGGCGGCCTGCCAGGAAGTCCGCGCACAGCCGGTTGAACAGCCCGGCTCGCTCGAACTGGACCCAGTGCCCGGTGTTGGCGACCTCGTACAGGTCGCAGTTGGGCATGCGCCGGGCGAGCATCCGTCCGCCGGACGGCCGGTTGACCTTGTCGGCGGCGCCCCACAGCACCAGGGTCGGCACGGGCAGACGGGACAGCCGCGCATCGCGGGTGAAGTCCATCCTCCACAGCGTGCGCAGCGCGTTCGGGCCGGACGGGCGGCGCAGCGGCGGAGCCGCGACGACCTCCGGGTCGATGCTCGCCTCGTAACGGGCGTCGATCACCGAGTCGGGGACGTCGGCGGCGTTGAAGACGAGGTGGGTGCGGATGAACTTCTCCAGCTTCAGCCTCGAAGGGCCGTCCCCGGAGTAGTAGCCGAGCAGGCTGTTGAGACCCGGGGTGGGCAGCGCCCGGGTGGTTCCGATGCCGCCGGGGCCCATCAGCACCATGCGGTCGACCCGGCCGGGCGTGTCCAGGGCGAGGCGCAGGGCGCAGGCACCGCCGTAGGAGTTGCCGACCAGGTGGGCCTTGTCCAGGCCGAGTACGTCGAGCAGGCCGCGGATGGCGTCGGCGAGGTACCCGAACGGGTCGGCGCCGTCGACGCCCTTGGTGCTGCGGCCGTAGCCGGGCAGGTCGGGGACGACGACCCGGTACTCCTTCGCCAGCTCGGCGATGTTCCTGGAGTAGTTGGAGACGCCGGAAGCGCCGGGGCCGCCGCCGTGCAGCAGCAGGACGGGCGGGCCGTCGCCGGTCTCCGCGACGAAGATCCTCTTGCCGGCGACGTCGAGCAGCGACTCCCGCATCGGCGGGGGTGCGATGTGCGTGGTCATGGTGGTCCTCACGAGGTGATCGAGACGGCTTCGCGCGGCGCGGGGGCGAACCCGGGCGGGGGCGGCGGCAGGGGGGCGCCCTGGGGCGCGGCGGCGTACACATAGGCGTCCGGGCGCAGGGCGAGGGCGGCCGCGCGGTGTTCGGCCAGCCAGGCCAGGAGCACGCCGTCGCTGTCGACGACCGCGCCCTCGGCCGGGGGTGCGCCCGCCGGCAGAACGGCCAGCGAGGGGACGCCGGCGCGGGCCCACGCGGGCTGCGGGGTGGGCGGTCCGCCGTGCAGGAGCAGCCAGCGGCCGTCGAGTACGTCGTCCAGGCGGACCCGGGTGCCGTCGGGGCCGGTCACCCAGGGCTGGGGGATCTGGTGTCCGGACGCCCTGGTGCGCGGGCGGGCCTGCAGGCCGTCGGCGTAGTGGGCGACGGGTATCCAGTTCGCGTCCTGCAGCCACGTGCCGAAACCCGGTATGCGGTTGAGGACCGGCAGTACGGAGTCACGGACCCGGGTGACCGCCCGCCGTCGTTCGGTGATGATCCGCCCGACGAACACCGCCCGCCTGGTGACCTCCTTGACGTGCGGCTTGCGCTCGGCCTCGTAGGAGTCCAGGACCGACTCGGGCAGCTCCCCGCGCACCACGGCGGCGAGCTTCCAGCACAGGTTGGCCGCGTCGCGCACCCCGGCGGCCATGCCCTGTCCGATCCACGGCGGCATCGCGTGGGCGGCGTCCCCGGCCAGGAAGACCCGGCCCACGCGGAAACGGGCGGCGAAGCGGACGTGGTGGCTGTAGACCGTGGCCCGCAGGATCTCGATGCTGTCCCTGCCGATGCCGTACCGGGACACCATCGCGTGGATCGCGTCGTCGGTGGTCAGCTGTTTCTCGTCGTCGCCCGGGAGGATCGGGAACTCCCACCGGTGGTGCCCCAGCGGGGTCGGGCAGTCCACCGCCGGCCGCTTCGGGTCGCAGCGGAAGCGCAGCCGGTCGTGGTCCGGCCAGGGCTTGAGCATCTTGGTGTCGACGACCACCCAGCGGTCCTCGTACGTCCGTCCCTCGTAGCCCACGTTGAGCTGCGCACGGGTGAGGCTGGAGCCGCCGTCGGCCGCGACGACGTACGCCGCGCGCAGTCGTCGTACGCGGTCGTCGGCGGCGCCGGCCACCGTCAGTTCCACCCCGTCGGCGTCCTGGCGCAGCCGCAGGCACTCGTGCCGCAGCAGCACCTCCACGTTCGGGTAACGGCCGGCCCCGTCGCGCAGGACCTGCTCCAGCGCGGGCTGGTAGATGAACATCTGCGGCGGATGGCCGTGACCGCGCGGGGTGGGGCACGCGCTGAGGAAGGTGCGGCCGTGCGCGTCGACGAAGTCGAGCGGCCGCTCGGCCAGCATGTCCCGCTTGAGGCGGTCGGCCAGGCCCACGCGCTGCCAGATCCGTACCACCTCCTCGTCCGTGGAGATCGCCCGGGCGCGGGAGAAGACCTCCGCGTCGCGTTCGATCACCACGACCCGAAGGCCCAGCGCGCCCAGCAGGTTCGCGGCGGTCACCCCGGTGGGCCCGTAGCCGATCACCGCCACGTCATAGGCGCTGTCCCCGGCTCTGCCCTGGGCTCCGACCTCGGCACTGTCTTCACTCACCAGGCCACCTCGTCTGTCGTCCCGGTCGTCTTCGACGCTTGCTGTAGCGTTCACTCCAATTGGAATGGCCGCTACGGTAAGCTCGGGTCCGGAGACGGTCAAGTGCCGGCACGACAGGAGGGCGGATCGGATGACCAGGCCGCAGACGACGCGGAAGAAGCGCGCGAACGGAGTGGAGTCGCGGCAGCGCATCCTCGACGCCGCCGTGGAGATCGCGGGCGAGCGCGGGTACGAGGGCACCTCCATCGCGGCCGTCAGCGCCAAGTGCGGGCTGCCCGCCAGCTCGATCTACTGGCACTTCAAGGACAAGGACGACCTGATCGCCGCGGTCATCGAGCGCAGCTTCGAGACCTGGCTGGCGGCCGTCGAGCTGCCGGGCGAGGAGAGCGGCACACCCCTGGAGCGGACCGTCGCCATGGCGGCGAACGTCGCGAAGTCCCTGGTCGACGCGCCGGACTTCCTGCGCCTCGGCCTCATGCTCGCGCTGGAGCGGCGGCCCGCCGAGCCCCGGGGCCGCACGGTGTTCCTCCAGGTCCGCGACATCACCCACCAGAAGATCACCGAGACGATCCGGGTCCTGTTCCCCGACCTGGACGACGAGGCCGTGCGCACCCTCACCACCTACGCGATCGCGGGCGCCGACGGCCTGTTCGTGCACCGGGAGATCCACGGTGACGCCGTCGACCTGGTGTCGATGTTCGAGCTCCACGCCCGACTGGTCTTCGACGCGGCCACGCGCATGGCGGCGGGGAGCGGGGCATGACCCCGACCGCCGCACCGCGCCGGATCGACGTCCACCAGCATCTCGTCCCCTCCTTCTACCGGGGCCTCCTCGCCAAGGCGGGCATCGCCGAGGCCGGCGGCCGGGAACTGCCCGACTGGAGCCCCGAGGCGGCGCTGGAGCTGATGGACCTGCTGGGTACCGCCACCGCGATCGTCTCCGTCTCCACTCCCGGCACCGGTTTCCTCACCGACCCGGGCGAGGCCGCCGGCCTGGCCCGCCGGCTCAACGACTTCTCCGCCGGCCTCGCCGCCGAACACCCGGGCCGCTTCGGGTACTTCGCCACCCTGCCCATGCCCGACACCGCCGCCTCGGCCGCCGAGGCGCGGCGGGCGCTGGTCGAACTGGGCGCCGACGGGATCACCCTGCTGGCCAACAACCAAGGGGTCTACCTGGGCGCGGACGGCCAGGACACCCTGTGGCGGACCCTGAACGAACACGCAGCGGTCGTCCTCGTCCACCCGGCCGACCTCCCGGCGCCGCCCGTCGAGGGCATCCCGCCGTTCGCCGCCGACTTCCTCCTCGACACCACCCGGGCCGCCTACCTCCTCGTCCGCAACGGCGTCGTGCGCACGTACCCGGACATCCGGTTCATCCTCAGCCACGCCGGCGGCTTCGTCCCCTACGCCTCCCACCGCATGGCCGTCGCCATCGCCGGCGACACCGGGCGCAGCCCCCTCGACGTCCTGGACGACTTCCGCTCCTTCTACTTCGACACCGCCCTCTCCTCCAGCCCGGCCGCCCTGCCCACCCTGCTCGCCTTCGCCCGCCCCGGGCACGTCCTGTTCGGCAGCGACTGGCCCTTCGCTCCCACGGTCGCCGGCCAGTACTTCGCGAACGGCCTCGACACCGGCGTCGACCCGGCCGCCCTCCAGGCCGTCAACCGCAGCAACGCCGAAGCCCTCTTCCCCCGCCTGGGCGGGACCCCCGTCCCGGCCCCTCCCCTCCGTCTGCGGCAGTCCGCCCGGCGGGCCGCCGCCCGTCTCCTCTTCCGACTGGTCCAGCCCGGCACCGGCTGAGGGACCCCATGGCCACCACGCAGGGCAGGACCTTCGTCAGCCGCCTTTGCGCAGAACGCGGGACAGTCCCAGGGCCGCCGTCCGGACGGCGGGGGCGAGCTGGGCGGGGCTGAAGCGTGAGCGCGGGACGGCCACCGAGAGGGCGGCGACCGCGGCGCCGCCGGCGAACACGGGAGCCGCGATACAGCTCACGCCGAGCGCCGCCTCCTGCTCCTCGTAGGCGAGGCCCGAGACCTGGATCTTCTCCAGGGCCATGCGCAGGCGCGCCGGGTCGGTGATCGAGTGGGGCGTGAGGCTCGGCAGCGGGCCGGACAGCGCCGCCTCGGTCAGCTCGGGGCCCGAGAAGGCGAGCAGCGCCTTGCCCACGGCGGTGCAGCTCAGCGGGAGGCTGCCGCCGATACGGGAGGGCAGCTGGAGGGCCTCATGGCCGTGGATGCGTTCGAGGTAGACGACCTGCGTGCCCTCGCGCACGCCGAGGTGGACGGTCTCACGCGTGGCCTCGAACAGGTCCTGCAGGAAGGGCAGGGCCGTCTCGCGCAGATCGAGCCGGTGCGGGACGAGCGAGCCGAGCTCGAACAGCTTCGCGCCGAGCCGGTACCGGGGGCCCGAGCGCTCCAGCCAGCCGAGCCGGACCAGGTCCGCCGCCAGGCGGTGCACCGTCGGCTTGGGCAGGCCGGTGCGCTCCGAAAGTTCCGCGAGGCGGAACAGCCCGCCGGCCGGCTTGAAGGATTCGAGGATGAGAGCCGCCTTGTCCAGCATGCTGGCGCGGGGGTTGTTCCGTGTCACGGAACAAACTTTGTCGCCTTGAGGGCTCGGCGTCTATACCGGAGTCGGGCGGCGCCTCGCGAGCCGCCGCTCCCCTCACTCCCCCGTGGGACTCCCCCCTTGCCCCCCGTTGAACTCCCCTTTGGAGGCAATCCGTGTCGACCGTGCTCGACGGCGCCCGCCCGGACGCCGTTCCACCGGCCGTGGTCAGGGCCGCCGACCTGCTGGCGGAGGCGGCCCGCACCGGGGCCCCCTGCCCGCCGGTGCGTGACCTGTTCGACGACGGCGGCGACCTGGCGACGGCGTACGCCGTGCAGCAGCTGAACGTCCGGCGCGGCCTGGAGGCGGGCCGCCGGATCGTCGGCCGCAAGATCGGCCTGACCTCGCCGGCCGTGCAGCGCCAACTCCGTGTGGACCAGCCCGACTTCGGCGCGCTGTTCGCCGACATGGCCGTGCCGGACGGCGGCGAGGCGCCCGCCGGGCGGCTGCTGCAGCCGAAGGTGGAGGCCGAGGTCGCGCTCGTCCTCGGGCGGGATCTGCCGCACCGCGCGTGCACGGTCGTCGACGTCCTGCGCGCCGTCGACTTCGCGCTGCCCGCGCTGGAGATCGTCGACAGCCGGGTGCGGGGATGGGACATCTCCCTCGTCGACACCGTCGCCGACAACGCCTCCTGCGGCCTGTACGTCCTGGGCGGCACGCCCGTACCGCTCACCGCCGTCGACCTGCGGACCGTGACGATGACCATGACCCGGGGCGGCGAGACCGTCTCCGAGGGCAGCGGCGCCGACTGCCTCGGCAGCCCCCTCAACGCGGCGGTCTGGCTCGCCTCGGCGCTCGCCGAGCGGGGCGACCCGCTTCGTGCCGGCGACCTCGTGCTGACCGGGGCCTTGGGACCGATGGCCGTGGCCACCCCGGGAGACGTGTTCGAGGCCCGTATCTCCGGTCTGGGCTCCGTGCGGGTCGGCTTCGCGAAGGAAGGGAGCGAGCTGTGAGCACCAAGGTCGCCGTCATCGGCTCCGGCAACATCGGAACCGACCTCATGATCAAGATCCTGCGGTTGTCGGAGAGCCTGGAGATCGTCGCGATGGCCGGCATCGACCCGGACTCCGACGGCCTGGCCCGCGCCCGCCGCCTGAAGGTGGCCACGACCCACGAGGGCGTCGAGGGGCTGGTCGCCCTGGAGGAGTTCGCCGACATCGGCATCGTCTTCGACGCGACCTCCGCCGGCGCCCACCGCCACCACGACGAGGTGCTGCGCCCGCTCGGCCGCACCCTCGTCGACCTCACCCCGGCCGCCCTCGGCCCGTACGTCGTCCCACCGGTCAACGGCGACACCCACCTCGGCGCCCCCAACGTCAACATGGTCACCTGCGGCGGCCAGGCGACCATCCCGATCGTCGCCGCCGTCAACGCCGTCACCCCGGTCCACCACGGCGAGATCGTCGCCTCCATCGCCTCCCGATCCGCCGGCCCAGGCACCCGCGCGAACATCGACGAGTTCACCGAGACCACCTCCTCCGCCGTCGAGCGGGTCGGCGGCGCCGCCCACGGCAAGGCGATCATCATCCTCAACCCGGCCGAACCCCCGCTGATCATGCGGGACACCGTGCACTGCCTGGTCTCCGACTGCGCCACCGAAGCCGTCACCGCCTCGGTCGAGGAGATGGTCGCCCGGGTCCAGGCGTACGTGCCCGGCTACCGCCTCAAGCAGAAGGTGCAGTACGAGAAGGTGGCAGCCGACGACCCGCTGCGCACCCTCGCCCCCAGCCCGGGTGAGGCACTGAAGGTCTCCGTCTTCCTCGAGGTCGAGGGCGCCGCCCACTACCTCCCGGCCTACGCCGGAAACCTCGACATCATGACCTCGGCCGCGCTGCGCACCGCGGAACGCATGGCCTCGAGCGGGGGGACCCCTATGAGCGGGGGGACCCCCATCGCCACGGAGGTGGCCTCCCGATGACCCGTCTCCACGTCCAGGACGTGACCCTCCGGGATGGCATGCACGCCGTCCGCCACCGCTACACCGTCGAGCAGGCCCGCGCCGTCGCAGCGGCCCTGGACGCCGCCGGCGCCGCCGCGATCGAGATCGCCCACGGCGACGGGCTGGCCGGCTCCAGCATCACCTACGGCGTCGGCGCCCACACCGACTGGGAATGGATCGAGGCCGTGGTGGACGCCACCCGGCACGCCGTCCCCACCACACTGCTGCTGCCCGGCATCGGCACCCTGCACGACCTCAGGCAGGCCCACACCCTGGGCATCCGCTCGGTCCGCGTCGCCACCCACTGCACCGAGGCCGACATCTCCGCCCAGCACATCGCCGCCGCCCGCGAGCTCGGCATGGACGTCGCCGGGTTCCTGATGATGTCCCACATGGCCGAGCCGGCCGAACTCGCCCGCCAGGCCAAGCTGATGGAGTCCTACGGCGCCACGTGCGTCTACGTCACCGACTCCGGCGGCCGCCTCACCATGGACGGCGTCCGTGACCGCTTCCGCGCCTACCGCGACGTCCTCGACCCGGCCACCGAACTCGGCATCCACGCCCACCACAACCTCGCCCTCGGCGTCGCCAACACCGTCGTGGCCGTCGAGAACGGCGTCACCCGTGTCGACGCCTCCCTGGCCGGGCAGGGCGCGGGCGCCGGGAACTGCCCGCTGGAGGCGTTCGTCGCGGTCGCCGACCTCATGGGCTGGCAGCACGGCTGCGACCTGTTCCCGCTGATGGACGCCGCCGACGATCTCGTACGACCGCTGCAGGACCGTGCGGTGCGCGTGGACCGCGAGACGCTCAGCCTCGGCTACGCGGGCGTGTACTCCAGCTTCCTGCGCCACGCCGAGACCGCCGCTGCCCGGTACGGCCTGGACACCCGCACCATCCTGGTCGAGGTCGGCCGCCGGGGCCTGGTCGGCGGTCAGGAGGACATGATCACCGACATCGCGCTGGACCTGACCGCCCGCGCGTAGCGGGGGCCGGCGGGCGGGTCACGCCTTCGCCGCGTCGTACGCCTCGCGTGCCTTCTGGACCGCCGCCATCCGCTGCTCCACCCACAGCGCGAGACCGCGGACCTGTTCGGCGGCCTCCCGGCCGAGGTCGGTGAGGGAGTAGTCCACGCGGGGCGGGATGACGGGCTTGGCGTCGCGGTGGACCAGGCCGTCGCGCTCCAGGGTCTGCAGGGTCTGGGTCAGCATCTTCTCGCTGACCGTGCCGATCTGCCGGCGCAGTTCACTGAAGCGGTACGAGCGGTCCAGCAGCGTGATCAGGACGAGGGCGCCCCAGCGACTGGTGACGTGCTCCAGGACCAGGCGCTCGGGGCACATCGCGTCACTGCCGGTGCCGCTGTTCCCCACGCGGTCCACGAGCGTCGTGTCACTTACTCCCATGCCAGTACCTTACAGAGAAGGGGGCACTTTCGGTGAGTCAGCGCACGTCCGCGCCGGTGCGCTGCGGGGCTCAGCTCCGGGCCGGGGTGAGCACCACGAAGTCGGCGTCCGACGGGTCGAGGCAGACGGCCAGCCGGCCGATGCCCTCCGCGTCGTCCGGTCCCATCTGCACCCTGCCGCCGTTCTCGGTGACCGCGGCGACCGCGGCGTCGCAGTCGGTGACGTCGAAGACCGGGTGCCAGTACGGCCGCCCGTCCGCCAGGGCGAGGGCCTCCTCGGGGACCTCCATGAGGCCGCCCTGCATGCGCTCCTCGGACAGGCCGGCGGGGGTGATGAGGGTGTACGTGCCCCCGCCGCCCGGCAGCTCCATGTCGCTGAACTGCCAGCCGAAGACCCCGCCGTAGAACTCCTTCGCGGCAGCGGCGTCACTCGTGTACAGCTCGGTCCAGGACAGTGAGCCGGGCTCGTCGACCAGTTCGACGCCCGTGTCCGTCCCCGGCTGCCAAGCGGCGAACTGGCCTCCCAGCGGGTCGGTGTACTGCGCCATGCGGCCCCATTCGCCGAGGTCTCTCGGCGCCACCCGCACCGTGCCGCCGGCGCGCTCCACGGCCTGCGTCGTGGCGTCCGCGTCGGTGACGGTGTAGTAGATCATCCAGGCCGAGCGCGCGCCCTCCTCGGTGAGTCTGCCGAGCCCGGCGACGGTCTTGCCGTCCTTGCGGAACATCCCGCCTTCCATGTCCTCGGCGTCCTCGGCCTCGCCCATGGGCTCGTACTCCCAGCCGAGCACCGCGCCGTAGAAGGACGCGGCGGCCCGGACGTCGGGGGCGCCGAGGTCGAGCCAGCAGGGGGAGCCGGGAGTGGGGTCAGTGGTGATCACGGCGCGTCCCTTCGCAGGTCCATTGACATCAGCGTGACACCCGGCACGGACAATCGCGCGTCGGCCGGGCCCGAGCCCGGTGTCACGCCGAGAGGTTGTCCTCGTTGACGACCGCTTCCTGGGTGATCGGCTGCATGGAGTTGAAGGCGTGCCGCCTGGTCTCGGGAGACAGGCTGTCGTCGCGGTAGACCCCCACCAGCTCTTCCTGGAGCGCCGGCCTGAGCGCGGGTTCGCGGGCCAGGCGCACACCCAGGTTGACCAGGATCTCCTGCTCCGACCGCAGGAGCGTGCTGATGAACTGCACGCCGTCGTGCCGGTTGCGGACCCGGTCGAGGATCGTGGTCAGCCAGTAGTGGTACATGTCGGCGACCTTGTCGAGCAGCAGATCCTGCTCCTTGTACTGCCGGTTGTCGAAGTCCGCCACCTCCCGCAGGGCCGAGGCGGCGTCCAGGAAGGACTGCCACGTCAGGAGCTCGACCACGCCGTCCTGGAGGTCGGTGGACTCGGACTTCCTGGACGGCTGGGGCGCGAGGGACGCCGTCGCGTCGCGGCGCGCCTCCTGGGTGCGTTCCTCATGGTTGCGCTGGATGCGCGACAGCCTGTCGCGCACGCTCACGATGTCGCCGGACATCTCGTAGGTCAGCTTGAAGCGCCTGTCCTGCAGGCTCGCGAGCAGTTCGACGGTCGGTCCGCCGCTGCGGATCCGGTCGGTGGGCGTGAGGTTGACGGACAGCCAGCTGTCCTTGGTCCTGAGGTTCAGCTCGGGATCCGGCACGCTCTTCTTCCGGTGCTCCCGTTCTTCGACCTGACGATATTGCATCGCTGTCTCCTACGGCCGCGGGGTGGCGGGCCCGAGATCGAAGTCAGGTGGATTGTCGTCGTCGGGGGATTCGACGTCCTCGGGTGGGTTGTCCTCTTCTCGACGATGCACAGGTCCGAGATCGAAGTCCAGCGGAACCTCGGCATTGGTCATGCGGTTCGCCGCCTCGTCCCAGAGCCGTAGGAGATCGGCGTAGGTCAGCAGGGGCTGTCGGTCGGTGTCCGTGTTCTCGGAGGCCCGGGCGGCGATCTCCGAAACGATCATCCTTCGCCACAGGTCCAGCGCGTCGTGCAGCCAGTCCAGGGGTGCCGCGCTGTCGGCCCTGCACTGGTCGATCATCCGCTCCGCCAGATCCATCACGTCGACCGGGGTGAACTCGGCCAGGGGCGGGCCGGCCGTCGTGTGCACGTACTTGACGACGGTCTTCTGGTCCAGATGGCTGTCGGCGAATACGGACATGATGCAGGTTTCGTCGTAGGGAGGCAGGGCGCCCTGAAGTTCTCCCGCCGCCTGCGCCGGAAGGAACAGCACGATGTGCGACGTGGGATCACCCGACGGGTTCCGCGGTTGCGTGCCGGGGCCGTTCCAGCGCTGGGAGTACGACAACAGACTGCTCAGCCACGTCCGGTCGGCCGTTCCGTCACCGTTGAGCTGGCCGACGAACCAGACATGGTCGTCGAGCGCGGACATCGTGGTGGCCAGTCGGCCCAGGACCGAGATGTCGCTGTCGGTGCGTACGAAGACGTCGCGGCCCTTTCCGCTCAGTTCGGCCGTGAGCCACTCGAAGCAGCGCCGCCGGGTCAGTTCGCCGTCGACCCCGATGTAACTGATCCGGTGCTGCTGGACGTTGGCGACCAACTGTTTGAGGAGTTCGTCGGAGAGCAACGGACGGGGCGCCGCGGTCGGCGCGGGCACCCGGGCCGGTTCGGCCCCGGACGGTCGGGGGGCGGCCGGAAGCGGGGCCTTCTCGTCGTCGAAGAGCTCCTCGGCCAGCCGGTGGAGTATGTCGGTGGTCGCCTCCTCGAGCGGACCGTCGCACTCGACGACGTCGTAGTCGGTGGTGATCTTGAGGGCGTCCTCCGTGGTGTCGTACCAGCCCAGGACCTTGAGGGTCTCGTTGGTGTTGGAGAAGACCGAGTCGAGCTGGTGGTTGATGTTGCTCCAGCCCCAGCAGTACACGGCGTCGAACTCGTCCAGATACGACTTGAGAGCCTTGTGCATCCTGCCGATGTGCTCGGCGTCGTTGCCGCGGACGTCCGGCTCGCAGCCGTAGAGCAGGAACTCCCCGGCGTTGATGAAGAGGGGATCGGCGCCCTTGGCCTTGGCCGGCAGCACGTTGGGCAGGTTCTCGCTGCACTCGTACTTCGCCATCTTCACGCCGAGCTGGCCCAGGGACTCGTAGAAGACGCCCGCGTTGTCCGTGGCGACGATCGAGTGGACGTATCCGTCCCGGACCAGCCGCGCGATGCACCACAGGGCCTCGAGGTCCGGCTCCCCGTCCGGCGGCGAGGTGTGTTCGATCATCCACTGGCTCCGGTGGCTGTCGTCCGGCAGGACGCTGCGCCAGGCCGCGTTGACCTTGCGGTACACCCGAAGCAGCAGGTCGTTCTTGAAGACCTGGGGTCGCTTGTGGTTGAGGAGGGCGGCGCCTCCGTCGAATCCGACGACGAGCGCCGTCCGCCACGTGTTGCCCTTCCGGTTGTGCAGCTTCATGATCATGCCGAGCTGCGCGACCTTGATGTCGCTCATGGCATGAGTCCCTCCTCCAACGCGGCGACGAACCCGCCGAAGGAGCCGAGGTCGCCGTCGACGAACCACGCCGACTTCGGGTTCCTGGCCGACATGAGCGACAGCACCATGGGCGCGTCCGGGAACCGCAGGTTGGCGTACACCATGTAGGAGCCCGTGCGGCTGAACGCCTCCAGGACGTTGAGGTGGAAGAAGGAGTAGCCGCACACCACCGCGGGCTGTCCGGACCAGGTCTCCACGGCCTTGCGGATGGCCTCCGGGTACTGGGTGATCTCGGTGCTGGTCATGAAGTTGACGCCCCAGCGGTAGTCGCCGTGCAGTTTCACGATCCGCAGACGCGGACCGTACCGCGGGGAGATCCGGCGGGCGACGACGTCCGGTACCAGCTCCGGTACCAGGACCACCTCGTAGTCCTCCCGCTCGCGCAACCCGGCCGCCTGGAAGGCCTGTTCCAGCAGGTCGTCGATGTTGAAGGTGAAGACCACGTCGGCGTATCCGGCCCGCATCAGCCGGGTGAGACCGTGGTAGGGCGAGTCGGGGCGCAGGGTCCGTCTGACGTGCGGGGCGAGGAAGTCGGCCCGGTCCGCGCCGAGGTTGTCGCAGAAGACGTCGAACCGGTACTGGGGGCTGCCCCAGGTGCCCCGGTCCTCGGGCATGGCCAGGCGCAGCAGTTCGGCGTTGAGGGGAACGCCGTCGTGGGCCGAGCAGCCGGCGCCCAGCCAGAACACCGGCTTGCCCTCGCGGGGCTGGTCGGAACGGGCCGCCTTCAGGTGATCGACGAGGAAGCCGACCGTGTCCTGTGAACTCACTGTCATCTCCGGATTTCGCGCATGAGGCTGAGGTCGAAGTGGGGCTGTTCGGTCCAGGCGTCCTCCGGTACGAACCGCCAGGCGGGCGTCCCCGAGCCCGTGTCCTGCACCAGCGCGTCGAAGTCGGCGACGAACGGGCCGTACGTCCGCTCGACCTGCTCCGCCATGGCGTCGAGGTGGTTGCTGCGCAGCGCGGCGACCGACTGGCGCACCCACTCCTGGACGTGCATGGGCTGGCTGTACGCGCGCAGCACCCGCACCAGGGATTCCTGGGTGAGCCGCTGCGCGCCGTCGCCCTGGCCCAGCAGTTCCTGGGAGGCGCGGTTGACCACCTGCTGGATGTCCCCGGGGGTCAGTCCGTGCGACCGTTCCGCCAGGAGTTGCAGGTCGACCGACTCGGGCCGCACCCGGGCGCTGAGCCGGCCGAGGTAGAGCTCGAAGACCTGGGAGCGCACCTCGGGGCCGGGGAGTTCCACCGGCAGCTTCTGGTCGAAGCGGCGCAGCATCGCCGGGTCGATGCCCCAGATGCGGTTGGTGCAGCCGAAGAACAGGACCGCGGCACCGGACTCGCGGAGCCGGTCGACCTCCTGGATCCAGTGCGCCGCCAGATGGATGCGCCAGTCCTGGCTGTCCTCGCGGGACATGCCGATGGCGTCCACCTCGTCGGCGAAGAGAATGGCCGGCTGGACGTCAATGACCTGGTCGATCAGGTTCGTCAGGGCCTTCTGGTCGTCGCCGACGTACCGGTTGAGGACCTCGTTGAGGCGGATCCGGACGATGGGCAGGTCCAGGTGGTGCCGGGCCCGGTACTCCCCGGCGAGGGCCCGGATGATGTGCGTCTTGCCGCACCCCGACGGGCCGAACATCAGCAGGGACTGGGTCGGTGACTGCCCGTACTCCGCGAGCCTGCGGCGCAGGGCCTCGATGTCGGGTGAGGCGAAGTAGGTCTCGAACAGCTGCTTGACGGTGCTGGTGAAGCTGCCCGGATGGTCCAGGCCGCCCACCGCGGCGAAGGTCGGTTCGGAGGTGACGGGCTTCGGCGCGACGGAACCCGTGGACGTGCCCTTGGCGTTGCCGTCGGCGGCCATGGGATGGTCCGGCGCGAGCCGGGCGAGGGTGTCGACGTCCGCCTGGTAGTCCTGGAGGCGCCCCGCCGCGCGGTGGCAGTGGGCCCGGGTGGCGATCACCTCGGCCAGCAGCTCGTCGGCGCGCTTCGCCGGCAGGGGCGCGGCCTGCACCAGCCGTACCAGCCGCTCGCAGCTGTCGAGCGCGGTCTCCGTCTCGGTCTCGGCCTCCAGATCGTCCAGCAGGATCGCCAGTTCCTCGCAGATCCCCTGCTCGACGAGGCTGGGCCTGCTGCTGCGGCCGAGGGCGTGCAGATAGTGCTCGAGGGCCTGTTCGTGGTGGTCGCGGCGTGCCGCGATCTCCCCGCGCAACGCGGTGGCGTCGGCCCCGGCTCCGAACTCCTCCACGGCGCGCGTGAGATCGTCCTCCGCCTGGTCCAGCAGGGGATCGGCTCCGCCCCGCGCGGACCTCACCGTGACCCAGGCACGGGCGTAGTACGCCTCCCAGCGGTCGGCGCCGGCCTCGACGGCCTTGTCGAAGAGCGCCCGCGCCTCCTCCGACCGCTCCTCCCGCAGCGCCTCGACGCCCTGCTCGTAGTGGATCCGCCAGTCGTGCGAGTGCGGCATGGTCATCCCTCCCTTCCGATCGCGGTACGGGGCCACAGCACCAGCCGTGCGGAGCGGGCGGCTCCCGGGCCGGCGCACCGCACCAGGCAGGCGTCGGTGTCCTCGGCGCCGGCCGCGGGCGGCAGCCGGACACCGGCGCCCACCTCGAACGCCGTACGCAGCTCCGCGTCGCGGTGGAGGGACTCGCCCACCAGGAACGTGCCGTAGCGCGCCGCCGTCCGCAGTTCGACGGGTGCGACGGAGGCGCTCGCGACGACCAGGCCGTGTTCGTGTGCCGCCCCGTCGGCACAGAACCAGTCGAGGAGCGGGGCCGGTACGGTCGCCAGGCTCCCGGACACCAGTACGCACACCGGTCGCCAGTCGTGCGGAAGGATCATCCGCCGCTCCTCCCAGGCCGAGGGGAGTTCGGCGCGGGCGGCGTAGTCGGTGGCGTCGTCGGGCGGCCGGTCGAACCAGGGGGCGGTGTCCTGGGGCGCCTCGGGCGCGGCGGCCGGAGACTGTGACGGGGTGGTGGTGTCGGGGGTGTCGCCTGCGGTGTCCGTCCCGGTCTCCCCTGTCTCCCCGGTCTCGTCCGTGGTGTCCCGCGGCTGGATGACGAGGTCGAGTCCCTCCGGCCAGACGTCGGTCGCGGCGGCCGGGGCGCTGTCGCCGCCCCGTACGGCCTCGGCGGTCCGGATCAGGGATCCCGTGACCAGGGCGAGTGCCACGGCCGCGGCGGTCGGGTCGTCCTTGGGGAGTTCCAGGAGCACCGCGCGCGGCGCGGTCGGCGCCGGGCGGCGGGGTTCCTCCCAGCTCATGGAGATGGCCTCGCGCAGGGACTCGGCGGCCCTGGTGGTGCGTTCCAGGAGCAGGGCCGTGCGCCGGAGCGCGTCGGGGCCGGAGTAACTGATGCGGGCCCGGGCCTCGACCACCCGGGCGGCGAGCCGGCGCAGGGTCTGGCTGCCGCCCTCGGACAGTTCGTCCGCCCCCTCGTCGTAGCAGACCGCGTCGAGCAGTCCGCTCAGGCAGTCGTCGCCCGCCGGGTCGGGGCACGGGCCCGCACCGGCGATCAGGCGGTCGAGGACCGCGGCACGGGTGCCGGGGTTCTTGATCTCGGTCGTCCAGGAGTGCGCTCGCCGCCCCCAGTAGCCGCCGTCGGCGAGCCGGTGCCAGCTGTCGGTGACGCCCTGCGCGGGGTCCTCGGGCCCGGGCAGCCGGGCCCACAGCACCGGGATGCCGGCGGCCACCAGTTCGGCCGCGAGGTGTCCGGTCAGCTGCGGGTCGCCGGCGCTGCCGAGCAGCAACGCGGGGCTGCCCGGTGTGATCTCCAGAACCTGGTCGCCGCCGTCCGGCCCGAGGCCGACCACCGTACGCAGCAGTGCGGGGTCCGGGGGCGCGGGGAGAAGCCGGGCCGGAGCCTCGCGTAGTTCCGGGAGCAGGGTCTCGGGCCGGTCCAGTGGCAGGGTCTCGCGCAGGTCCGGGCGCAGGGTCTCGGGCAGGTTCGGGGGCGGGGTCTTCGGCGGGTGCTGGGGCAGGGTCTCGGACAGGTCCGGTGGCGGGGTCTTCGGCGGGTGCGGCGGCAGGTCCTCGGACAGGGTCTCGGGCAGGTCCGGTGGCGGGCTCTTCGGCGGGTGCGGCGGCAGGTCCTCGGACAGGGTCTCGGACAGGTTCGGTGGCGGGCTCTTCGGCGGGTGCGGCGGCAGGTCCTCGGACAGGGTCTCGGACAGGTTCGGGGGCGGGCTCTTCGGCGGGTGCGGGGGCAGGTCCTCGGGGGCGGGTCGGGTGTGTCCGGGGGCGGTGCCCGCGCCGGCGCGTGTCTGTCCCCGCAGGGCGCGGACGCCGCCGCGGAGGGAGGCCCGCGGCGGGGCCGCGGTGACCGGCGCCGCCGTGTCCGGCAGGTCCGGGACGGAAGCCATCGGGTCGGTCAGGGGCAGGAACCACCGGTTGCGCCGGGCGATGCCTTCGAGCTGACGGCGCAGCGTGCGGTGCCGGCCGCGCATCGGCCCGGCGCACAGGTTCCGCACGTGCGGACCGGCCAGCAGTTCTTCCTGCAGGCCCTCCCGCTCCAGCCATTCGGCGAGTGCCGAACCCCGGACGTGGTGGCCCGACGGCGCCGGCTCGCCGAGCCGGTCCGCCAGACCGGGCGAGCGGTTCAGATAGGTGTGCGCGTACCTCACATGGGGATCGCCGGGGTTGTCGTCGCCGAACTCCGTGGTGGGCTCACCGTGCACGGACACCACCAGGCTGAAGCAGGCGTAGGCCGAGACGCGGTCGCCGAGCGCGTGCAGGGCACGGCCGCAGCGCACCAGGTCCTCGGTGTCGATGTACAGCCAGTGCTCCAGTGGCCTGAGCGCGGCCTCGGCGAGCAGGTCCTCCACGATCAGCCAGTAGCGTCCCTCGCGGTGCCACCGCCGCTTGACGTCCGCGTCGAGGACGAACCGGTCGCGGGCCCGCTGGTCGAGGAGCCTTTCGTACTTGGCGTAGGCGCCCTCGGGTTCGGCGGGTCCGGTGGGGTCCTCGGCCGGGGCGCCGACCGCCGGGAGTGCCGACCGCGCCGCCGCGTCCGTCTCGCTGAGCCGGCGGACCAGTCCGGGAGCGGCCCGTGTCCCCTGGTTGAGCAGGTGCCGGGCGCGCAGGGTGCAGGAGACCGCCGTGGCGGCCATGCGCAGAGCGAGCCAGAGTTCCGCTGCCCGCGCCCACCACTGCGCGTCCTCGGGTCGCTCCTCGCGCACCGCGTCGGCCAGTTCGCGGACGGCGTCGCTGTCGACGGCGGCCGCCCGTGGCGCCTCCGGCGGTACGGCCAGTCCGTGGGCCGTGGCGAACGCGCGGGCCGCCCGTACCGGGTCCCCGTCGAGCAGACACTCGGCCACCGTCGGTTCGGTCATCCGCTCCCCCTCTCCGTCCTCTCCCCCGCCGGTCACGGTCCGCCGTGCCCCCTCAGACCCTGACCCGGTACAGCGACTCGGCGGCCCGGACGTAGACGCGCCCGGTGCGGTCCGCGCACAGTCCCGTGGGACCGACCGGGTCGGTGCTGTCCGAGTCGAGGAAGTGGCAGAGCAATTTCAGCGTCTGCCTTTCGAAGAGGGCGAGTTGGTTCCCCGTGCGGTGTTCGAACAGGACGTGGAGGCCCTGTCCCCCGCGGCAGGCCTGGACGATCGGTGCGTCGTGGAACGGCTGCGGCAGCTCGCACGTGCTCTGGGCCACCCATGTCCCGGCCTCCCACCGCCAGGTGCCGAGCGAGCCGTTCCGGGAGGTGAGCAGGAAGGGCGCGGAGGCGGACTCCGACACCGGTTCCTCCAGGACGAAATGCTGGTCGGCGGCGGGAAGCGGCCCCGATTCCAGTGGGCTGACGCCCTCGATGCGCTGGGGGTAGGGGTAGCGGTACCAGCGGTCGTCGTCGGTGAGGACCCAGATCTCGTCCTGGGCGGCGAGGAGTTGCCGGCAGGCGCCCTCGAGCCCTCTCAGCACCATGGTGTGGAACTCGTACTGGTAGCCGGCCTCGTCCTGCTTGACGGTCGGGGGCAGCTTGTACAGCCGCTGGTCGTCCGCCGTGAGGTAGAGATCGTCGTCGGGGCCGAAGGAGAGGGTGTTCAGGCGGACGCCCAGGGACACGTGCACCGCCATGCCGCGGGCGATGTCGTAGCGGCGCACCGTCCCCTCGTCCGGGTCCAGCATGCAGCAGACGCCGCGCTGGACGGCCATGAGGTCGCTGAAGTCGTCGTCGAGCAGGGAGCGTTGCAGGACGTCCCGCAGGGGGCGGGTGAGCAGGAGCCGGTCCCTGGCGCGCGCCAGTTCGGCCGCGGCGCTCGTGTCCTCGGCGGCGGCGCTCGCGAGCCCGACGACGAGCTGGAGTTCCGAGCCGCTCCCCAGCAGCCACCGCCGGCCCCCCGACAGCTGCTTCGGCGGCAGCAGGGCCCGTCCCAGCGGGCCGCGGGGATCGATGCCGAGGGCCGGGAACAGGCTCAGGGCCCGCAGGGCGGAGGCCTCGCTCGGGTCCTCCGGCATGCCACAGGCCCGCAGGGACCGCCGGTGGTTCTCCAGCACCGCGTGCGGGGGGACGGCCCGGGTCGTGACGCAGTACTCGTCGACGGCGCGCAGCCGGCCGTCGACCCACCGCCAGAAGCCCACCGGCACGCCCCACTCCCCGGCTCCCACCACGCAGGACACGTACCAGGGGTCGGTGAAGTGGCGCCGGTGGGTGCGCCGGTCGATCGTGGACATGAACGGGGCGCCCGCCACATGCGAGTGGTACCAGCCGACGACGTACTCGTCGCCGTCCTCCAGGCGGGCGAAGATGGCGTCCATCGAGGTGGCGTCGAAGTCGAAGTGCACCTGGCTCCGGCTCTCGCTGGGCACCGCGAGCGAGTCGGTGATCCGCACCGCGTACCTGTCGTCGGAGCGGTAGTGCCGTCCCAGCAGGACGCCTCCGCACTCCTGTTCCGGGTCGAGTGCGGCGTGACTGCGCAGGGCGGCCAGCACGTGGTCGGCGACCTCCAGCCGGAAGCCGTCGGCGCCCAGCGGCAGTTCGGCGATGCTCGGGGGCGTGTCCTTCAGGGAGACCCTCGGCACCGGGTCGATCGAGAAGTCCGGCTCGGCATCGGTCATGAACGGACCCCGGCCGGTGTGTCGGGCTGCGAGGCGGTGACACCGGCGCGCGCCTCGGCCGACATGACCAGGGTGTGACCGGCGGTGACCTGGGCGGCGCGCAGGGTCTCGCCCTCCAGCAGGTAGCGGTTGCCCTCCTGCCACCGGAGCCGGTAGGGGATGCGCAGTCCGCTGCTGTCCTGTTCGGTGAAACCCAGGTCCGGGCGGCTGACGAGTTTCTTGATGATGGCCGCGACATTGACGTCCAGGGGCAGGGAGATGTCCCAGGAGCCGGTACCGAAACTCGCGCGGAGAATGATGGGAACGGTTTCCGGAGCGGGGGCTGCCATGCTTTACCTCGCAGCGGTTGAAGGGGCGGGGACGGCTGCGGACGACGACGTGGGATTCACCACGAGATCGAAGTCGAAGTCCAGTTCTTCGGCCGTGAGGCCCCGGCCGGCGGTGGGCGAGTAGTCGTTCTCCCGAGCGGCTTCGACCGCTTCGTAGAGTTCGGAGGCGGCGGGGTTCGTGGCGAGAACGGAGACTTCCACCCCGACGAGTTCGCTGTACCGGCACACGGCGGACAGCGCGTCACGGAATGCGCCGAAATGACACTGCACGGCGGCGATTTCGGCCTGCACGACGACGCAGTCGTCGACCAGCAGCAGACGGGCCTGATGGCACCGCTGGTTCCAGCGGGAGAGGAACCGCAGCACGGTCACGCGCCGGGCGGGCAGGACGTCGCGCTGCAGCAGGACCCGCAGGTACACCCAGCGTTCGGTGGTGCGCACCTCCAGCGCCGCCCGGTAGTCGTAGCAGGGGACGAGACACCGTACGCCGGTGAGCACGGTGTTGTTGTCGACGATGCGGTAGTGCCAGCCGAGCTGGTCGAAGTGGCCGGCGACACTGTGCGCGTCGAGTCGGGGCATGGCGGCTCATTCCTCCCCTGGCTCGGGGCGCGGAGTGGCGATGATCTCGAATTCCGGGCTGATGGCCGGACGGGGGTCGATCGGTACGATCGTTTCGTCCACGTTCAGCTGCTCCCAGAGCCACAGGGCGGCTTTTCCGTCGAGCGGGTCGTAGATGTTGAAGGACTTGTACTGGACGAGTTCGCACAGCGCCACGCACAGTTCGGCGAGGGAGAGCCCCGGATACCAGATGTCGCCCATGCACACGTCCGGGGGTTTGAAGTTCGGGTGGAAGATGGCCGTTCTCCACACCACGACGGGCGGCAGCACCGGAAACTTCTCGCCCAGCACGAGATCGAATTCGTGCTCCTCCGACTGGACCAGGACGTCCTTGATCTGGACGAGGCCGAGGCAGCGCAGCGTGACGGTGTATTTCGTGGGCGGATTTCCGAGGCTGTGGAAGCTGATCAGTTCGCTCGACTGGGCGAGGTCGAGCATTCCCGCGTAGTCGTTCGCGAGGCGCCGGTGCCGTGGTGATGTCATCCGCGCCGCCTCGGGTCCAGTCCCGCCAGTTCCGACTCGGCGGGATATCCGGGGAGTTCCAGGTGTACGGCGGCGCCGGCGTCCGCGGTGCCTCCGGGGCCGGTCTCGACCCAGCTCCACGGGGGGAAGCCGGTCTCCCCGGGGGAGAGCCCGATCCAGGGTTCGTCGCCGGTCACCACGTTGGACAGGTCGGGGACGGTTCTTCCGCCGCAGTCGGCGCAGCGGCCGTACCCGTCCTCGGGGCCGCCCGTGCTCGCCTGGACGCGGTTGACCGGGCGGGTGCCGCCGCAGGCCGGGCAGGTCGTGCGCGCGTTGATCTCCATCGGCAGGCGCAGCACCGCGTCGGGGTCGTTCGCGGCGTGCCGCCAGGAGCCGAGGAGACCGGCCCAGTCGGTGGCGGCGCGAGCCCATTCGGCCGGGGCGGCGGCCGGGGCGGCGGCCTGTGGATGCAGCCAGCAGTCCTCGCGTCGCGGGAGCGTGGTGCGGACGTACTGGTCGTGGGCGAGGTCGAGGCGTATCTCCTCGCCGAGACGGACGGGCAGGGCGTCCGGGTCGTGGTGGATCCACTTCACCGCCTGCTGCACCATGAGCGCCGCCACCACGGACGCCCCGAGGGCGGTGGTGGGCACGCCCTGTCCGTACTGGGCGCGCCGGGCGTAGGCGAGGCAGGAATGGCGCAGGGTCAGGTCGCCGAGGTCCTCCTCGGTCAGCGTGCACACATAGCAGGGGCGGGTGTCGTCCGGGGCGTAGAGGCGCACCGCCCCCTCCCACGAGGTGAGTCCGCCGTCGACGAACAGACAGTCCGCCAGTCCCGCGAGCTGCCCGAGGGCGACCCGGGCGGCCGCGTTGTCGACGCAGCCGAAGGCGACGTCCATCCGGGCGAACAGCCCGGCGCCGGCCACGGTGCGCAGTTCCCCGTCCAGGGCGACGACCGCGCAGCCGGGGTTGAGCCGGGCGGCGGCCGACCGGGCGACCTCGACCTTGGGGCGCCCGACGTCCTTGTCCGTGAACAGCACGGACTTGCCGAGGTTGCCGCTCTCCACGCGGTCGAAGTCGATCAGGACGACCGTCCCCCAGCCGAGCAGGGCGAGGTTCTTGACCACCTCGTTCCCCAGGGCGCCGGCCCCGACCACGACGGCCCTGGCGTCCGCCAGCAGATCCTCGCGCCACCACCGGACCGACGCCGGCGGGGCGTGGCGCTCACTGGTCATGCGTCCCCTGACTGTCCGGAGAGAAGTGGCAGTTGCGTGAGCAGCAGCGGCTCCCCACCAAGTGCTCCCAGCAGTCCGGGCAGTAGCCCTCTCCGCACAGCGGGCAGCGGACGACCTCGGTCCCGGCCGCGAAGGTGGTGAAGCAGTGCGGGCAGTGACGGCCGGTCAGGGCGTCGCCCGGGGCGAGGGTCAGTCGCTGGACCTCTTCGTAGACGGCGAGCCGGCCGCCGAATTCCAGGGTGTCCCCCTGGTGCAGAACGGCCATTCCGGTGACCGCGGTGCCGTTGCGGATGACCTCCATGCCGTCCGGCACCAGCACGCCGAGCCCCGACTCGGTGCGCAGCACCCATAAACCGGACTTGCGTTCGGAGACCTCGGCATTCAGTGGTTCCCGAGGATTTTCGGCGGGCAGCAGGAAGTGACGGCCTCGCTCCGGCAGAACTATGCACCAACCCCGGAAGTCCAGTCTGGGGAAGGATGGAACGGTCGAACCCATGGGCAATCCGCCTGATTTTCGCGGCTGTGTAGGGCCGCCCATTATCAACACGGAATGGGCGGGTGGGCAAGATGGTGACAGGGGCATAAAAGCGGAATCCCCCATGTCTGCCGGTCAGTTGGCGGGCGTCCGGCCCAGGGACCAAAGATGTTCGAATTGGTCGATCCAGTAGTCGTGCCAGCGAATGCTGCTCGCCCGTGTCAGAGCGATGTGCATACGGGTGCCGGTGTGACGCCCGTGAACGGCGTGAAATTCGACGATCAGCGATCCGTTGTCGGTGCCGGGATCAACGGTGAACATGCTGAATCCGGGACTGAAGTCGATGAGCCGGTATTCGAAGCTTCCCGGGACATTCCAGTTCCGCATCATTTCCATACGGGACACCACCGTCCGCAGTGACGGGGCCAGCGACTCCACCGAGAACTCCTGCCCGTCGTCCAGCTGCCGGGCGGCCACGCGCACCGCCTCCGTCGCCGACGGATCGAGCAGGAGTACGCGCACCTTCCCGTCGGCGCGGGCCAGCACCTGGCTGCGCAGCGCCTCGCAGGTGCTCGAACTGAGCAGGTTGATGCCCGAGGGGGCGAACACGGCGACCTCGCGCGCCCCGGCCAGCCGGCCGGCGACGGGGACCGAGTCGAAGTCGGTGCGGTCGTGCAGGACCGCGTCCACGTCCGAGGCGCCCCGCTCGGGCAGCGTGATCCGGAAGACCAACAGGCCCACACCGGCCAGCAGGGCGGTCAGCAGCAGCCGCTCGGACAGGACGTCACCGATCAGGGACAGCACGCAGAAGACGAGGGCGCACGCGGAGACCACGTAGGCGTCCAGATGCGTGCGCGTCCGGAGATCGCCGAGCACGCGCTGCCAGGTCCGTCGCATGGATGCCCCCCGTTGCTCGCTCCCGGTACGAGGCGCGGTGCGCCGAAGAGCTCACAGTAGGGATGCCATCACGCCCCCGGCCAGGCCGTGTCTTCGCGTGATCTCGGGTGGTCGATCACGCTCGTGTGCTAAGGAATGCCGATCCAGGTCTTCCCGGCGCGTTCGGCGGCGCCGGCGAAGGCCTGCTGGGCCTGGTGCAGCGGGAAGTGGGCCTCGACGACGGCTCCGGGCCGGGCCTGGGGGAGTTCGGCGATCGCGGTGGCGAAGTCGGCGGGGTGGTCGTAGATCATCGAGCCGTGCAGCACCAGCTGACGGCGGACCAGGTCGTCGGTGCTGAGCGGCAGTCGCGCGTGGTTGAGGCCGATCAGGACGACCGTGGCGCCGGGGGCGGCGCGGTCCACGGCCGGGCGCAGGGCGGGCGCGTGGCCGGAGGTCTCGAAGACGTAGGTGAAGCCGGTGCGGCCGTCGTCGGGGGTCGCGCCCAGCCGGGCGGCGCGGGCGAGCCGCAGCGGATGGGGTTCGGTGACGACGGGTTCGATGCCGAGGCGGGACAGGATGAGGCAGACCAGCAGGCCCTGGGCGCCCGCGCCGACGACCAGGCAGCGGTCGGCGGCCGTGACGCCGCTGCGGCGTACGGCGGCCCGGGCCACGGTGTAGGGCTCGGTGGCGGCGAGGTCGGCGTCGCCGACGCCGTCCGGGACCGGGTGGGCGAAGGGAGCGGGGACCGCCGCCCGTCGGGCCAGGACGCCCGGGGCGTTCAGGCCGACGATGGCCCGGTGCGGGCAGGCGGAGGTCAGGCCGGTGAGGCAGTCCGCGCACGTCAGGCAGGCGTAGTTGGGTTCGATGACGACCCGCTGGCCCACCTGGCGGTCCCGTACGTCGCTGCCGACGGCGGCGATCCGTCCGAAGCCCTCGTGGCCCATGACCCAGGGCATCGCGGGCGGTCGGCGCCTGCCGTGGAAGACCGCGAGGTCGCTGCCGCACAGGCCCACGCCGTCCAGCTGCACGATGACGTCGCGCGGGCCGCAGACCGGGGCGGGCCAGTCGTCGACGGTCTCGATCCGGCCCGGGGCCGTGAGGACAGCTGCTATCACCGGAACTCCAACGATCAAGGTCCACTAGACGGATCAGTCAATCCACTCTGCGGTCAGAGTAGGGCGCGAGTGGTCTCCCGACAAGAACGCCGGGGCCCCGGTACCAGCGGGGCCCCGGCGGGGGCGGCTCGGTCAGGCGGCCGCGTCCGCGGCCTCCACGCGCTGCCGCCCCTGCTCCGGGGCCCCGGTCTCCCGGTCGCCCCGCATGCGCAGCGCGACGAGGAAGGAGACGGCGCACCCGAGGGCGATGTACGCGGCGACCAGCGTCCAGCCGCCGTCCGCCCAGAGCACCAGGGAGCCGGCGACGAAGGGGGTGAAGCCACCGCCGATCGCGCTGGCGAGCTGGTAGCCGACGCCGGCGCCGCTGTAGCGGTACTCGGGGCCGAACATGTCGGTGAACAGGGACTGCTGGACGGAGACCGCCATGTCGTGCGCGATGTTCACCAGCAGGACGGCGCAGGCGACGATCAGCACGAGCGAGCCGGACTCCATCGCCCAGAAGTACGGCACCGCGCTCACCGCACCGGCCAGCGCGCCCCAGCAGTAGACGCGGCGGCGGCCGAAGCGGTCGGCGAGATAGGCGAAGGCCGGGATGGTGAGGACGGCGAGTCCGCCGACGGCCAGGTTGACGTTGAGCAGGCTGTCGCGGTCCAGGCCGAGTTCGTCGGTGCCGTAGGCGAGTCCGAAGGTGGTGACGCCGTAGAAGGTGAACAGCTCCACGAAGCGCAGGCCGATGATGGCGAAGAAGCCCTTGGGGTTGGACCGGACGGCGGCGATCAGCGGCACCCGGGGCTTCTTGTCCTCGCCCATCGCGGCGACCCTCCTGGTGAAGACCTCGGACTCCTCGACCTTGGCGCGGACGACCAGGCCGACGATCACCAGGGCCGCGCTGGCCAGGAACGGCACCCGCCAGCCCCAGTCGCGGAAGGCCGCGTCCGACGTGGCGCCCGACATGACCTTGGTGATGAGGGTGGCGAGCAGCAGACCGACCGAGGCGCCGACCTGGACGCCGCTGCTGTAGAGGGAGCGCCACTTGGCGGGGGCGTTCTCCACCGCCATCAGCGCGGCCCCGCCCCACTCGCCGCCGACCGCGAAGCCCTGCGCGGCCCGCAGGAACACGAGCAGGACGGGCGCCCAGACTCCGGCCGTCGCGTAGGTGGGCAGGACACCGATCAGGGTGCTGGCCACACCCATGATCAGCATGGTGAGGACGAGCATCCGCTTGCGGCCCAGCCGGTCGCCGAAGTGGCCGAAGACGATGCCGCCGAGCGGACGGAAGAGGAAGCCGACGCCGAAGGTGGCCCAGGCGGCCAGGGTGCCCACGGCCGGCGAGGCGTCGGGGAAGAACAGGTCGCCGAAGAGCAGACCGGCGACGATGCCGTAGAGGAAGAAGTCGTACCAGTCGACCACGGCTCCCATGAAGCTCGCGATCGCCGCTCTCCTCGCCACGCCGGACGCTCCGGCGCCGCCGGTCGTGGCCGGGTTCTGGGTACTGCTCATCTCACACACTCCATGCGATGCTGCGGCTGCGGTCGGGGACTGACGCTCGGACGACGGCGGGGCTCCCGGGTGCGGAGCGGGCCGTCACCGGCACACCGGGCCATCGCCACAGCGGTGGGGGCGGCGACCCTCAGGACCAGGTCCGCTCAACGGACCGATCGAACCAAGTGGCGGAAACATATGGGCGCCGAAGAGGTGCATCAAGGGGTTACGCCAAAGTTTCTTCGGCTTTACGGTTCCATCGGTCCACCTGGCGGACTAACGTCGGGGGTACGCACGAGTAGGGACGGGTACGGGGAGGATCCGCGTGGACGACAGGGACCCATCGGTGGAGCTGGGGAGAGAGCAGGCCGGTACGGGGGGCGTGCGCAGTGTGCGGCGCGCCCTGGACATCCTCGGCCTGCTGAGCGAGGACCGGCCCGTCATCACCCTGCGCGAGATCACCGACGCCACCGGGCTGGCCAAGACCACCGTGCTGCGGCTGGTGCAGACCCTGGAGGAGAGCGGCCTGCTGTGGTCGCACCCGAACGGCTACACCGCCGGTCCCGGGCTGTGGCGCTGGGCCTACCTGGCGCGCAGCCAGTGGGAGGTGCCGCGCGAGACGCGCAAGGTCATGCGGGACCTCGCCGACCGGCTCGGCGAGACCGTCAACCTCTTCGTCGCCCGCGACACCCACCGCGTCTGCGTCGCCCACGAGGAGAGCCCCCACCCCCTGCGCCACGTCGTCGACGTCGGCGACGAACAGCCCCTGTGGGCCGGCGCCTCCTCCAAGGTCCTCCTGCGGGACGCCTCCGAGGCGCTGCTGCGCCGGGTCGCCGCCGCCTCCCCCCAGGGCGAGGCGCACGCGGACCGGCTGCGCGCCTGGGCACGGGAGGCGGCCCAGCGCGGTTACGCCGTCAGCAGCAGCGAGTGGGACGAGGGCCTGACCGCCGTCGCCGTCCCGGTCACCGGCCGCACGGGCACGGTCATCGCCTCGCTCTCCCTCAGCGGCCCCAGCCAGCGCTTCCCCTACGAGGCCGTGGAACGCTTCGCCACCGACCTCGCCGACGCGGCCGGCCTGATCTCCGCACAGGGGTTCAGCCATCCGCTGAGCGCGGGCCGTTGAGCTCGCCGCGCGACGTCACGCGCGCGACGGCCCGACGGCGGCAGGGGCCGGCTCCGGGTGGCCGGGGCCGCCGCCCCGGTGGATCAGCCGGCCGGCCGCGCGGCCTCACCCGTCTCGGCGGCTGCCGTCGCGTCCTCGGTGCGTCAGGTCGCGGTGTAGCCGAGCTGGCGCCTCATGTACGGGGTCATGAGGGTCTTCGCCTTGGCCAGGACGGCGGTGCGGCCGCCGAGGACCGCGGTCTCGCCGCCGGGGACGGGCAGCATGGTCAGCCCGTCGGCCGCGCCGAACGGCACGATGAGCGGGGTGCGGTGGACGGGCCGGTAGAGGCGGGGCTCCTTGCGGTGTCTGCCGGCGCTGTTCAGGTAGGTGCGGATGTTCCAGGCGGCGAGGTCCGCCTGGGCGAGCGCGACAGGGGTGATCTTGAGCTCGGTGGCGTCGTTGACGTCGCCCACCGCGAACACGTCGAGCCGCCCCTCGACCCGCAGGGTGCGGTCGACCTTCACATGCCCGCTCGGGTTCAGCCAGTCGCCGTGCCCGGCCAGACGCAGCCAGAGCGTGTTGGGGGTGGTGCCCGTCGCCCAGAAGGAGAGGTCGGCTTCGAGGACGGTGCCGCGGGCGTCGCGGTAGGTGCCGAAGTCGTGGCCGGGGGACATGAAGGAGTCGAGCCGCACCTCCACGTCGTGCGCCTCCAGCCAGGCCTGCGCCTTGCGTGCGGCACGTGTGCTGCCCGTGGCGTGGAGCAGGGTCGGCCCGGAGTGGGCGAGGGTGATCCGGACGTCCGGTCTGGCCAGGCGGATCTCGGCGCTGAGCTCGACTCCGGAGGGGCCGCCGCCGACGACGAGGACGTGTTCGGCGGTGGCGACGCTCCGCTGGTGGGCGGCGAACGCCTTGGCCGCCTCCTCCGTGGTGGTGCCCGTGAAGCGGGCCGGTTCGGGATAGTCGGCGCCGGTGGCGATGACCAGCACGTCGTAGGGCAGCCGCTCCCCCGTCGCCAGCACCACCTGCCGTTCGCCCGTGTCGATGCGGACCGCCTTGCCCGCGACGACACGGCCGTGGCGCAGCAGTCGGTCGTACGGGATGAAGGGGGTCACCGTCCACTCCGGGCGCACGCCGGCGCGCAGGGAGGCGATGCGGTGGAAGAAGATCTCCTTGCGGTCCACCAGGGTGACCCGCGCCGTCGCGTCCAGCCGTTTCGCCAGACGGACGCCCGCGTAGCCGCCGCCGATCACCACTACGTCGCCGTCACGCACACCGGACTCCTGAGCTTTGTGGGGGGAGCCGAGTACCGTGGCGCCTGGGCTCTCCCGGCCACTCGGATGGCGACGAGCGTAGCCCTTGAACTCTAAAGCTTCACTGGACTCCTGTGCGGATTGTGTGAAGCGTACGGACCGCCACGGCTCCGGCGCGACCAGTACCCGCCCCAGGACGCGGACCGGGCGGACCGCCCCTGCCCCTGCCCGGCGCCCTTGGGGCCGGCGCACGCCTGCGGCGTCGGGCACGGTCGGCACCGTCGGCACGTCCAGCCATCTCAGGTCGTCCGCGCGGGCACCGGCCCAGGCACTCACCCCGCCGAAGAGCAGGGTCGACTGACGGGGCGGCAGGGCCGGATCGCCGACCCGGCCGCGTTCCGCCTCGGCGGGGAGCCTCCTTGGTCGAAACCATTGACGGAGACATGCCCGACCCCTATGTTTCGGCCGAAGTTACGAACTACGTTCGAAATTACGGACAAGGGACGGTCTCGTATGCCTCGGATGTCTCACCGGCCCCCGACGAAACGCCGGAGATCACTGATCCTCTGTGTGCTCGCCGCCCTCCTCGCGCTGGTGGCGACCACACAGCCGGCGTCCGCGGCGGACGGGCGCCCGTACACCAACCCGCTGAAGTCGTTCAAGGGCGCCGACCCGTGGCTGCAGTACCACGACGGCAACTACTACCTGATCACCACGACGTTCACCGGCATCCTCGGCATCCGCAAGTCCCCCACCCTGGCGGGCCTCGCCACCGCGCCCAACGTACAGGTGTGGTCGGACACCACCTCGACGCGGAACACCAACATCTGGGCGCCGGAGATGCACCTCTTCAACGGCCACTGGTACGTGTACTACTCGGCCGGGCAGAGCGGTGTCTCCTGCTGCGACTCCCAGCGCACCCACGTGCTGGAGAGCGCCGGCACCGACCCCATGGGGCCGTACACCTACAAGGGTTCGCTCACCGGGTCGAATCTGACTCCGGGCGGCTGGCTGATCGACGCGACCGTGCTGGAGCACGACAGCAAGCTCTACCTGGTGGGCAGCGGCTTCATCAACGGCAGCAAGCAGAGCCTGGTCATCGCGCCGATGAGCAACCCGTACACGCTCAGCAGCTCCACCTTCACGATCATCTCCAGCCCCACCCTGAGCTGGGAGACCTCCGGCGGCGCGGTCAACGAGGGACCCGAGCCGCTGTATCACGACGGCCGCACGTTCCTGACCTTCTCCGCAAGCTTCTGCGGAACCCCCGACTACAAGCTGGGCCAGCTGGAGCTGACCGGCGACGACCCACTGAACCCGGCGTCCTGGACCAAGAAGCAGACGCCGGTCTTCCAGCGCAGTGACGCCAACAGCGTGTACGGGCCCGGCCACAACGGCTTCTTCACCTCGCCCGACGGCACCGAGAACTGGATCGTCTACCACGCCAACTCCGCGGCGAACGGCGGCTGCGGCAACGGTCGGACCACCCGCGCCCAGGAGTTCACCTGGAACGCCGACGGCACCCCGAACTTCGGTACGCCCGTCGCGCTCGGCACGACGCTTCCCGGCCCGTCCGGCGAGACGGCCACCACGCCGACGTCGTACACCCTCGTCAACCGCAACAGCGGCAAGTGCCTGGACGTGAACGGCGGCGGCACGGCCGACGGAACCAACATCTTCCAGTGGACCTGCAACGGCGGGGCCAACCAGAAGTGGAGGCTCGAGGACCTCGGCGACGACACCAACCGGCTGGTCAACGTCGCCACCGGCAAGGTGATGGACACCGCCGACTGCTCCGCCGCCGACGGCGCCGACATCCGGCAGTGGTCCTGGCTGAACAACAAGTGCCAGCGCTACCGCCTCGTCCTCACCGCGAGCGGCGACTACGTCCGCGTCGTCAACGAGAGCACCGGCAAGGTCGCCGACGTCGCCGACTGCGGCACCGCGAACGGCACCGACGTACGGCAGTGGACGTGGCTGAACAACAACTGCCAGCAGTGGAAGCTCGTCCCCACCACCTGATCGTCCCCCTCTGATCTGGAGAACCCCCTTGAGACGCAACGCCGTTCGGCTGCTCATGGCCGTCCTGGTGGCCCTCGCCGCCGCCCTCGTCGGCCCGGCCTCCCCCGCCCAGGCCGCCGTCCCCGACTCCCCCGCCGTGACGTACACCAACCCCATCGCCGAGAAGCGCGCCGACCCGCACATCTTCAAACACACCGACGGCTACTACTACTTCACCGCCACGGTCCCCGAGTACGACCGCATCGTGCTGCGCCGGGCGACGACCATCCAGGGCCTGTCGACGGCCCAGGAGGTCACCATCTGGACCAAGCACACCAGCGGCGTCATGGGCGCCCACATCTGGGCACCGGAGATCCACTTCATCGACGGCAAGTGGTACGTGTACTTCGCGGCCGGCGCCACCAACGACATCTGGGCGATCCGGATGTACGTCCTGGAGGGCACCGGCAGCAACCCGCTCACCGCGACCTGGACCGAGAAGGGCCAGATCAAGACCACCTGGGAGACCTTCTCCCTCGACGCCACCACCTTCGTCGTGAACGGCGTGCGCTACCTCGCCTGGGCGCAGCGCAACCCGGCCGAGAACAACAACACCAGCCTGTTCCTCGCGAAGATGGCCAACCCCTGGACGATCACCGGGACTCCGGCGGAGCTCTCGCAGCCGACGCTGTCGTGGGAGACGATCGGCTACAAGGTCAACGAGGGTCCGGCCGTCATCCAACACGGCGGCAAGGTCTTCATGACGTACTCGGCGAGCGCGACCGACGCCAACTACTGCCTGGGCATGCTGACCGCGTCCGCGAGCGCCGACCTCACCAACCCGGCGTCCTGGTCGAAGGGTTCGCAGCCGGTCTTCAAGTCCAGTGACGCGACCTCGCAGTACGGCCCCGGCCACAACTCGTTCACCGTCTCCGAGGACGGCAGGTCCGACGTCCTCGTCTACCACGACCGCAGCTACAAGGACATCACCGGCGACCCGCTGAACGACCCCAACCGCCGCACCCGCGTGCAGAAGGTGTACTGGAAGGCCGACGGCACGCCCGACTTCGGCATCCCGGTCGCGGACGGGGTCACCCCGCAGCGGTTCTCCTCCTACAACTTCGCGGACCGCTTCATCCGGCACTGGGAGTACCGGGCCCGGATCGAGGCCAACGTGAGCCCGCTCGCGGACTCGCAGTTCCGGGTGGTGACCGGTCTGGCGGGCAGCGGGACGGTGTCGCTGGAGTCGGCCAACTTCCCCGGCTACTACCTGCGGCACAAGAACTTCGAGGTGTGGGTGGAGAAGAACGACGGCACGGCGCAGTTCGCGTCCGACGCCACGTTCTCCCAGCGGGCCGGCCTCGCCGACTCGGCGGGCGTCTCCTACGAGTCGTACAACTTCCCGGGCCGTTACATCCGGCACTACAACTACCTGCTGTACGTGCAGGCGTTGAGCACGGCGACGGACCGCGGGGACGCGACGTACTACGCCCAGTGACACGCCCCCACTGACCCACGGGATCCGGTGGCGGGCCCCCCCCCCCGGGGCCCCCCCCCCGGGCCCCGCCGGCACGACCCCCCCCGACCCCCTACTATAGCGGAGG